>DASWTW010000284.1:0-55314 GCA_036401895.1 Herpetosiphonaceae bacterium | reverse complement strand
CAGGGCTGCGCGCCTTCCTGAGCAGGCGTGTAGACCTCGTTGTTCGCGAGCGGCCCGCTCTGATTCTCGCCGCCGAGGACATAGATGCTGCCCTCGACCACGCCCGCGTCGGCAAAGGCGCGCGCAGTCGGCATGGGCGTGCGCTCGCGCCAGCTGTCACGCTCGGGATCGTACTCGAAAACCTCGCTGCGATAGGTCGCGCCGTCCCAGCCGCCAAACAAGTACAGCTTGCCTTCGAGCGCCGCCAGCGCATAGCCACTGCGCGGCTGCGGCAATTCGCGCAGCGTTTCCCAGGACTCAGTGTTCGGATCGTAGCGCTCGACAACAGTTGTGACATCGCTGGGATTGTCGGAGCGCCGCCCGCCGGGAACATACAGCTTTCCACCCAGCACCACCGCGCGCACATCGGTCACTGGCGTCGGCTTCTGGCTCAGATTTGTCCAGATTCCCTGGCTGGCATCGTAGCGCTCAACGGTGCTCACCACGCCGCCAACACCTTCGCCGCCGATCACATACAGCTTGTCGGCGCTGCTGGCGATCGCGAATCCGGCGCGGGCGGTCTGCGCGGCGGGAAGCTCTTTCCAGCGCGCCTGGTCAGCGCTGGTCTCCGGTGTTTCGCTGGTGCCAAGCCAGCCCGACCACCAGGCGCCGGCCAGGATCAGGCCCAGCAGCGCCACGCCGGCCAGGGCCGGGATCAGCCAGCCGACTCGTCTCGGGGTGGAAGCGGGAGCTGCCACCACTGGCGCTTGCAGCAGCGATTGAGGCGCAGGTTCCGGCGCTGCCGTCGTCGGCTCGACCACCGGCAGCGGCGCAGGCTCCTCGATCGCTGGCTCGGGCTCCGCGACGGCAACAGAATCGGCGGGCAGAACATCGGAAGTTGCAGCCAGCAGCGCGGGCTCGGCACGATCGATCGTTACGATCCCGGCGCGAACGGCATACATCGTCGCCTCGGTGCGCGACGCCACGCCGATCTTGCTAAACACGTTGCGTAGATGAACCTTGACGGTGTTCACGCTAATGCCGAGCTGATTCGCGATCTGTTGGTTGGACAGCCCGGTCGCGACAAGCCGCAAAATCTCGCGCTCGCGCTCGCTGAGCTGATTGGTCTCGTTGATCATCATGTTGCTACGGTTATCGTTACTCACCGCTGCATCCTTCGGGAGCGTCGATGATGACATACCTTCCTGGTAGCGTCAAGAATCGCGGCGGACAGCAAAAATGGTGACGCCGCTCTCGTCATAGATCGGCGTGAAGATCGGATCGCCGAAGAGCATATCCGCCTTGATCGGTCCCGACTCGTTGCCGACATACACATGCGTAATGCGCTCGTCGCGGATCAGCTGCTTGAGCGCTTCGATCGCGTCCGGCGTGATCTCGGTGATCCGCTTGTTGAGCGACTCGACCTCGCGCCGGTACTCGGGCGTACCATAAATATACACCGCTGGCGGCGTCGTGACCCAGCGGCCGGCCATCGGCATCAGCCACCAGCCGCCGTCGGTGCCACGGTACGAGCCGTTAAGCCAGAGCGTGGTGTTGACCAGAAAGCGCGAGTCCTGCGGCGTGTTCGTCTCCGCCCAGCGCAGCGCCTGCACATCGGCTGGCCGCGCCAGCACAGTGACATCATTCACCACGCTGCGCAGCTGCCACGTGCCAAACAGCGCGATCGCCACGAACGCCGCGACCAGAGCCCAGCGTGTCGCCAGCTTGCTTGTGGCAGGCGCGAAACGATGGAGCCAGTGAGCCAGCTGATTGGCACCGAACGCTGCCAGCAGCGCGACCGGCATAAACAGCGTGATGATCACCGAGTCGTTGTTGATGAACCAGCTGGCGGGCAGGCCGAAGACCGATGGATTGGCCAGTAAAAACAGCACGCCGATCCAGGCCGCGACCGCCACGATGCGCCAGCGCCGGAGCGCCACCGCCAGCAGCGTACCAGCCGCCGCGAACACATACAGCGCAGGATTATTGCCATAGCGCAGCAGCTGCCAGCTTGCGCTGTTATAGCTATCGCTGCCGGCGAGACCGGCGGGAGCTGCGGCGTACGGGATCAGCACCCGCTGGAGCATCTCCCAGGCCCACGGCGCGATAATCAACGTCGCCAGTGCCCCGACGGCCAGAAAGCGCAGCGCAACACTGCCGATGGTGCGCGGCCGCTGAGCGATCAGCAGCAGCAGATAGGGCAGCATAAACGCGGCGTAGAAGACCAGCACCCGATAATGCACCAGCATCAGGCCGCTGAGCAGCAGCGCCGCCGGCACGATCAGCCGCCACGACCAGCGCCCATGCTCGGCCAGCGCGATCGAGATGATCATCAGGCCCGGCAGCAGCAGCAGTCCGGTCAGCTGCGTGTAGCGGCCCCAGGTCACATAGTAGGCCGGCAGAATCGAGAGCAGGCCCGCCACCACTGCCGCGATCAGACCGCCGCGCGGCGAGCGCAGCACGAACGCTCCCAGCGCGTACATCACCACGGCGATCAACGCGTTGAGGATCTGGCCGCTCCACAGCATCGCCTCAAGCAGCGGCAGCCGCGCCACCGCGCGCCACGTCGCGACGATCGTGTGGTAGCCCCAGTGATAGCGCAGGCTCGGGATCGGGAGATACGGCTCAAGCGAGGTTGGAATCCGCCCGGTCTCGCCCGTGATGCGCACCAGCAGCGTGTGATGCAGCGAGTCTACCCACAGCGGCGCGGCAATGCCCCGAATCTCCAGCACGCGCGTCAGACCGACCAGCCCCACCACGAGCAGCCAGCCGAGCAGCAGCCAGGCAGGCGCTACAACACGCGCAGGAGCGCGTAGCCAGCGCCAGAGCGCCAGCGCCGCCAGGCCAAACAGTTGCAGCATGAGGATCGGAGGTGTCAGCCGCAGCCCCAGCGTGCTGCTCCACAAGAACAGCACGGGAATCAGACTGAGACTCAGGCCAAGCCAGAGCGCGGGAGCGACGAAGCGCGGCAGACGAAGATCGGCATCGGCAAGCGACCACAGCAGATAGCCGGGAGCAAAAAGCAGCAGCCCGCCCACAACCAGTAGCCGCCCAATTGGCCCTGTGGCGAAAAGCGCCAGCCCCAGCACAGCTGCGATGAAGGGCATACGGGCCGATGAAAACACAGATGATAACTCCGTTAGAGAACAAAGAGCTGAGAACAAAGAACAAACGGGTAAGAACACGGCTCCTTTGTTCTTTGTTCTTTGTTCAGTTGTTCTTCTATGCTTGAAGCACTAACTATACCAATCCGGCGCCGGTTTTGCTACGCGATGTCGTGCAAAACAAGAGGGCTGGCACCTGGCCAGCCCTGCTTATCACGATCGTTGGAGCGCTAGGGCAAGTAGCGCATGGGATTGACCGCCGCGCCGTTGCGCTTGACCGTGAAATGCAGATGCACGCCGGTCGAGTAGCCGCCGCCCTTGCGATCAAAGGTGCTGCCCATCAGGCCGATGCGATCGCCGGCGTTGACATACTGGCCATTGCGCACGTTCGGCTGCGAGGACAGGTGCCCATACTCGGTCACGAAGCCGTCGCCGTGGTTGATCTTGACGCAGTAGCCGTAGCCGCTGCACCAGCCCGCCGCGATCACGGTGCCTGAGCGCGCCGCGCGGATGACCGTGTTTTTGCGGTTGGCAATGTCGATGCCGTTGTGGAACGTGCCGACCCTGAAGTTGCGGTAGCCGAAGCCCGAGGTCAGATCGCCGACCGTGGGCCAGACCCAGCGATTGGCCGGCAGCGGCTTGGGCGTCGGCTTCGGTGTTGGCTCGGGCGTGGGCTTTGGCGCCTCAGGCGCCGGTGTCGGCTCAGGCGTCGGCAGCGGCGGAATCTCGATGATCGTCGGCACCTGATCCGCGATGCCGTCGCCTACGCCCAGCAAATCGGCGGCGATCCAGCCTTCGGTGCCGTTGGCGGTGCGAATCTGGAACCAGTTCTCGTGACGGCCAACCAGCGCGACCTGCGTATCGGCGCCCAGCTTAGCGATCCGCTCGTACTCTGTGCTCGGACCATTACGAATGCGCGTGTCGTTGTCGAGCACCGAGCCGACCGGCATAGCGGTGGCCTGAGAAGCTTCGGCCTCAGTCGGGCCATTGCCGATCGCCGTTCCGCCGGGAATATAGATCTCTTCGCCCACTGTCAGCGTGCGGCCATTGCCCAGATTATTGGCGGGAAAGAAGCGGATCGATGTAACCGGAACGTTATATACCTCGGCGATACTTTCGACGCTCTCGCCCTCGACAACCTTGTGCGGCAGGCCGGAAACGCGGGGAATGCGCAGGTCCTGGCCGATCGGCAGCAGCTTGACGTCGATATCGTTGGCGGCAATCAGCGTGCCGACCGAAACGTTATAGCGCTGAGCGATCTCGCCCAACTTCTCGCCGGGAGCGACTTTATGGTTGGCAACAAATGCGGAGCCGACTGCAACCTGTCGTGGCAGCAGCGACGGCGTGATCGCATCGTTGGCATGTTCCGCATTGTGAGCGAGCGCCGCCGACGCGTCCGCGATCACCTGGGGCGCCGCCACACCAACATGCTGCTCCGCGTGTGCAACGCCTTCAACATGGTCAGTCGCGATCGTCGCGCCCTGGGTCCAGTCCATGCCTAGTGTGACATCCGGCAGACCGCCCGTGGCGATCACGGCCAGCACCAGACCCATCACCACGCCATGGCCGATGAAGCGGCGCGGCAGGCGCTTAAGTGTTTGGCGTAGCTGGCGACGCGGCTGCTGTGTCAGCGGCGCAAGCGGTGCGGCAGGCTGCGGTGTTCCGCGCTTGACCTGATCAAGCACCGACCACGCATTCTGAGTTGCGGAGCGTTGGCGGCGAAAAAAGTAGAGGGGGAGCCGTGGACGCTTATGAGCAAGAAACGCTGGATCGTCTAAGACCGGCACATGGTCTAGTTGCGATACCCGATCGTGGGGCTGCGCGCTCAAAGTACGATCCTCCTTGGGTAAAACCTGCTCGTAGTGACCGGAGAACCCGTGTGTTAGTCTACGAACCAAACGGGCGAACATGGCACGTTTGTGGCGCTACAATACCCGAAACTCATTGCTTTGTCAACTAATTATCAGGTTCTTGTTCGATCTGACCAAAGTCGTCGCCGGAAGTAAAACCAGGGTGCTAATTTTGGTCGATCTTTGATAGCGCTTGAGCCAGATTCTTGATAAATACCGCTGCCAGCTCTCCCTCGGCGTCGGCATGATCGGGATTGAATTCGGTGATCACCAGCCCTGCAAAGCGTGGGCTTGCCACAAAAATCTGGAGCGCCTCGATCGCTTCCGCCAGTGTCAGGCCCTGCTGCGGCTGGAGCACATCCGCGATCGGAAAATCGACAAAATCGATCACATCGACGTCGAAGTGGATCACAAACTGCGCGGCCATGGCTTCCAGACGGCGGCACGCCTCGCTCGCGGCGGCCTGTGCGTTGCCATGTACCGCCTCGACCGGAAAGCCCTGAATCCCATGACGCGCGAGGATCGCCGCCTCTTGCTCGCGGGGCTCGCCGGGAATGTAGCCAAACGGCAGGATCTTGGTGCCCGGCAGCAGCGGGTAGCGCGGCCCGATCCGGCTCAGAGAATCGATCGCTCCTTCCTCGGCCACCATGTGCGCCAGCCCCATCGAGTCGAGAGCACCGATGCGATAGGTCGCGGGAGTTGTTATATCGACGCCGCCGTCCATGTACAGCAGCGCCAGATCCTCCGTATGGCGCACAAAGCCGGAGATCACGCCCAGCGCGATGCTGCAATCTCCGCCCACCACGAGCGGCGTGTGATTCTGCTCAAGCGCGGCAGCCACACGCTCGGCAAGCTGCTGCGCCACCTCGACGACGGCGGCGACGCTGGCGGCTGAGCGCGGCCCGCGCATGACGGCACAGCGCGACTCGGGCAAGTCGCCATAGTCGATCACGCTTAGTCCGGCGGCCTCAAGCTCGGCGATCAAACCGGCAGCGCGCAGGTATTGAGGAGCTTTTTCCTGGCCGGGATAGTGTGCGCCTGCGCTGGACGGAGCGCCGATCAGAGCCAGTGTACGAGGCATAGATTGTCTCCTTTGTCAGAGGCAAGCTGTGCGGCGCCGCTTGCGGAACTACGGCGGCGGCTTGCGTTTCAGAACTCGCGGCTCCATTGGCGCGCCCGGCCACAGCACGATCCGGTAATGATCGTCCCCTTGCAGATCCAGCTCATCGCTGACGCTATCTAAGTTGCCGTAATAGACCCGCGCTCGATATGTGCCTGGCGGCAGCGGCACTTCAGGAGCGTTGGAGATATCTGATTCTGCGCTAGTCAGCAGCACCCGCTCAGCCTCAACCTCAAGGCAGCACTCCACAACATGATCCCAGGCAGCAAAACCAGGATCGATCGGCTCGCTTGGCACGACCTCAATCGCCACCGCAACTTTCCCGCCGAACCGCTCCGTCGCGACGGCGATCAGTCCCGGCAGCACATCCAGCCGATCTTTATGTGCTTGATCGCTCCACAGAAGCGATGTGTCACGTTCGATTGTGTCATCTTCGAGGTAGAACTGAAAATGATCGGCGTCGATGGTGAACTGATAGCGCACGGTTCGGTCCCCTGGCTGGCTTGTATAGAGCTATGCAGCGAGAGCATTTGCCGGCTACTGCGCCTCGACGCTCAGCACCAGCGGCAGCTTTTCGTAGGAATCGATCGAGACGCTGGCGGCATCGGTCTTGAGAAACAGGCCGGTCGAGCGTCCGCCATCCAGGTTGAGCGCCGCATCCAGGTCCAGATCCGAGCTTTTCAGAGCTTTGGCTAGCTCCGGCAGCGTAAACGAGGGTACGTCGCTCACCAGCAGCAGAATCCGCCCCTGTGTGTCGCGCCCAATCACCGTGCGCCGTGAGCGATCTTGATCCGGCTCAAGCTCCGAAACCTGGCCGCCGGGCTGGATCAGCATGGGCGCGGACTGCATCGCCTGCTGGATATTTTCGTTGGGATCGAAGGGCTGCTGTCGCAGTGAGCGCAGCTCGAACTGGCCCTGCTCGTTGATCACGACCATTCCGCCGAAGCCGTCGTAGGACTCGCCGCGCCGAATGCCGTCGAAGATCACCAGCGCTGTGGCTCGACCCTGCTCGTCGAAGTAGCCGCCGTTGATCATCACCAGCGGCTTGAGCGCGTCGAACCACTCCTTGAGCGAGCCGGCATTGGCTACATCGTACTTAACGCTGACGCGGTAGGCGTTCGGATCGAAGCGCACGACGGTCACATAGCCGGAGGCTGAGTCGGCGGAAAGTCGCATGGTTCGCAGAGCCATCGCCCCATCAACCTGCTTCCAGGCCTCCTTGTCGCCGCTCGTCGTGGCGACCTCTACCGAGCCTGTAATCGGCCGTGAGGATGGGCGCTGCGGTTGCAGATCGCTGGCGTCGCATGCCACGAGGCTCAACACCAGGGCCAGGAGACTAACCAATCGCCACAACTTCCGGGGCATGAACCAGCTCCTTATAGGCAGAACATCGAAACAAAGAACAAAGAACAGAAGAACCGCATTCTTATCTATTTGTTCTACGTTCCTTTGTTCTTTGTTCTCTATAAAACAGGGGTTTTTTATTGTATCACAAGCCATAGTATTGCAAGATCCAGGCAGCGCGTGCGCCGGCCG
The DNA here is from genome assembly GCA_036401895.1 of Herpetosiphonaceae bacterium. GTDB lineage: Bacteria > Chloroflexota > Chloroflexia > Chloroflexales > Kallotenuaceae > LB3-1. The sequence continues at coordinate 47,725 of DASWTW010000284.1, read as the reverse complement.
AATACACTTATCCCCAAAATGTGGATAGTTTGTGGAACATCTATTCTACTTGCGATAGGCTATGGTATAATAGCGCCACCTCCTAACCATACAAGAATCGTGGTCACAGCGCCCGATTTTAATAGCGCAGGCCAGCGTTAACAGCGCCATGAAATGAGCCGGAGTAAAGCATGACAATCAGTAACGAGCAGCTCACCCCGATGATGCGGCAGTATCGCCAGATCAAAGCCCAGTATCCCGACACGATTCTCTTCTGGCGGCTCGGCGATTTCTACGAAACCTTTGAAGAAGACGCCAAGCTTCTCGCAGCCACCCTTGATGTTACGCTGACCCGGCGCAACCACGCCACCAAAGGCGGCGACGGCGTGCCGATGGCCGGCGTGCCCTACCACGCTGTCGAAAACTATGTTCAGCGCCTGCTACAGCTCGGCTACCGCGTCGCGATCGCGGAGCAGACCTCGACCACCGAGGCCATGCAGACCGATACCCGCACCAAGAGCGTGTACCAGCGCACCGACATGATGCGCGATAAGTCGTCGCAGAAGGGTATGGTCGACCGCGAGGTTGTGCGCGTGCTCACGCCCGGCACGCTGGTTGAGCCGTCGCTGATCGATGCCCGCAGCAATAATTATCTGGTCGCGGTGATCATCGATCGCGGCAAGGTCGGCCTGGCCTACACCGATATTTCGACCGGCGAGTTTGCCGCTACCGAGCTGGAAGGTGCGAAGGCGCTGCTGCGGCTGGAAGGCGAGATCACGCGGCTGCATCCCGCCGAGATCCTGGTCTCCGACGACGATCAGGCGCGTCCTGGTATGCTTCAGCCCAAGAATGCGCGCCTGGCGCAAGACCTCCAGCCGATGCACAAGGATGAGCGCGAGCGGCTGCTGCCCCACGAGCGCGTCGCCCGCAAAGTCGATGGGCAGGAGGCCAGCGGCGAGTGGACGCAGGGCCGCGTGACGCCGTGGTCGTCCTGGCGCTGGGATGTGCAGACCAGCCGCGATGCGCTCAAGCAGCAGTTCGGCAGCTCCTCGCTTCAGGGCTTCAGCCTGCACGACAAGCCGCTGGCTGTGCGCGCGGCGGGCGCGATGCTCCAGTATCTCACCGAGACCCAGCGGATGGCTGTCTCACAGCTGACGGGCGTGCGCTACTACAGCGTCGAGGAATTTATGTTCCTCGATCCGCAGACCCGGCGCAACCTTGAGCTGCTGGAAAGCTCGACCGGCCGCAAGCATGGCTCGCTGATCGACGTGCTGGATCAAACGCGAACGCCGATGGGCGCGCGGCTCATCCGGCGCTGGATCTCCCAGCCGCTGCTCGACATTCAGCGCTTACAGCAGCGTCAAACCTCGATCAAAAGCTTTGTCGACGATGCTTTGCTCCGGGCTGAGGTTCGTACCCGGCTCAAGCAGATCGGCGACATGGAGCGCACGATCAATCGGGTTGTGCAGGGCGTCGCGCTGCCCCGCGATCTGGTGCGTCTGCGTGAGGCGCTGAGCGCGCTGCCGGAGCTGCTCTCGATCCTGGGCACCGCCAACGTTCAGCCGGTCGAAGCGAGCATCGCCGAGAGCGACGAAGAGTTTGCGATCGAGGACGATCTTTTCGACGACGGGATCGAAGAGAACAAGCCGCAGCCTGCTCCGGCTACCACCACGCTCGACGCCTGCACCGATATTGCCAAGCTGCTTGAGCGCGCCATCGCCGACAATCCCCCGGCGCTGCTGGGTGGCTGGAATCCTAAAGATTCGGAGAACGTGATCCGGCGCGGCTTCGATCATGCGATCGAAGATCTGCTTACGCGCACCAGCGAGGCCCGACAGTGGATGAACGACCTGGAGCGCCGCGAGATCGAGCGTACCGGCATCAAGTCGCTCAAGGTCGGCTATAACAAAAACTTCAACTGGTATATCGAGATCTCCAAAGCTGTGCCGGAGTCGCAGATTCCGCCTGAGTATATCCGCAAGCAAACGCTGGTCGGTGCCGAGCGCTACCGCACCGCCGAATTGGATGAGTGCGAGACGATTTTGCTGCTGGCCGAGCAGAAGCTCAACGAGATGGAGCGGGATGCCTTCAAGCGTGTCCTGGTGCAGACTGCGCAGCAGGCACCACGACTGCTGGCGACCGCACGTGGCCTGGCCGAGCTGGATCTATATGCTGCTCTGGCCGATGTTGCCGTACGTGGACGCTACATCTGCCCAACGCTGACCGAGGAGCCGGTCCTGCGCATCGAGGGCGGGCGGCATCCGGTTGTCGAGCAGACGCTTGACCAGCCGTTTGTCGCCAATGATGTCGAGATGGACGCGGCGAGCACGCAGATTCTGGTGATCACCGGGCCGAACATGAGCGGCAAGAGCACCTATCTGCGGCAGATCGCGCTGATTGTGCTGCTGGCTCAGATCGGCTCGTGGGTGCCCGCCGATGTCGCCGAGATAGGCTTAGTCGATCGCATCTTTACCCGCATCGGCGCGCAAGACGACATCGCGACCGGCCAGAGCACATTTATGGTCGAGATGACCGAGACCGCCAGTATTCTGGCGCAGAGCACCCGCAGCAGCCTGATCGTGCTCGACGAGATCGGGCGTGGTACCAGCACCTACGACGGCCTGGCGATCGCCCGCGCGGTAGTCGAGTATGTGCATAACAACCCGCGACTGGGCGCGCGCACGCTGTTCGCCACGCACTACCACGAGCTGACCGAGCTGGCGCAGGTGCTGCCGCGCGTGCGTAACTACAGCGTCCAGGTCACCGAGGCCGACGGACATGTGGTCTTTTTGCATAAGATCGTGCCGGGAGCCGCCGATCGCTCCTACGGCGTGCATGTCGCCGAGCTCGCCGGCATTCCCAAGGTCGTCGTGCAGCGCGCCAAGCAGCTGCTGGCCGAGCTGGAAGGCAGCAACAAGGCCGAGCGACAGCGGATTCGCGGCATTATGCAGCAGGGCGGCGCGGTCGATCCTCAGATCCAGCTCTCGCTCTTCGCAGCGCAGGCTGAGCATCCGGTCATCGAGATGCTGCGCGAGCTGCGTATCGAGGAGCTATCGCCGATCGAGGCATTGACGATGCTCTACGATCTCCAGCGCCAGGCGCGGCTGGCCCTCGACACACAGTCAGCCGACTAGCGCTCTCCGCGCAAAATCGTAATCTTGCTGTAATCATGCTATACGTAGCCCGGCCTGAGCCGGGCTACCTCGTTTTTGCCGTATGGGTGGCTTTGTAATCCACTTCTTTGGTGCGGTCATACGAGCATGTAGGTCATATTTTTACCTATTCTCAACCATTGAAGCTATTGCACAACGCTCAGCGCATCCTTATAATATTTCTTGACGCATTCAGGGCAACTATAGCGAAAGCTATGGCACGCAAAACCATGGGTCTAAGGTTCGTACGAACTACGATCGCCAGGTTACCGTCCTTGAATTGATAGCTTGGCCTAATTCTTGCTTGGCTATCGTGGGCTTAGTTGCGTGTTGTAGTTCGCTGGTAGTTATCCCCTATCTACACAGCGGCCACTGTGTAACCTAAGCGCGCAAAACATTATTGTCTGGTGACACTGGTCGTGTATATCCACAAGATCTACATCGTCAGCCATCACCGCTGGTTTCATTAGCTATTGTCAATTCGCATAAACGGCGGGCGTATCTTTCATAGTCGAACCTGCGTTTACTAGAACATAGGGGATCGATTATATGAAAGTTCACCTGCGTTAGCGGAGGACGTTGCGCGAGGGTAGGAGTGCGTCCCATGCCCAGCTCTATCGATCTTCCATCGGTCATCGCGCGGGCGCGAGAGGGCAATCCTCAGGCGATCCGCGAAATGCACGATGCGTATGCTGATTCGGTTCGTCGGTATTGCTATGTCCGGCTAGGAGATATTGAGGCCGCCCAGGATTGTGTTCAGGAAGTTTTTATGTGCATCTGGAAAGGTGTTAAAAACTTCGAGTATCGCGGCGATCTCTCGTTTACGGCCTGGCTCTACACAATTGCCAACAACGTTCTCGTAAGCTACATTCGTAAACGCAAACGCACAGAGCAGGTATCGCTCACACCAGAGCTTAATCTAACCGATCCCAAAAGCTACGATACCGCTCGTACGATCTGCGATCGGCTGGCTTTACGGGAAGCGATCAGCAAGCTCACGGCTGAGCAGCAGCAAGTGATTACGCTGAAGTTCTTTGTCGGCTTGTCCAATTTAGAGATCGCGGCGGCGGTCGATCGAACTGAGGGCGCTGTCAAGGCCCTCCAGCACCGGGCGATCAATCGTCTCCAACAGATGTTGGCCCATGAGCGTCCGGGTGCGCTTTCAGAGTTGAGTTTGGGAGAGGTGGGGTAATTCCGTCTCTCCAGTAAGAGGGTATAACCGTGTCTAGGCTGTCCTTCACAGAAGCACTAGATCAAGCCCTGGAACTTCTTGAGCAAGGTCATCCCCTCGAATATTGTGTTCGGCAGTTTCCAGACTATGCTGATGAGCTCCGGCCGCTGTTGCAGGTCAGCGACGACCTGCATCGGCTTGCGAGCGCTCCACTGCCTATGTTTGAAAAGGCAGTCGCGGAGCCAGATTGGGAATCGCTGCTAGCCAATGTGCCACAAGATCCTCCGAGCTTGGTCAAACGATTTACTACCAGTCTAGGTCAATTTGTTAACGCACTTCAGCAGTATCGCGTTCAGCGCTATGCCTCGCTGGCCGCGGCACTGCTGGTTTTATTTGTGGTCAGCTGGCAGGGCTCGAAGCAGAGTATGCCCGACAGCCCGCTCTATCCGATCAAACGGGCAGTGGAGCAGGTGGAGATGGTCGCGGCGTTCAATGCCAGCTCGCAGGTTGAGCTACATATCGAGCTTGCGCGCCGGCGGTTCGATGAGCTACACCAGCTGGCGGTGCAAAATCGGCGGATCGAGCAGCCGCTGCTCAACGAGGCACTGACCGAGACCCGGGAAGCAGTTACCATCGCGCGTCAGGGCGGGGTGGAGCATCTGTATCCCGAGCTGTCGAAGCTGCTCACCGAGGCAGATACGTCGATCGATCAGCTCAAGGATCAGGTCGCAGCGCCTGAGCAGCTGGAGACCGCCGGCGATACAGTCGACAAGCTGCGCAACGATCTGGAGCGGGTCGCTGTTGCACAGGCTGTGACTGCCACACCAACTGCTCCTGCACCAACACCTACTGCCGCCAGGCCGACGCCAACCGCAACGGTTGTACGCACCACAACGGCTCCTACGGCTGTGCCAACAAAAACGGACCCGGAAATACCGGCACCGGCCCAGCCGCCGGCCCGAGCGCCAAAGCCGAGCCAAACACCGGTTCCGACGAGCACGCCGCCGGCTACACCCACTCCGGTACCTGCAACAGCGATCCCGACGACACCGCCAACGCGCGTGCCGACGGCGATCCCAACCGCTGTGCCGACCGCTGTGCCAACGCCGGTTCCGACATCGATTCCGACGGAGAAACCGACGCTTATTCCAACGGATGTGCCAACGGCGGTGCCGACGGCAATTCCAACGGCGGTGCCGACCGCGATTCCAACGGCCGTGCCGACCGCTGTACCGACGGCTGTTCCCACCGAGGCGCCAACTCAAGCGCCGACGGCGGTACCAACGGCTGTACCAACCGACGAGCCCACGCCATCGCCGACCGACGTTCCAACCGATGTGCCCACGCCGGCGCCAACCGACGAGCCCACGCCATCGCCGACCGTAGCGCCGACCGATGTGCCCACGCCATCACCGACCGATGTGCCCACCGAGACGGCTACGCCAACCGCTGAGCCGACTGCGGAGCCGACGCCTGAGCCGTCTCCCAGCGCGACCAATACCGCGCAGCCAACTGTGGTAGTGCCGATCCCGACGGTGCAGATCACGGTGACGATCGTTGTGCCGACGCCATCGCCAACTGACGAGCCGACGCCAGGGCCGACCGAGGACCCCACGGCGACACTTGAGCCGACTGGCGAGCCAACGGTTGAGCCGACAATCGATCCTACTAACGAGCCGACGCCGCGCCCAATCGACACGACGGCCGAGCCGACGACTGCACCAACGGCTGAGCCAACCACTGCGCCGACAGCTGAGCCAACCACTGCGCCGACGGCTGAGCCTACTACTGTTGTGGAGCCTGAGCAGCAAGAAACAGTCGTGCAGCCCTCGGCGAACACGACAAGCAGCAAAGCGTCAAGTGGGCTACGCGCAGCTCAGGTAATGCCCAAGCTGTCCAAATCCACCAGGGCTAAAGCCAGGATCGCGGTGAAGACACAGCCCAAGCTCGCCACTGCCGCGCCTCCAGCCGCAGCGATCGTCGTGCCTGTAAAGCAGGCCGAACCACCGGCTAGCGCTCAGGTGGTGCCGCCCACGCTGAAGGTCGAGGTGGTGATACAACGTGACGTGGATCTGGATGAGCCGCAGTTCTCCAGAAGGCCGTAGCGATCAGACTGCGGATAGAAACGAAAAGCACTCGGCGATCTACCGAGTGCTTTTTGCTGGACTTCTGAAGAGGTTTTATTCAAAAATCCAGGGATCGACCGTGCGATTGAAATCTTGCAGCAGCTCAGACTCCTGGAAGAAGTTCGCAGTCTCACGCTCGCCGCTCTCGGGCTTGTCCGAGGCGTGGATCAGGTTACGTCCGATCGACACCGCGAGATCGCCGCGAATGGTGCCGGGCGCAGCCTTGGCCGGGTTCGTCGCGCCAACGGTGTTGCGGATCATCTCGATCACATTCTCGCCGGCGATAACCAGCACGACCACCGGTCCTGAGGTAATGTAGCTGACCAGATCGTTGAAAAAGCCCTTGCCCTCGTGCTCCGCATAGTGCTTGCGCGCCAGCTGCTCGTCGATCTGCATCAGCTTCATGCCGACGATCTTCAAGCCGCGCTGCTCCAGACGGGAAAGAATCGTGCCGACCAGGCCGCGCTGCACGGCATCTGGCTTCAGAATAACGAGTGACCGCTCCATAAAGATTTCCTCCCTGAATCTATTCCCAAGACCGCACAAACTCTAAAGCACATAGTGAAGGACCGCATAAAGCGGTCCTCACATGTCCTGCGTATCTTACTCGATTATGCCAATTTGGACAAGCCTTAGATCGGTACGGCCTCGCTGATACGACGCGCAGCGCGACGCATCTCCATCTTGATCAGCCCAAGATTGACCATGCGCTGTGTGATCACAACCAGGATCAGATCTTTGGCTTCGAGCAGCAGGATCGAGCCTTCTTGCGCGTCGATGATCGCATCAACGAGCGTGCCAACCCCGATGCGCTTGGTCGATTTGTCGATCTCGCCATAGACGGCGGCTGACATCGCGCCAAGTACTTCCGCATCTTCGGGATCGAGCAGCGTGCTGGCGACAACGAGGCCGTCTTTACCCACCAGCAGGCTGCCGATCACACCATCAACCCGGATTAAGTCTTCTACAATCTTGCGCATATTGCTGATTATCCCTCTACGTTGGGCCAAGCTACCTACTACGCGCGAGAGTCCAGCTATACTCGTCCATTGCTTCGCGGAAGCGGTTCTGCTTCATGTATGCATCGCCCAGCAGCCGATGGAGTCGGCGCAGCATCTGCGGGTCGTCGGCGTCGGCGATCGAGTCCTGAAGATCGACAACAACCTCGTCCAGTAAGCTGCCACGCTTGATCAATTGTTTATACTGCTCGACTGCCTGGCCAATATCATTGGTGTGCTGGCTCATCCGGGCTACGGCGAGTCGCATCGCGTCATTCTCGGGATCGGCTTCCAGCATCGAGTGGAACGCCGCTAGCTCGTCACCACCCATGCTAGCTGCCGCCGTGCTCGCCACCGGTTGGGCCGGTGCCGGTTGAACTTCTTCAGCTTCAGCAGCTGAGGCAACAGCCTGCGCGCCTTCTGGAAGCTCCATCGGCAGCGGCTCGTCGTTAGCCTGCGTATCGCCGTCGACAACGTTTGGCGTCTCATTCGTAGCTGAGTCCGCGCTGACATCGGCTGCCGGAGCAGATTGATCCAGACTTGCGAACGGGCTATCGACTTCCAGATCGGCCAGCGAAAAAGGCGACGCGAAGGGTTCCTCTGGCTGGACGGTTTCCTCCATAGACTGCTGGATTTCAGGCTGCTCTGTCGCTGACTGCTCCGCCTGCGCTTGCTCGAAGAACGATAGCTCATCGTCGCTCAACCCCAAGTCGGCCAGCGAGAACGGCGTCATGTCCGGCTCCGCCTCCGCACTCTCCTGGGCAGGCTCCACCAAAGCAGCCGGCGCGCTCTCGCCGCTGGCTTGCTCCGCCTGCGTTTGCTCGAAGAACGATAGCTCGTCCTCGCTCAACCCCAGGTCGGCCAGTGAGAACGGTGTCATGTCCGGCTCCGCCTCCGCACTGGGCGTGATTGAAGCATTGTCGAAAGGCTGTTCGTCCGTACCGGCAGCTGGCGTCTCATCGAAGAGGTTCGCTTCGGCCGGCATTTCGAGCGACAGCTCTGGCTGCTGCTCTCCCTGATCGGCGAACGAGGCAGCCGGTGTTTCGGGCTGAGATTCCTCAGCCGCAGCAGGCAGATCGAAGTCTGCAAAGAGCAGATCGACATCTTCGCTGGTCTGCTGCGAGGCCGTGGCATCCAGCTCCTGGCCTGCTTGTGACTGCTCCAGGAAGGCCAGCTCATCGTCATTCAGGCCAAGATCGCTCAGCGAGAACGGCGTCATATCTGGCTCCGCCTCGGCGCTTTCCTGGCTCGGCTCCACCGCCGCCGGCTCGGTCTCGGTGCTGGCTTGCTCCGCCTGCGCTTGCTCGAAGAACGACAGCTCATCGTCATTCAGGCCAAGATCGCTCAGCGAGAACGGCGTCATGTCCGGCTCATCGTCGCTGCTCGCCGGTGGCGGCGTGGTTTCAGCCAGATCGGAGCGCATATCCTCGGGCAGCGTAGGCAGCGCTGCCTCAGGCGTTGCCGTCGATGTGTCGCTCTCGTCAAGGCTCAGCGTACTCAGCTCATCATCGCTGAGGCCAAGATCGCTCAGCGAGAAGGGCAGCGCATCCGACTCTTGCTCGGCGTCAGCATCTGACGATGTCTCGGATGGAATATTCAGCGCGCTCAGCTCATCGTCGCTGAGGCCAAGATCACTGAGCGTGAAGGGCTGAGCCTCTCCCTCGGCGGAGGTGTCGGTGGGCTGGCTGGCCGCGCCGGTCTCCCACGAGAAGCCCTGCTCAGACTCCAGGTCTTCCAGCGAGAAGAAGCTTCCCGCCTCGGCTGGCGTGATCTGATCGGGCTGCTGGTTGGCCGCGCCGGTCTCCCACGAGAAGCCCTGGTCGGACTCCAGGTCTTCCAGTGAGAAGAAGCTTCCCGCCTCGGTGGGCAACTCCTGAACAGGCTGGGCTTGAGGCTCCTGGGTTGGCTCAGCCGCCGGAGCTTGCTCGCCGGTTGAAAAGCCCGCGAATGGCTCCACAAGCTCGCTTGAAGACTGCTCCTCGGAGCGCCACAGCGGCTGATCACCGCTTTCGTCCAGGCGCAGCGGCTCGTCGTCGAGCGAGAAGAAATTCATCTCGTCATCGGATTCGCTTTGAGCACTGGCCTCAGCGGGCTGTGGCGCCTCGGGCGCTGGCTGCTCGGCCGGGCGATTACGCAACAGCTTGGCAAAGATCGAGTCGCCCTCGTTAGATTCGGGTGGCTTGCTTTGCGTGCTCTGGGTGCGCCAGGACGGCTCCTGCCAGCTAAAGCCGCTGGGCTCCTCAAGCTCCTGATCCTCGCTGCCGAGCTGCGGGCCGGAGAGGCTGCTGCCCTCGTCTTCCAGCGTATCAAGCGACAGCTCATCCAACGAGAAAGGCTTGAACGTACCGAAATCGTCGAGCTGATCGTTGGAGGATGTTAGCTCGTCGGCTGAAAGCGGCTTGAGGTTGCTACCACCTGGAGTATCGTCGAGGCCCCAGTCGTCGAGCGAGAACGGCTGCACGCTGCCGAGACCGGAGTCAGACGGTGCGGGAGCGCTACCGGTGCTGGGATTGCGGCCTTCTTCCTCGAACGAGAACGGCGCGACGCCGCCGAAGTCACCCAGATCTTCATCGAGCGAGAAGGGCTGCACGCCGCCGGTATTCTCGGCCTCAAGGCTGAACGGCTGTACGTTCGTGCTCTTGTCCGAGGTATCGTCGTCGAGGGAGAATGCCGAAATGTCGGGAAAGTCAAGGTCATCATCTGCGGTCGAAGCAGCTGAGGGAGCCTGGCTCTTCGCCGATCCGAGATCCTCGTCAAGGCCCCAATCGTCAAACGAGAACGGCTGTACACCGCCCATATCTTCGTTGGCACGGCTGGGCAACTCGGTATCGTGCAGGCCGACATCGCCCAGCGAAGAGGGCAGTGTCTCGCTCAGCGGCTGCGGAGTGGAGGTCGTATCATCGTCCCAATCGAAGCCGAAGGGCTGGACCTGATCGCGATCGTTGGCCGACGCGGCAGGCGCGGGCGTAGCTGCGGGCTCAGAGTCACCAAAGCCGAGCAGACTGGCCAGCAGATCATCGTCGTCGTCATCGGCGGCGCTGCCGGAAGCCGCGCCACCCGCGGTCACCGCGCTTAGATCGTCGTAGATGCGCGTGTTGGCTGCCGGCGCAGGCGTGCTGCCCGCTGAAGAAAGCCAGGAGTCGGCGAAGAAATCATCTTCTGTGGTTGCAGCAAAGGCGGGCGCTGTTGCCTGAACGGGCTGCTCTGCGCTGCGCCGTGCCTCTTTCGCGCGCCACTCAGCTTCGTCGAACTCAGGTAGGATCGGCTCTTCCAGACGAATCGGCGGCAAAATATCGAAGAGCGAACGAGCAAGCGCCATGGGCGCGTCTTGCTCGGCCGCGCGGCGCCAGAGCGCTTCGCCCTCGGGCTGGCCTGTGGCAAACAGCAGATAGCCCAGCAGCACCGTGGGCTTGAGCAGATCGGGCTGCCGCTCCAGCACATCGCGGCAGAACTCCATCGCCTCGTCTTCCTGACCGTCGCGCCAGAGCGCCTCGGCCAGCGCCGCTTTCACGTCGTCGCGGCTCGGCTCAGCATCGAGCACCGCGCGAAACTCGTCGATGGCCTGGCCAAACATACCACCGCGCGCATAGAGCCGTCCCAGGCCCGCGCGACTCAGCCGAAATTGACCGGCGGAACCTGGCGTTTCGGAGTACAGACGCATCAACTGAGAGCGTAGATCGGCCAGGTTGGGCTGAATTTCGAGCGCACGCTCAAACGCGGTAATCGCCGCAGCCCGCTGATCCAAATTTTGCCGCGCCAGGCCCAGACCGTAGTACGCGGCAACATTCTCGGGATCGGCTTGCAAGACTCGTTCAAATGCAGCAGCGGCTTGCTCAGGCTGGCTCGCATTGAGATGCGCCTCGCCCAGCAGCCGATAGCCTTCGATCATGCGCGGGAAATGAACCAGAATATGTTGCGCGATACCGATTGCCTTGTCCGCCGCACCGGCTTCGAGCGCCCGGCGGGCTTCATCGAAAACCGTTTGGAGGGAGACGGTGGCCATGAAACCTCCTCTCAGTGACCGCCCGTCGTGGCGGCGTTGAGGTTAGGGGAATCTAATCATACAGGCACCAGCTTCATCCTGAGATACCTGACTGGTGCAAACGCTGCACAATTATATCGGAGGTTGTCAAGTGCGACAATGGAAGTTCCGGCCTAGATCCGCGTAGCAAATTAGCAATGAGCGCGTAGGACTGTAGAACGGCAGGCTGTCAACCTACCGGCACGCAAAAAAGCAGGAACATTAAGCGGGGGCGACGCCGTGACAACTCAGCTAGCTATAGCCTACGGAGCTGGGCAAGAATTTGCGCCACTCCTCGTATGCTCCATCGCGCAGCCGGCGCTCGATCGCGTAGTATGGGCCGGCGCTGGGACGATACGGATACTTACGCAGCTTCATGCGCGCCTCGTCGGGCGTGCGACCGCCTTTGCGATGATTACACTGCCGACACGCGCTGACCAGATTTTCCCAGGTATGAGCGCCACCTCGATGACGGGGCAAAACATGATCGAGGGTCAGATCGTTGCTGTGCAGGCCACAATACTGGCAGGTATAGCTATCCCGCCGGAAGATTTCGCGGCGGGATAATTTCACTTGCGGCATTGGACGCCTGACAAGATGAGCAAGCCTGATGACGGAGGGCGCTCTGAATACCTGGGAGGGCGTTACAATGTCGTGTCCATTATGCTCAAGCACTTCGGCTTTACCACCCAGCACAAGAACGACAGCTCGCCGCGCAGCACAGATGTTTAACGGCTCGTAGTTCGAATTGAGAACTAAAACAGGTAAGTCCATCGGTTGTGCCTCCCCAGATGCTGCCGAAATTGTACCACGGGAAGAATCATAGACGCAAGAACATAATGTTAAGAACACACAACAAACGACGCAGCGTCGGGCACTGGTCGGATCAGCCGTTTTGAGCGTTGGAAAAAGGACGTTTGGTGATAACCGAGGCGATTTTTGCGTTGTATAAATTAAGAAATCGTCACATCCCAGCCTCGGGCGACGGCGCAGCTCTTGCTAATGTGTTGATCTGTCATAATAATGCAATGAACTGGCTGCTGTCCTGACGATTAGAATGGTCCATTGCTCTCCGCCACACAGCCTGCGCAACAGCACGAGAGCGATCCGGGCGGCGGAATCCCAAAACCTGGCCGCCGATGTGGTCCTAATACCACGTAACAAAATCAGAAGCGCGCTACTGAGCCATCGGTACCGCAGACAACGATTCGATGTACCTGCATGATCAGGAAGTATATGAGCTTATACAATCCGAAGCGCGCCGTCCGACTTGGTCGCCAGACCATTGCCCAGTGGAAAGAACGCAAAGCCCTCGATCAACGCGCCCAGGCTGTCACTATACGCAGCAAGGCGCTCGGCATCAGCAAGCGCTTTTATATCTATGCGCCGCCGGGAGCCAAAAAACAGCGCGATCCGCTACCAGTGATCTATCTTTTTCGCGGCCATGAGCGCGAGTGGATCAACCCGCAGCAGGACGACTCGCGGCAGGGACGCACGGTTATCGACGTCTACGAGGAGCTGCTCCAGGCCGGCAGCGTCGGGCCGATGGTGCTGGTCTTTCCCGGCGTGTGCAGCGACGATAGCAGCGTTCCCGGCCTGCTGGTCAACTTCAAAGCGCCGACGGTGCAGCCGGTAGCCGGTCTCGGCAGCGGGCGTTTCGAGGACTACTTCTTGCAAGAGCTGGTGCCCTACGTCGATGCAAACTACCGCACGCGTATCGCGGGCAAGCGACCGGCGCGGGGCGTAGATGGATTTTCGCTGGGCGGCTTTCAGGCGGTCAAGATCGCCAGCCAGCACCCGGCGCTCTTCGCCTCGGTGGGCGCGTACGACGGACTGTATTTCTGGGACGATCCCAACGATCCGCAGCGGGTCAATCCCAACGACGGCACGTTCCAAAACCCGATGTTCGATCCGGCCTTCGGCCCGGCCGAGCAGCGCGATCTGGTCTATGCCGCCGCGCACAATCCGCTCAATCTCGTGCGTAACGGCGCGGCTGAGGTTCTCGGGGAGCTGCGCTGGATGATCGAGTACGGGCCGCGCGAAGGCGAGCCGAACCAATCCAACTTTTATCGCGGCGATCGCCTGTGCGCGCTGCTGGCAAGTAAAGGCATTGTGAACGATGGACGCGGCGAGCTTAAGACGACCAATCACAACTGGCACTGCGCCGACGAGCACATGCGCTACACGCTGCCGCTGCACTGGCAAGCCTTCCAGCAGCTATAACCAATTCCGGATCGCTATGGTACAATCCATGAACTACACAGCTGCAATGCGTCGCTACAGATAGATACGGCAAGAGCGCCCCGGCCTTTAATGGTGGTCGGGGTGTGTTTTATAAACCGGGAAAGGACGCTGATGAAACCCCTAATCGGCATTACATGCGGCACATTCCGCGATCGTGAGTGGTGCCCTCCCATCCACGGCCATCGTCAAACCTACATCGACTCGGTGGTGGCTGCCGGCGGCGCTCCATTTTTGTTTCCGCTGGTCGACGATCAGGCTGTTGTGCGCGCGCTCTACGAGCGGCTGGACGGCGTGCTGCTGGCCGGCGGCTGCGACGTCGATCCGAGCTACTACGGCGAGGAGCCGATGCAGCAGCTCGGGCCGGTCGATGTGCTGCGCGATCGCGTCGAGATGTGGCTGGCGCGCTGGGCGGCTGAGGAAGGCAAGCCGGTGCTGGGCATCTGCCGTGGCATGCAGGTGCTGAACGTGGCGCTGGGCGGCTCGCTCTACCAGGACATCCCGACGCAGCTTCAGCCGCAGTATGTCCACGACGGCTCGTACGCCTGTGAGGACTGGACGCATATGGTACACGATATTCGGATCGAGCCGTCGTCCAAGATCGCCAAAGTCTTCGATACCAGCGCCTTTCCGATCAACTCACTGCATCACCAGTCGCTCAAGGTAATCGCGCCGCAGCTCAAGCCGGTCGGCTGGGCGCCCGACGGCGTGGTCGAGCTGGTCGAAGGCTCGAACGGCCACTTCATGGTCGGCGTACAGTGCCATCCTGAGGCGTTGCAGGCGGAGGCCGATCCGCGCTGGCGCAGGCTGTTCAAGCATTTCGTGGATCAGTGCCAGGCATGAGCTAGCGTGAAGCCAACCAGACGACCTTGTGGCAGCGACGCGCCATGTTGAGCATTCGTGCTGAACGTGGCGCGTCATGCTTATGCTACAATGTCGTCTCGCTGAGCTGAAACATTCCCCCCAACGTTCAATCCTTAGCTTCTAGAGGAGTTTAATCCGATGCATCGTAGCCATCATCGGTGGCATAGCACGGCACTCAACCGCGACATGGAACTGCTGCTGTTTGGGCACCATGGCGCGCCCGTGCTGGTTTTCCCTACGTCTCAGGGCCGCTTCTACGAATTCGAAGATCGCGGAATGGTCGGCGCGCTGGCGGAGCATCTGGAGCAAGGATGGATTCAGCTCGTCTGCGTGGATAGCGTAGACAGCGAAAGCTTCTACTGCAAGTGGGCGCATCCCGGCGGCCGGATCTGGCGGCACGTTCAGTACGAGCAATACCTGCTCAACGAGGTCATCCCGGCTGTACGGCACCACAACGACAATCCGTTCTGGATGACGACCGGCTGCTCGTTCGGCGCGTACCACGCGGTCAACTTCGCGCTGCGCCACCCCGATGTCATCCGCCGCACGATTGGATTGAGCGGCGTCTATGATATTCGCGACTTCATGGACGGCTACTCCGACGACAACGTGTACTTTAACAACCCGACCGACTACACCGCGAATCTCAACGACGGGCACCAGATCGAGATGCTGAAGCAGCAGGATATTATCCTGGTCACGGGCAGCGACGACGCCAACCGCTGGACCAACGATCAGCTCTCGACCAATCTGTGGCGTGCCGGCGTAGGCCACGCGTACCGGATCTGGGACGGCTGGGCGCACGACTGGCCCTACTGGAGCCGCATGATCCAGATGTACATCGGCGGGCATGACTGATGCTAGAAGGATCGTACTAGCCATTACGAGGTTTAACATCTATGCCCATCACACTAGGAGACAAGCCAGGGCCAAAAGTGATCGGCCATCGCGGCGCGGCGGGCTACGCTCCCGAAAACACTATGGCCTCGTTCGAGCGCGGCCTGGCGATGGGAGTGGATGCGATCGAGCTTGACGTCCACCCGACGCGCGACGGCGAGCTGGTGGTGATTCACGATCCCACGCTTGACCGCACGACCAACGGTCACGGCCTGGTCAGCGCTCACACGCTTGAGCAAATTCAGGCACTCGACGCCGGATCGTGGTTCGATCCGACGTTTGCCGGTCAGCGCGTGCCGATCTTTCGCGACGTGATGAGCTGGGCCAAAGGCCGCACGCAGGTGATCATCGAGATCAAGCAGGGGCCGATCTTCTACCCCAACGTCGAGGAGCTGCTGATCGCCGTGCTGGACGAGACCGGCATGCGCGATCAGGTGCTGGCGATCTCGTTCGATCACATCAGCGTCCACAAGCTCAAGCAGCTCGCACCCGACATCCCGACCGGGGTGCTTTACGCCGGCCGTGTGGTGAATCCCGTAAGCCTGGCACGCGAGGCGCAGGCCGATGCGCTGATGCCCTACTGGCCGCTGCTGACCAAAGAAGAGGTTGCGGCGGCTCACGAGGCCGGCCTGTTCATCGGGCCGTGGGGTGGCGCTGAGCAGAACTATGAGTTTATTCTGGCGACCGGCGTGGACGCGGTGATCGCGGATTTTCCCGATCGGCCGCGCCAAGTCATGGCCCGATATATGACACAGCCGGATGCATAAGGTGTGCATCCGGTGGGGAGGCATCGCCAGCGCTCCCCGGATTGAAGCAAGGAGGATACACAGTTGACGAACAATAACGAGACCAAGAAGATCGGCGTGATTGTCGGGCGTGAGTGGTCGTGGCCGCCCGCGTTCATCGAAGAGGTCAATCGCCGCAACGCGGGTGTGACCGCCGAGTTTGTCAAGCTGGGCGGCACCAAGATGAACGAGCCGAATGAGTACGCGGTGATCATCGACCGGATCTCACACGAGATCCCATACTATCGCGCCTATCTCAAGAACGCCGCGCTGCAAGGCACGATCGTGATCAACAACCCGTTCTGGTGGTCAGCTGACGATAAGTTTACCGGCGCGAGCATCGCCGACAAGCTGGGCATTCCGCATCCCAAAACCGTGGCGCTGCCGTCACACTCCTACATCGAGGGCGTGGTCGAGGAGTCGCTGCGCAACCTGGCGTATCCGATCCCCTGGGAGCAGCACATCGAGTACCTGGGCGGCTTTCCGGTGATTCTGAAGCCGGCCTGGGGCGGCGGCTTCAAGAAGGTGTATAAGCTCAACAACTACGAAGAGCTGTACCGGGCCTATAACGAGACCGGCACCGAGTGCATGATGTTGCAGCAGTACATCGAGTGGGAAAAGTACGCGCGCTGCGTCTGCCTGGGCCAGGAAGATATTCTCACGATCAAGTTCGACGCCAACGCGCCGTGGCCGCACCGCTACTTTGTGGATCACGAGTTCCTGACTCCCGAAGAGGGCCGGCTGGTCACCGACTACGCGCTGAAGATCTGCCGCGCGCTGGGCTACGACATGAACACCGTCGAGTTCGCGATCAAGGACGGCGTGCCCTACGCGATCGACTTCACCAATCCCGCGCCGGACTTCGACGTGGTCTCGCTGACCGAGCACTACTTCCCGTGGGTTGTCAACAAGATGGCGGATCTGTGTATCGACCTGGCGCTGGGCAAGCGCAAGCAGGAGAAGGTCGAGCCGCGCTGGGATCGGCTGCTTGAGGCGGGCATGAGGCCGATCGAAGCGGCAGCCGCGCCCAAGGCCAGCACGAGCAGCCGCCGCAAGAGCGAGGCGACCGCCGAGGCCAGCCCGGAGGTTCCGGCGGCGCCGTCGAAATCGCGGCGCACAAGCAAGGCCGCCGAAGCTCCCGCCGAGGCCGCGACCAAGAAGCGCAACCGCAAAAAGACCGAGCAGAGCACCGAGGTTGGTGGGCTCAACGCCGACAGCGATCAGGTAAGCTCGTAACCGGCCAGGGCCTCACGTCACCGCTGAGGCAGATCGCAGAGGCGAGCGGCGAGAAAGATCGCGACTCGCCTCTGTGCTAGAGGAAGGATGATCATGGTGCTATCTGAGGCGATCAGCTACTACCATAGCCTGCTCGACGACGACTCGGCTCGTGAAAATCAGCTCTTGCTGGACGAGGCGCAGCAGCGAGCAGGTCTTTTCTTCGGCACGCGTCCGCTGGCCACCGTGCTACGGCCGCGTCTGCTTACCTCGCAGCAGTACGAGCATCTCCGCCAGGTCAGCGAGCTGGTCGCCCACGCTTCGCGCCAGGCTCGCACCTACGCGCTGGAAGATCCCGCCACCCGCGAGCTGATGGCGTTCACGCCCGGCGAGGACGCGCTGCTTGAGATCGATCCCGGCTACACCGAGCCGAGCGCCTCCTCCCGCCTCGACTCGTTCTTCGACAACGATACGAACACGCTTCAGTTTGTAGAGTATAACGCCGAGAGTCCGGCGGCGATCGCGTACGAGGATGTGCTCTCGGATGTGTTCATGGATCTGCCGGTGGTGCAGGCGTTTGGCCAGCGCTACAGCGTTCGTCCGATCCCGGCGCGGCACCGCATGTTTCAGGCGCTGATGGATGCCTTCCGCGAGTGGGGCCGCGCCGACGAGCCACGCGCGGCGATCCTCGACTGGTCGGGCCTGCCGACGCACTCCGAGTTTGTGCTGTTTCGCGATTATTTCACCGAGCAGAAGCTCAACACGATCATCTGCTCGCCGGAAGAGCTGGAGTATCGCGATCGGACGCTCTACGCGCAGGGACAGCCCATCAATCTGGTCTACCGGCGCGTGCTAACCAGCGAGTTTCTCGGGCGCTACGGCGAGCAGGCGATGGAGCATCCGCTGGTGCAGGCGTGCAAAGACGGCACGGTCTGTCTGGTCAACAGCTTTCGCACCAAGCCGCTCTACAAAAAGATGATCTTTGGCCTGCTGAGCGATCCCGAGATTATGGACGCCGCCGGGATCGATCGCGGAACCCAGACGACGCTGGCCCGGCATATTCCGTGGACCCGGCGCGTCAAGCAGGGCCAAACCACCTACGAGGGCCAGGAAATCGATCTGCTGGCGTTTACGCTCGAAAACCAGGATCGGTTATTGCTCAAGCCTAATGATGAGTACGGCGGCAAGGGCATCACGATCGGCTGGGAAGTCAGCCCCGACGAGTGGCGCGCGGCGGTCGCGGCGGCGCAGCACGATCCGTTCGTGGTTCAGGAGCGGGTGAATATCGCCTACGAGGACTACCCGGCGGTCCAGGAGGGCAAGCTGCATATCGGGCGGCGCCTGGTCGACACCGATCCGTATCTGTTTGGGACCAGCGTCGAGGGCTGTCTGACGCGGCTTTCGACGGTAACGCTGCTCAACGTCACGGCGGGCGGCGGATCGACGGTGCCGACGCTGCTGATCGAAGCCAGAAACGCCGGAGAGTCCCCGCGTTCATAGCCGCGAGCAAGGGAGGGCATGATGAGCTACTTTGATCCTCACAGTTCCGACTTTCCGTTCACGCTTGGTATTGAGGAAGAATATCAGATTATCGATCCCGAGACCCGTGAGCTACGCTCGTACATCACGCAGATTCTGGAGCAGGGCCGGCTGGTGCTGCAAGAGCAGCTTAAGCCCGAGATGATGCAGTCGGTAGTCGAGGTCGGCACGCATGTATGTCGCACCGCCGACGAGGCACGCGCCGAGATTGTGCGGCTGCGCGGCGCGATCGCATCGCTGGCGGCGGATCAAGGTTTGACGATCGCGGCCGCCGGCACGCATCCGTTCTCGTCGTGGCAGACGCAGGAGATCTACCCGCACGAGCGCTACTATGGCGTGGTCAACGAGATGCAGGATGCCGCACGGCAGCTGCTGATCTTCGGTATGCATGTGCATGTGGGCATGCCGGATCTTGAGCTGGGCATTCAGATCCAGAACGTGGCGCGCTATTTCCTGCCGCATCTGCTGCTGCTCTCGAATAGCTCGCCCTTCTGGATGGGCCGTCGCACCGGCTTCAAGTCATACCGCTCGCTGGTCTTCAACAACTTCCCGCGCACAGGCATTCCCAGCAAGTTTTCATCGCTCGCCGAGTTCAACAGCTACGTCGATCTGCTGATCAAGACCGGCTCGATCGATAACGGCAAGAAAATCTGGTGGGACATTCGGCCCCATCCGGTCTTCGGCACGATCGAGGTGCGCATCTGCGATCTGTGCACGCGCGTCGACGAGACGATCGCGGTGGCTGCGCTGGTGCAGGCGATCTTTGTCAAGATCTACAAGCTCTTCACCGACAACATGACCTTCCGCATCTACCGTCGGGCGGTGATCAACGAGAACAAATGGCGCGCCATGCGCTACGGTCTCGACGGCGACCTGATCGACTTCGGCAAGCAGGAATCGATCGCCGCGCGCGACCTGCTGACCGAGCTGGTCGAGTTTGTGGACGATGTCGTCGACGATCTTGGGTCGCGCAAGGCCGTCGAGTATGTACATCGCATCCTGGAGGAGGGCACCAGCGCCGATCGCCAGCTCGCGACCTATGAGCGCACCGGCGATCTCAAGGACGTCGTCGACCAGCTGGTGCGCGAAACGCTGGAGGGCGTGCCGGTGAACGGCAAAGTGCAGACGGTATAAGAACCTAGAACCCAGAACCTAGAACCTAACGAAAGAACAAGGAAACAAGGGAACAAAGGAACAAAGCAAGTACCGAATCCTCCCCTCGCCTACCGCAGTGGGAGAGGGGATGGCACGCTAGTGCCAGGGGTGAGGGCCTAGCCACAAAACGCAAGGACACGCATCACTTTTTAGGTGTGCGTGTCCTTCGTATATTCGAATGCCGCAGGATCTGCTACTCCTGCGCCGGCTTCAGGTAGCGCGTAAACCAATCGACGATATGGTTCATGCGATTGACGCGGCGCTGCGGCTGTCCCTGGCGCGGCAGCTCGTGGCCCTCGTCGGGGAAGCGCACAAACTTGACGGGCACACCCAGCATCACCAGCGCCGAGTAGAGCTGCTCGCCCTGCTCGATCGGGCAGCGGTGATCTTTCTCCTGGTGCAGAATCAACGTCGGCGTTTTCACGTTCTGCACGTAGCGCAGCGGCGACTTGGACATCAGCAGCTCCTCATGGGTCCAGGGCAGGCCGCCGTACTCGTCGATGCTGAACTGCGCGCCGACATCGCTGGTTCCCGCGAACGAGTAAAGATTCGAGATCGAGCGCTGTGTGCAGGCAGCCGCGAACCGATCCGTATGTGTGATCGTCCAGTTGACCATGAAGCCGCCGTACGAGCCGCCCATAATGCCCATGCGCTGCTCGTCGACCCAGTCCCAGCTGGCTGCCACATCGGCGGCGTGCATCACATCCTCGTAGTCTTTCTCGCCGAAGTGATGCCGAACCGCGTTGGCGAAATCCTCGCCGTAGGAGGACGAGCCGCGTGGATTAGTGAAGAAGATGCCGAAGCCGGCCGAGGCCAGCACCTGGAACTCGTGGAAAAAGCCGTTCCCGTAGGCCGTGTGCGGCCCACCGTGAACATACACGATCAGCGGATGCTTGGCGTCCGAGTCCTCCGTCCCGAGCGGGCGGATCACCCAGCCCTCAAGATCCCAGCCATCCGCGCCTTTGAACGTCACATGCTCCGGCGGCGAGATGCGATAGGTGCTGAAGAAATGATCGCCGGCGTGGGAGCGGCGTTGCAGCCGGTGGCCGTCGCGCATGGTATACAGCTCGCCTGTGCGCGCGTTGGTCTCGCCGACAAACGCGATCGTTTCGCCGCGCTGCGCAAAGCCTACCAGCGACAGGCCCGACGTGCTGAGCGACTCAATCTCGCCGCCGGCTGCCGGAACGCGGTACAGCCCGCCGCGACCATGCACTAGCGCCACAAAGGTGATGCGGTTGTTCTGATCCCAGACCGGCCGCATTGTGCGATACGAAGACGAGCCGATATGCGAGTCGCCGCTGGCCATGTCGCAGACCTCGCCGATCATGTCTTCAGTGAGCGGCGTTAGCTCACGTGATTCGAGATCGGCAACCCACAGCTTGGTCGTAGTCGCGTTGCCCACGCGCATATCGTGGCCGATGTAGGCGATCCGCGCGCCGTCTGGGCTCCACACGGGCTCGCCGACCGGGCCGGTCGTGTGCGTGATCTGCTTGAGATCGCTGCCGTCGATGCCGACCACAAACAGATCACTGACCCACTTGTGCTCGGGCGTTTCCTCGTTCTGGGAGACGAACGCGATTCGCCGGCCGTCAGGGCTCCACACCGGTCGGCCAACATCGCGGCTATGCTTCAGGATCTGCACGCACTCGGAGCCGTCGCGATTGATGCGGTAGAGCTGGCTGCGACGAGCGTCGAGCAGTCCCGCGCCGTCGTACTTGATCGGCAGCTGGCTCTCGTACACCTTCTCGTCGTGAGTCTCCTCGTTTTTCTTTTCGTCCTCGTCCTTGTGGCCGGTCGAGGTAAAACAAAACATCGTGCCGGAGGGATGCCACTCGTAGTCTTCGACGCCCTCGGAAAGCTCCTTGGTCTTGGTCACCTGCTCGGCCTCGCCGCCGGCCAGATGCAGCACAAACAGCTGCGGCGCGTCGTCGTCGCGAGTGGAGACAAACGCCAGCTGCCGGCCGTCCGGCGACCAGCGCGGCGCGGAGTCTTTGCCGTTCTGGGAGTACGTCAGGCGGCGCGGCTGCTCATCCGGCCCGGAGCTGAGGTAGATCGCCGAGCGATACACCTTGCGCTGCTTGCCGTCCTTCTCGATCTCTTCGACCCAGTGCTCGACATACGCCACCTGCTGGCCATCGGGCGCGATCTGCGGCTCGGCGACCCAGCGCAGCTCAAATAATGATTCGGGAATACACTTTTTTCGTTCAGGCACGATCTATTCTCCTTAATCTGTTATGCAATCAAGGGCAAAAACCAGCCGTAGGTTAAGCATAGCGCATTTGTGGATCTGCGCAGACAAAGATTGGCAATTCTACCAGCGTCCCGACTCCACCTGAGGCACGGTCTCCGGCAGATCATCGCGGACGATCACCATTCCCAGGCCGACAATACCCCAGAAGAGCGCGGCCATATGCGAAAACTCGATGTTGAAATAATAGTGATCCAGCAGGCCCACCGCCAGCGCGGCCAGGATTCCCGCCTGCACGCCCAGCAGCAGCGCGGCGCGCTCCTCGTCGATGCGCTTGAGCGCCCGCAGCGTGATCATAAAGAATGCGATGCAGATACCGACAAAGACGCTCAGCCCCACCAGACCGATACGCTCGCCCATCGCCAGGTAGATCGACGAGACGCCGGTGATCAGGCCCAGCTCGGGACCACCGCCAAAGCCGACGCCAAAAACCGGATAGCGCTCGATAATCTCGATCGCGTTGCGAAACTCCGCCAGCCGCATCTGGTTGGCCTGATCCCGAAACTGCACGCCCTCGACGATGCGCTCGACAAACGCGTCGCCTAGGCCAAGGCCAAAGATCGCGATCGCGCCGACCACGCCCGCCCCGCCGATCAGCCACCACAGCCGCCGCTCACGCACGATCGCCAGGAAAAAGGTTGCCACAACCAGGCCGCCCAGCGCCGCCCGCGAGTACGTCAGAAACGTACACAGCGCCATCAGCGCGGCCATGCCGGCCAGCATCCAGCGCGGCCAGACCGGACGCTGCGCCCAGAGCTGTGCGGCAGTCAGCGCGCAGATCAGCGACAGTGTGCCGCCAAAGCTGTTCGGATCGATCGCGGTGCCGATCGCGCGCTCAAGGCCGCCGGGATCATCCTCGACATAGCGCAGCACGCGGCCGGAGGTGGGATAGCCCAGCCTTCCCAGAGCTACCAGCAGCCGCAGCGCCGTTTGATCGTTGAGCGCATACAGGCCCAGCCCGATCAGCGCCGCCGCCGCGCCGCCCAGCACGACGATACGCATCGCAAAGCGCAGCTGCTGCCGCGTGCGCACGACGTTGATCACGGCGAAGAAAAGCAGTACGCCCAGCACAAACTTCAGGTAGTTGTGCAGCGTCAGATTATCGGGCAGGCCACCCGCGCCGAGCACCAGCGAAAACACCGTCAGCCCGATCCAGCCCAGCACCGGCCCGCCCAGCGCCGACATACGCAGATCCAGCTCGGGCACCGCCAGCACCCGCAGCAGCGCAATGCCCAGCAGCGCGATCAGCGCCAGCTCTAGAAATGTCGGCGTGACCGCGATCTTGAAGGGTAGCGCGCCAAACGGTAGCAGCGCGATCACCGCAAACACGGCGGCCAGGCCCAGGTCGGTCGAGCGCAGGATCAGCAGGCCGCCGCCGAGTGCAAAGAGCGCCGCAAAGCCCAGCCAGAACGGGCCGAAGCTGACCGAGGCTCCGGCCAGCACGCCCAGCAGCAGGCAGAGCAGCACAAGTCCGATCGTGCGGACAGTTGATTGTTGCTGAAAGGGATCGACGATCGATTTCGATGAAAAACGAGGTAGTTGCATCGGATTATTATACTCGCGTCCGCCACCGACGACCTACTCGTAGGACGACGCGCGGATTTAGATCCAGCCCTTGTAACGAAAATAGCTCATCATGCCTACCGCCGCCACGAGCATCCAGCCCATGACGATCAAGAACGCAAACGGATGTTGATCGAACGGCAGCTGAATATTCATGCCATAGATACTGGCGACCAGCGTCATCGGCAGCAGTACCACCGAGATTACGGTCAGAATTTTCATGACTTCGTTGATACGATGCGACGTCAAACTATCCAGCGTATCGTTTAAGCCCTCGATAATCTCTTTGTCGTCTTCGAGCATGTCCCACTGCCGGCCAAGATGATCAAGAATGCTGCCGAAGTAGGTATCTTCATCCAGGTTGAGAAACGCGCGCTCGCGGCTTTCGAGCTGGCGCAGCACCGGCAGATTGGGCTTGATGATCCGGCGCAGCGTGATAATGTCGCGGCGCACAAACGAGAGATTCTGCACCAGCAGCCGCACGTTGCCGTCGATGATCTCGTTTTCGATGCTCTCGATATGCTCGTCGATCTTGTTCAAGATCGGGAACACATAATCGACCAGCCGATCGATGATGCGGTAGAGCAAAAAGCCCGATCCACGGCCCATCAGCCGCTCGCGTACGGCCTCGTCGTTTTGCGCCGCCGCGAAAGTCTGCACCAGTGGCTTGAGCACGCCCTCATGCACGGTCACCACATAGCCCTGTCCGACGAACACATCGACTTCGACCGGGTTGGTGTGACGATTCTGCTTGTTAAAGGTCGGGAAATGCAGCACCAGAAAGATATAGCCCTCGTCGGTATAATCGTCGAGCTTGGGCCGCTGCACTTTGCTCAGGCAATCGTCGAGCGTCAGCGGATGAAACGGAAAGCTGCGCCGCAGATCGTTCATCTCGGTCGGCGTCGGCTGCCGAATATCGATCCACTGCAAGTCGCCATGCACGATCGTTTGCACGCGCGGCGAGCGCTCAACGGGCGCTTGAGGCGGGAGGATCTTAGTTGGCCTGAGCTGTCTAACCGCCATGACGACCTCGTTCTTTCCGCTGCGACTGCCGGCACATCACGCCTACGGGCGCGTCTCGGGCCGGCGATACACGTTCCATATAAACTGCTGCGCGTCATCCAGCGGCGCGTCCAGGCTGCCGAAGCGCTCGATCGCCCAGCGCCGCCCTTCCGCCACCACGCGCGCCAGCGTCTCATCCGAGAGCGACCAGGTAGCCGACCAGCAGCGATCTCCATACAGATTCAGGATCTCGCCCGGCGTATGCATCACCTTCCAGGGCTGCGTTTTCAGCTCGCGCGGCGCTCCAAAGCGCTGCTCAAGCTCCACCCGGATCTGCTCATGCTCAAGCAGCTCAGAAGCGCGGTTCCGCTCCTCAGGGCTCGCCAGGCTGTGCAGATAATCGCGCAGATCCAGCTCAGGCGATGCCTCGACGCGACTATTCCGGCCATGCAGCAGCAGACCGCCGGGACGCAGCACACGCGCTACTTCATCCATCGCCTGCTGCCAGCCGCTGATCAGATGAAAAATATGCACCCCTACGATCGCATCAAAGGTTCCATCCGCGAAGGGCAGCCGCGCGGCATCGCCCTGCACCAGCGCGATCTGCTCGGCTGATGCTTTAGCGCGCAGCACATTCATCATGTCGCGCGACAGGTCGATGCCCGTATAGCGATAGTGATTCTGGCGCACCATCGGCAGCGCGATCCGGCCCGTGCCCACGCCGATCTCCAGCACCTTACTGCCGTCCGCCAGCGGCACTTCCTCGCCGACGACCTGCGCCATCCAAATTTCGGCTTGCGGCGGCAATCCCCGCGTCCGATCATAGAACGCGACCGCTCGATCAAAAACAACGCTCATACACGCTTCTCATCTGTTGCAGGATGCAGGTATGCGCATTGGCACATGACCGCAAGTATAGCACGGGTTCGAAGAACGGAGAACAAGCGAAGAACCTAGAACCCAGAAGAACAAACGAACAAACGAACAAACAAGGTACCAGCATTCCCCTTCTCCCGCTGCGACAGGAGAAGGGAGGCGAGCTTGCGAGCCGGGATGAGGGCCTACCAACGAACAAGCAAACAAGCAGCTTGATCATTTGTTCGCCCAAAGGGCACCCGGTTTCCTTGTTCCTTTGTTTCCTTGTTCCTTTGTTTGCCCGCCCGCTGCCGGTGCTATAATCGAATCACAGGGAAGGAGCAGCATATGCGCAGGCTGGTACGGGCGTTGAGTATGATCGTAGCGCTGGCGCTGGGCATTCTCAGCGCAGGCACAATCTGGACGACGGCGAGCACACAGCCCGGCTGGTCGATCGTCGTTCAGCGGCGCGACGGCAACCTGATGCTGATCGACGCGCAGGGCCAGACCAAAGCCTTGACCACCGACGCCAACGGCGAGTCGATCCTGTACCGCTTCCCGACGCCCGCGCCCGACGGCAAGAGCATTGCGACGATCGCGCTGCGCCACGGCGTGACCTATGTTTCTTCCAGCCTGGTCGTGCATCCGCTCGACGGCAAGCCGACGACGCTCTATACCGAGGAGAATAGCCATCCCTTCTATCTCTCGTGGTCGCCTGATAGCAGCAGGATTGCGTTTTTAGCCAACGATCCGCCCGGCATGATCCTGCGCGGCGTTCAGATCGATGCGCAGAGCGAGGCCACGCTGATCGCGCCGGGACAGCCGTCGTACTTCGCGTGGTCGCCCGACAGCAGCCAGCTACTGCTGCACATCGGCGGCGCAGCGCCCACGGGCTCCTTGCAGATCTACGATTGGGGCACCGACAAGCCGCGCCCGCTCTCGGCGCTGCCGGCGTTCTTCCAGGCGCCGACCTGGTTTCCTGACGGCAAGCAGGCGCTGGCTGTTGTTCATCAGGCGTCCGGCTCGGCGCTGGCCACCCTGGACACGCAGGGCAGCGTAACGCGTCAGATCGCCGCCGTGAGCGATAGCACCATGTTTGTCTCCACGCCCGACGCCAGCCAGGTCGCCTATATTACCTTTGGCGACGATGCTCCCGGCGAGCTGCATGTGCTCCAGCTGGCCGACGGCAGCGATCGCGTGATCAGGAGGGGCGTTGTCACCTGCTTCTGGTCTCCCAGCGGCGACTCGCTGGCCTTTTTGACCTTGCCCGAGCGCGGCGAGGCTCAGACGATCGCCCAGACACAGCCAAATTTGCGTCTGCGCTGGAATGTGCTGCGGCTCAGCGACGGCGATCTCCGCTCGTTCGAGCTGTTCACGCCATCCCGAGAGTTTCTTGAGCTACTGCCTTTCTTCGATCAATACGCCCAGTCGATCCGGCTCTGGGATCGCAGCGGCAGCCAGCTGCTCTTCGCGACCACCGACGGTGTGTATACGCTGGATGTAAACTCTGGTCAAAGCCGCCTCGTGAGCGAAGGCGTGCTTGGCGTCTGGCTCGACTCAGCTAAGGAGCGCTAGAACATTATGACAACCTCGCCCAATCTGCGAATCATCCCAAACGCTGGCTGGGACGCACGGATTCGCGTCTTCCAGTACGAGCGGGTGGTGACGACCTTTGCCGTGCTCAGCCAGCGCTACGTCGTGCTGCTGGACCCGCTCTTCAATCCCGCGCTGGCGACAACCATGCTCGACGCCGTACGCGACGAGCTGCGCGACGGAAGGCAGTTGCTGGTTATCAACACGCACGCCGATTGGGATCATGCCTGGGGCAACATGATTTTTAGCGGGCCGGAAGCCACCGATCCCGCACCGATCATCGCGCACAAGCTGTGCCGTGAGCGACTGCTGTCGGATGAGGCACAGGCCAAGCTCCTGCAAAAGCGCGCCGAAGATCCGCAGATTTTTGCCGAAACCAGCATCGTGCCGCCGACGCTGACCTTTACCAGCACGCTCACGATCGACGGCGGCGATCTGACCTTTGAGCTGCTGCCGACGCCCGGCCACACGCCCGATCATATCTCGGTGTTCATCCCCGAAATCCAGACGGTCTTCGCTGGCGATGCCGCCGAGCTGCCGTTTCCGTTCGTGGGCGGTCCCGACGACGTGCCGCAGATGCGTGCCTCGCTCAAGCGGCTACTGGCTCTGGAGCCGGCTACCGCGCTCTACTGCCACGCGCCCGGCGTTCACAGCCCCGAGGTGATCGCTGCCAACCTCGCCTACTTCGACGAGGTCGAGCAGCGCGCGGTCACGGCTTTGGAGGCGGATCGCATCCCGGTGCAGATCGACGATACCACCGATGTCGAGGCACTGATCGCCTATCCCTTCGACGATATTCCGAACGTCGCCGGGCTGGACGAGGAAGAGCGCAGCTTTTATCGCTCGGGGCATCACCAGGCGATCCGGGCAATGCTGGCGTATCTGCAAGCCCAGCCCACGATCTAGTCGCGGCGAGCTCACACCGCTCGACTCAATCTTCGTCTCACACGAAAGGACTTGACCCATGGCCGCATGGCCGAATATCACCGACAATCTTTCGATCGATCCCACGGCCTATGTTTCGCCGCACGCCTATGTTCGCGGCACCGTCACGCTGGGCGCCGACAGCAGCGTCTGGCCGATGGCGGTTATTCGCGGCGACGAGGGCGAGATCCGCATCGGCGCGGGCACGAATATTCAGGATGGCTGCGTGCTGCACGCCGATCCCGACGCCTACCTGACCATCGGCGATAACGTCACGCTGGGGCACGGCGCGATCGTCCACGGCTGCACAATCGAGGACGGCGTGCTGATCGGCATGGGCGCGGTCGTGCTGAATCACGCGGTCATCGGCGCCGGCTCGATCGTCGCGGCCCGAGCGCTGGTGCCGGAAGGTGCGCAGATTCCGCCAGGCTCGATGGTGATGGGCGTTCCCGGCCAGGTTCGCCCACTGCGGCCTGAGCAGCAAGCGCGCATCTCCCGACCCGCCAAAAACTATATTGAGCTTAAGGCGCTCTACCAGGCGGCTACCGAATGAGCACCAGACAGCAAACCCGGTTTATTCTTGTGCGCCACGGCGAGACCGCCGCCAACCGCGAGATGCGCTACATCGGCAGCCGCGACGACGAGCTGACCGAGCGCGGACATCAGCAGGCGCAGCAGATCGTGGCTGCGCTGGCCGAGCTGCCGATCGCCGCGATCTATGCCAGCCCGCGCTTACGCACCCAGACGACTGCTCAGCCACTGGCAGCGCGGCTTGGCCTCTCGATCACCACTGCCGACGAGCTGCGCGAAAATGCGTTTGGCAGCTGGGAGGGCATGAGCCGCGCCGAGGTGCTGGGTCACAGCCCCGAGTATGCGGCCCAGCTTCAGGCCTGGGAAAGCGATCCTTCGATCGCGCCGCCCGGTGGTGAGAGCATCGCGGCGATGGCCGAGCGCGTCGAGAGCTTCGCGCAGAGTTTAACCGCGCGGCATCCCAATCAATCGATCGTGCTGGTCTCGCATGTGGGGCCGATCAAGGCGCTGATCGCCGTGACGCTGGGTGTTGCGCCAGGCTCCGTGCAGCGCATGTTCCTCGATCCGGCGACGCTCAGCGTGATCGACTGGAGCGAATCACACCGCCTGCTGCGGCTGTTCAACAGCCATGCGCATCTCGGCTGGACCTCCGCGCGGTGGATGGAAAGCTAGCGCCGGCAGATCAAAGCAGGTCTTTCTGACCGCTTAAAACCTGTCTCGATGTTTTGTGTATCAGCGGCGTATCAGGTTATCAACGGCACGACACATGCGCATAGTATGACCGTCAGCCACAAGCGGCGGTCATTTTGTTATGCTTAGGAGGCTCAAGGAGTATAAAAAATGCGCTATCTAACGTTACTCAGCATATGTTTGATTCTGCTCACCAGCTGCGGCACGCCATCGGACGGCCCGGTCGCGCAGCCCAGCCCCACCGCTCAGCAGCCCACCCCAACGACAGCCGTCGAGCCGTCGCCGAGCCCGTCGCCCAGCGCCGCCCCAACTCCGACGTTGGTCGCAACGCAGCCAGCACCTACAGATCAGCCGTCGCCGACAGCCGCGCCAACCAGCGCGCCCTCGCCGACGACAGCACCAGCCGGCGAGCGCGACATTACGCTTGACACCCCGACCGCAGGTGCAACCGTTAGCAATTCGATCACGATCCGAGGCGCGACCAACTACTGGCCATTCGAGGCCAATCTGACCGCACAGCTCAAAGATGCATCCGGCAAGGTTCTGGCGATCATCCCGGTCACCGTAAACGCCCCCGACATCGGACAGGGCGGACCGTTCGAGGCGCAGATGACCTTTACGCCACCGGCGCAGCCCCAGGAAGGCACGCTTGAAGTCTTTGAGGCCAGCGCTAAAGATGGCTCGATCGTCGCGATCGAGACCGTGAAAGTGCAATTGAGCGGCGGCAAGCCTTCCGGCTCTACGGGCGTCCAGCTTGACGCGCCGGTGGAAGGCCAGTCGATCACGCTGCCGCTGCATGTGGCGTTTCGCGGCGCACAGCCCAACGAAACCCTGACCGGACGGCTGCGCTTCGGCAACGGCGTGGTGCTGGAGCAGGAGATTCCGGCTGTCACGGGCTCCGACAACATCGGCTATGGCGTTGCAAATATGGATTGGATGACCGAGAGCCAGCCGCCGTCGGTGCCACCGGGCGTGAGCACCTTCGAGCTTGTCGGGGCGGATGGCACGGTGCGGCAGAGCGTCAGCGTGCGGCTGTTGGACGAGAATGAGAAGCAGCGCGTCGAGGTTGCCTGGACAACGCCGGAAGGCAATGACGACATTGTCTTTACACAAGAAGTACCGAGAACGCCGCAGATCGCGTCGGCTGCGCTGAATGAACTGCTTCAAGGGCCGCCCGATGGCAATCTGGCAGGTGCCGTCACCGCACTGCCGACTGTCAAAGATATTGTAACATTTCCAGGGCGACAATCCGACTGGGGCTATGAGGTCAAGCTGATCAAGCTGACGATCACGAATGGCGTCGCGACCGCCAACTTCTCGAAAGAGATGCGGGCATACGGCGGCGGATCAGCGCGAGTCCAGACGATCCGCCAGCAGATCGAGCGCACGCTCAAGCAGTTTTCATCGGTGCAGAGCGTCGTGATCCAGATCGAAGGCCAGCCGGACGCGCTGCAACCTTAGTCGCAGCTCTAGCCCAGCGCAAACAGGACACCAGGCGTGTCCTGTTTGTTGTTTAAGCGATGACTACTTACGGCCCTCGATGTCGGCGCGAAACGATTGTGACGCTTCCCAGGCTTTGGCATCGCTGCCCGAAAGCAGGGATGCGATCACGCGCTTCTGATTGGCGTTGAGCGCGTCCGGCCCAACCGGATTCGCCGCCATCTCCACCGAGTCGAAGGGCGCGGTAAGATACTCGTCATACAGATCACGGCCCGGCGCGCGACGACTGTATTGCAACTTGAAGATCTGCAAGCCGCCAAAGTGCTCACCAACCTCGTGGACAAACTGGACCGCTACGACGGCTACGCCCGGCGGCGGATTGATCTCCTGACGGTACGGCCCAACCTTTTTGCCGCTGGGTGGAAACAGATGATGCTGCAACGCCTCGACCATCACGCCTGCCTCGTTGAGTAGAAGCGTGGGTGTTACCGTTCGTTTACGCCAGCGCATAGACAACTCCCAAAATATCGATCGACCTTACACAGCCTTCATGCCGCAACGTGCTACCGCTTGATCATCAGAATTCGATGTGCCTTCAAAGCGATCTGCAAGGCCAGCGCATCCTCGGCGCGCTTGAGGCTAAGGCCGCTGATCTCGCCGATGCGCCGCAGCCGGTAGATCAGCGTGTTGCGATGGATATGCAGCAAATCGGCAGCCTGGTGCAGATTGCCCAGCGCGGCGAAATAGCCTTCCAGCGTCTGTAGTAGCTCGCCGCTGTTGCTGCGGTCGTGCTCGATCAGCGTGCCGAGCGTCTCATGATAAAAGCTTTGTAGCTCAGCCGAATCGCGCAGCTCAAGTAGCAGCCGGTAGACGCCAAGGTCGCTGAACGATGTGACGCTGCGCGGGCCAAAGAGCTGGCGTCCGAGCAGCAGCGCCTGATCGGCCTCGTCGTAGGCCCGCGACCACTGGGTTGCCGTCTGCGCAATGGTGCTCAGCCCCGCGCCCACCGGCAGCGCGTCGGACAGTGTTTGCAGCAACGTCTGTGGCTGCGTCATCTGCTCGTCGCTGGGACACAGGCACACGATCGTGTTATCGCGGAGCAGCGTCGGCGCGGCAAGCTGATTGCGCACCAGCAGCCGGCGCAGACTTTCGTGTACCTCGTCGATCACCACGCGCGCATCCGACGACGCGATCACCAGCGCGACATGCGGACGCTGAAGATCGTAGCCCATCTCGGTCGCCTGCTCCTGTAGGGAGGCTGGATTGGCGATCGTGCCGCTGAGAATCGTCCGCAGGACATCGCCACGAACGCGCGCCTCCGCCGCCTGGATCGCCTGCTGCTTGGCCAGCTCCAGTGCCAGAGCAGCAGCAGCCTGTGCTGCCGCCAGCTCATCCCAGCGATCCAGCGCCGGCCCGGCGATCGCGAGATAGCCTAGGCGCAGCGCCGGCTGCCCGATCGGATGCGCCTGCACCACCGCGTCCATAATGGTCTGTGAAAAGTGCAGCGGTGGCTGGAGCGCGCTGAACACGCCGCGCAAGCTGCGCAAGCCGCGCTGGATACGCACCTCGCCCTCAGCGCTCACGAAGGCAACCGCGCAGCCGGTCCGCTCCGCCGTCACGCGCACAATGCCCTCCGCGCCATCGCCGATCGCAACCTGCTGAGTTAGCTCGCTGTAGAGCTGTGCCGCGCGTCGCTCGATCTGGACCTCGGGATCGAGCAGCAGGCGCTGGATGTCGCGCTCGACGCTGCGTAGATCGGCGTGGGGCGGCAGCTGAATCAAGGGTAGCTCGGCCTCCGCAGCTACGCCCAGCGCCTCATCATCTATCTCGCCCACAACCGCGATCGCCGCTACGGGAACCTCCGCCAGACGCCGCACAATCGTCGGCAGCGTCAGCAACTCGTCAAGCTTGCGCGCCTGGGCAACGCTGAACAGGGCAAGCTCGCCGCCTCGGAGACGCGGAAACGCGGGCAAAGTTGCGCGCAGGCTAACCGCAGCGCCAACATGCTTATGCAGACTGTCAGCGTGCGTAGCAAGCGTGCTGCCCGGTGGTAGTGCCAGTCGTAGCAGATCGCGGATAGTGGCTGTACTCATAGTCTGGAGGATTATAGCAGGAGCGGGAGCGAAAGAACAAAAGAACAAAGGAACAAAAAGAAGGGGATCATTTGTTCGCTGGGGTACCATGCCCAAAGGGCACCCGGTTTGCTTGTTCCCTTGTTGCCCGAAGGGATGCAGGGAGGGCCAGACGAAAGAACAAAAAGAATCCTGCTCGTTTGTTCTTTTGTTTGCTTGTTCCTTTGTTTGCCCGCAGGGCTGCGGCCCATACTTCACCCTACCGAAACTGTTTATAATACTCACATCTGTAACACGTGTAGCTGCGTCGCGTTGACGAAAAGCGCTCGATCGGTATCAAGGAGCGGAGATGAAAAAGATTTTAGTCGTTGATGACGATGTTTCGATTTTGGAAGTTCTACAAATGATGCTCGAAGAAGAAGAGTACGCGATCGAAACGACGGCGATCAGCGAGGAGATCTACCAGCGTGTTGCCGACTTTGGCCCGCACTTGATCCTGCTTGATGTCCTGATGACCGGAATCGATGGGCGAATCATCGCTCGCACGCTCAAGCAGCAGGATCATACGCGGCATATTCCGATCATTATGCTATCGGCGACGCCAACCGTCGAAGAAGCAGCGCGCGACTCGGGCGGCGATGAGTTTCTCGCCAAGCCGTTCGAGATCGATGCTCTGTTGATGCTGATCGAAAAACACGTTGGCAGCCCATCCGGCTAGCGGATCGAGCCGCCGTTTCTCGACGTTGGGGGATCGATCCAAAATAAAAAATCTTACCAGCTATCCAAAGCTCCTTTCCGGCTCGATTCGTTTGTTTCTTCCTCACTTTAGCCCCTCGGCCTTCCTACCAATCGCCTTCCAAAACCCTCCTGGTACGGTTTTTGCATGGAAGCACGCTCTCAGAGCAACATAACGTTGCGCGGTCTCGCGTAACAAACGTAGCTTTAGGAGAGGAGCAAGGGATTATGACACAACGGTCATCAAGCAGCGAACAGTTCTCGACCAGTAGCTCTGAGAGCGGGTTCAGCACGGACCCCGGAGCGACTCAGCCGTTCAACACGTCGGGCTCAGGCAGCATGAGCTACCAGGGTTCGACCGGACAGGACGCGATGAGTCAGGTCAAGCAGACGGCCAGCAACGTCACCGATCAGGCCAAGGAGCAGGCCGGCCAGCTGGCGGATCAGGCGCGCACCCAGGTAACCTCGCGCATCTCAAGCCAGAAAGAGCGCGCCGCAGACGGACTGGGAGGCATGGCCGATGCCCTGCGCCAGACAGGCCAGCAGCTGCGCAATCAGGATCAGAGCGGCATTACGCAGTATGTTGATCAGGCCGCCGATCAGGTGGAGCGCCTATCGCACTACCTGCGCAACAACGAGGTCGGCGATCTAGTCAACGATGTCGAGCGCTTTGCTCGCCGCCAGCCGACGTTGTTTATCAGCGGCGCATTCACGCTGGGCCTGCTGGCCGCGCGCTTCCTCAAGAGCTCCAGCCCCCAGGGACGCGGCTCGTACGCACAGCGCGGCTACTCCGGTGGCTCACGCTACTATGAGGGTGGGGCCTACGGCTCGGCCGGCTACGATCGCGGCTACACAGGCAGCGCCGGCTATGATCGCGGCTACACAGGCGGTGCGGGCTACGATCGCGGCTACTCCGGCGGTGCGGGCATGGGCTCGTCGTATGGCGCGGGCTCGTCCTCGACCAACTACGGCTCGTCCTCGACCATGGGCAGCACCGATTATGGCTCGTCCTCGACCACGCCCGGCACAACCGGCTACGGCTCGTCCTCGACCAACTACGGCGCATCTTCGACCACGCCCAGCGGCACCGGCTACGGCTCGTCCTCGACCATGGGTAGCACCGACTACGGCTCGTCCGCATCGACGACTCGCACTGGCCTGGCAGGGGCGAACACGTCGGATACCGGCAGCGACATCAACAGCAGCCAATCGGGATCGCTCGGCACAAGCGACACTTCGTCCACGATCAACTCACGGTACGGCACTGCTGAAAACTCCCGAGAGCGTGGAGGCACGGAGGGCCTGTAATGCAGCGGCAAGAAGACACCCGATCGCTTGGTGAGCTATTCAGCGAGCTTGCGAACGAAACAACAACGCTCGTCCGCCAGGAGATCCAGCTTGTCCGCACTGAGATGACTCAGAAGGCGACTCAGGCTGGAAAAGATGTGGGTATGATCGGTGCCGGCGGCGCGCTGGCGTACGCTGGCCTGCTTGCGCTGATTGCCGCGCTCATCATTGGTCTGGGCGAACTCATTCCCCTGTGGCTCTCGGCGCTGATCGTCGGCCTGGTTGTCGTCGGCATCGGCTATATGCTGATCCAGCGCGGCCTGACGGCGCTTAAGCAGATCGATCCGAAGCCACAGCAGACGATCCAGTCGTTGCAGGAAGATAAGGAATGGGTGAAGGAGCAGCCATGATGAATCGCGATACAGATCCGCTGAATCGGAATGACGTTATTCGTGATAACCGAATTGCCGGAGATGACGGAGCTACCGAAGAGACTGCCGAGATCCGGGCCAATATCGAGCAAACACGGGCCGAGATGAGCGAGACGATCGATGCGATCTCGGAGCGGCTCAACCCGACGCATCTCAAAGAGCAGGCTAAGGAGCAGGTCCGCGAGCAATTCGAAGAAGCCAAGGAGATGGTTCGAGAAGCAACCATCGGGAGGGTAGAGAATATGGTGCAACAAGCAAGTGATACCGTCAACGACGCACGGTACACCATGATGGATACAATCCGCGACAACCCGATTCCGGCTGCGCTGGTCGGGCTTGGGCTGGGCTGGCTGTTTATGAACCGCAGCACACGCACGCCGGTACGCTACAGCGGACGCGGCAGCGCTCGCGGCCAGCGCTTCGTCGACGATCGCCGCTACTATGACAACCAGCGCGGCTACTACGACAATCAGCGCGGCTATGTCTACAACGATCGCGGCTACGACTATGCGGCGCAGCGCGCCTACGACGACCGCGGCTACTACGATAATCGCCAGAGCAGCGCGGGCGGCGTGATCGATCAGGGGCGCGAGATGGCCAGCAATACGATCGATCGCGCGCAGAATACGGCCAGCAACATCGCCAGCAGCGTCAGCGATACCGCCAGCAATCTTGCCAGCAGTGTTAGCGATACCGCCAGCAATCTTGCCAGCAACGTCAGCGATACCGCCAGCCACTTGACGGATCGAGCGCAGTATCAGGCGCAGCGCGTGGAAGATCGCTTCCAGGACACGCTGCAAACCAATCCGCTGGCGATCGGCGCCATTGCGCTGGCGCTGGGTACGGCGGTTGGTCTTGCGCTGCCGCAGACCGAGCGTGAGAACGAGTGGATGGGCGAGGCCCGCGACACCTTGATCGATCGGGCGCAGGAGATGGCGCAGGATACCGTCGAGAAGGTGCAGCAGGTGGCGTCGAATGTCACCGGCGAAGTTACCCAGAACGTCAAGGAGCAGGCCCGCGAGCATGGCCTGAGCTAGTCTCTGGATCGGTAGTCTAAGATTGCGCGTCGCCGTGATGTACGGCGGCGCGCTTTGTTGCTCTCCGGGCGCTTTCGCCTCTGTGACTCACAATGGTACGCATCTTGCCAAATCGCAGACCCACTTGCGAAGGAGCCAACAAGCAGGAGATTGTTGACGAGTACCTTCGCAATCGAGAGGAGAAGGAGAGAAAACGTATGGCAAAGCTGGTAGTCGGGCTATTCGATGCGCTACAGGATGCGCAGAGCGCCTTGCGGGAGCTACAGCAGGCGGGCTTCGGCAATAATGTTACGTTTGTCCAGGGCCACGAGAGCGGACTGCAAGATCGCTTGATCAGCGCCGGCATTCCCGAGCAAGATGCAACCATCTATGCCGAGAGCGTACACAGTGGCGGCGCGCTGCTGCTGCTCCAGGCGCTCAGTGATCGTCAGGCAAGCCAGGCGGCGGACATTCTGGATCGCTATAACGTGATCGACATTCGAGGCCGCACATCCAACTATAACCACCAGTTGACAACTCGCGACACTAGCCGCAGTGGTATGACCAACCTGTACCAGGGCGGCGAGGCCAAGATTCCGATCATCGAGGAAGAGCTGCGCATCGGTAAGCGCGAGGTTGAGCAGGGCGGCGTGCGCGTCAATACGCGCGTCGAGGAAGTGCCCGTCAACGAGCAGGTCACGCTGCGCGAGGAAACCGTGGACGTGCATCGCAAGCCCGTCGATCGGCCCGTCTCAGAGGCGGATCTGGCCAACTTGCAGCAGGGCTCGTTCGAGGTGCGCGAGCACGACGAGCAGGCGGTCGTCGATAAGCAGGCGCGCGTCGTCGAGGAAGTTCATGTCAAGAAGAATGTGCAGGAGCGCACCGAGAATATCCAGGATACCGTGCGCCGCACAGATGTCGACGTGGATCAGATCGGCACGCAGGAGCGCAGCGTCGGCTACACCGGCTCGGGAACTACCGGCACGACATCCGACGAAGGCTTTATCGAGCGCGGCGCTTCCAGGCTGGGTAACGCGGCTGAGCGCGCTACCGGCAGCGATCTTGATAACGACGGCGACGTTGGACGGCGCGACCCGCGCAACAACTTCTAGCCACCCACAAACAAACCATCGATTCGAACCAGGAGCCAGCAATGCTCCTGGTTCTGCTTATACCAGCGCTCGACAGCTAGAACGGCGCGACGGCATCTAGCGGCAGGCAGACGGTGAATGTGCTGCCCAGGCCTTCGACACTCGACACGGTCACCGTACCGCCATGCAGCTCGACAATTTCCTTGACCACATACAGGCCGATGCCGAGACCGCTCACGTTTTCCTGATCCACGTTGTCGGCGCGGTAGAATCGATTGAAGAGCTGAGGCAGCGCCGTTTGGGGAATGCCGATCCCGGTGTCGCGCACATCGATCAGCACTTCGGCCTGCTCCTGCCGTATCGCCACGGTAATCGGCACCTCGGGTGAGCTATACTTTAGGGCATTCTGGATCAAGTTCTGGAACACCTGGCGCAGACGCAGCTCATCGCCCTGAATAATCAGCGGGTGGCTCTGGCACAGCAGCTGAACCGAACGCTCAGTCAGCATGGATTGAACTTCATCGACGATTTGTCGGACCAGCGTGCAGAGATCGAGCGGCACCTGCTGGACCGCGAGCTGGCCGGTCTCGATGCGCGAAATGTCGAACAGCGCGGCGATCATTTTATTGAGCCGCTGCGCCTGCGCCGCGATCGTCTGAAGCGTTCGCTGATCGCGCTCACTCAGCGAGTGCTCTTTGCCGGCGCGGCGCTGAAACAGTTCGATCTGTCCTATCAGCGAGGTCAGCGGCGTTTTCAGCTCGTGCGAGGCCAGCGATAAGAACTGATTGCGCAGATCGAGCGCTTCCTCGGCCTTTTTGCGCGCCTCCTGAAGCTCACGCTCATACTGTCTGCGATCCCTGGCGCTAAAAATCATGGTCCGGTTGAGCAGCGGCGTGCCGGAAGGATCGCGCTTCTGCACCGTGTTGACCAGCACCGGCATGCGATGGCGGTCGCGGCACAGCACATCAAAGGCGATCTCGTTGGCAAATCCCTGTATGTCGAGCAGCGGCGCGTAGTGCGTCTCGTAAAAGATCTTGCCGCCGATCGTCAGGATGTCTTGAAAGCGCTTGCCGGCCAGCAGCTCCGCGCGCGCGTAGCCGGTCCAATCAAGAAATGTTTGATTAACCTTGACGAAAGTACCGTCGGGAAGCGTGGAGATATAGCCGCAGGGCGCGTGCTCATACAGGTCCTCAAGACTCTCCTCCAGGAACTTCTCGTCGGGCGTGTCGCTTGTCTCCCCGTTGCCTGTCAACAGTTCCAGCCTCTATAGAAACGTTTTCATCGCAGCGATCGTCTCCTCGGGAGCACTGAGATTCGGGCAGTGACCAGTCGCTTTCAGCATCACGAAGCTACTGTCGACCAATGTTTGGTGCAAATAGCGCCCAACGGTCTCAGGCGCGATCACATCGTGCGAACACTGCAAGATCAGTGACTTAGTTTTCAGCCTGGGCAGATCCGCTCGATTGTCGGACAAAAATGTGGCTCGCGCGAATTGCCTGGCGATCTCAGGATGTGTGCGGCAAAAGCTGTTGGTCAACTCCTGCCCCAGCTCGGGCCGATCCGCGTTACCCATGATCACCGGTGCCATGCCGCTGGACCAGCCGAGATAATTTGCTTCCAGCGCCTCCAGCAGCTCGTCGATGTCCTCACGCTCAAAGCCGCCCACATAATCGCCATCGTTGATATAGCACGGCGATGGACCTACCAGCACCAGCTTATCGAAGCGCGCTGGCTCTTTGATCGCCGCCAGAATGCCGATCATCGCCGAGACCGAGTGACCCACAAAAACGACGTTTGTCAGATCCAGCGCGTGGCAGATCTCTAGCACATCGTCAGCATAGCCGTCGAGCGTGCCGTACTTCGTGGGATCATAGGCCGACAGATCGGACTGACCGGCACCTACATAATCGAACAAAACAACTTTATATGTGTCCTCAAAGGCCGGCGCGACAAAGCGCCACATGTTCTGATCGCACCCAAAGCCGTGGGCAAACAGCATCGGCTGCTGGCCCTGCCCCGTAACATTCACGTTGTGTCGCTTCAGCACAGACATACGCCGCTCCAGTCATCCTCTTGACTATTATACGAGCTTGTCAAAAGATGAGGCAATGGGTAGCGAATTGTGCCATCGAGAAATCGCCTCCCAGATCTCAAGCGCTGTTGCTCGGCTGGCGCAGTTAAGCCGTAGACAGGTGTCATCTTCCATAAATTCCCGTGCTCGATGTAGAACTCTTGTACTACCATGATAACATGGAGCATATGTTTGGAGGATCGATATGAACAGCTTGATTGAAGAAGAGCTGCCGGGAAATCAGGATCTGCGCGATCAACTGATGGAGATGCTCTCCGACCAGGATTTGGCCTACAAGCTACCTGGAAATAACCCAACCTTCGGCGAATTGTGCGAGGACATGGGCTATATCCAGCAGGCGTATATCCATTCCTTCAAGACGTTCAAGCTGGATTGGACATACCGAGACTCAAAGCCGGACGCGCCGAACAGCGTGGCAAGTCTCGACGCCTGGTTTAAGCGGCTTGATACAGAGCTGGTCGAGACGTTGAGCGGGTTCTCGGAAGATGACATCCATAACCAGCAGATCGATCGTGGGCATGGGTTCATCGCCTCGCCGCGTGTACAGTTTCAAATCTACCGCGAGGCGATCCTGGTCTTCTACGCCAAAGCAAGTGTGTACCTGAAAGCGCTGGAAAAACCATATCCCGAGCAGTGGAAAGGCTGGGTTGGATAGCCGTCGCAAGCCGAGGACCAGGGGAAAGCGCTCATTGGTCCTCGTCTCACAGCTCTATCCGTAGGTGTAGAAGCCGCGTGTTTTGCCCAGGTCTTTGACCAGCGCCTCGATCGTCCCGTAGGTCGCGTCGCTCGTGAGCAGCCCGCGCACGATCTCGACCAGCGACATTAACGGCACCGGGTTGAAGAAGTGGTATTCGCAATCTCCAAACACTGATTTTCCGCGTTGTACTGCCTCAGAACTAGGCTGATCCAGCGTACTTAAGCAGATCGACAAGTGTAAACTGGCCGCTCGCAGACGCAATTGGCGGCGTCGGCTTCCAGGACGGATCGAGAAAGAGATACGACGTTTGGTCGCGCTGGAGAATGCCAACCAGCACCTCGGCCATGATGCGCCCGCCGACGTATCCCAGCTGCTCGCCGTTGTGCAACAGCTCGGCCTCCTTGAGGATGTAGTACCACAACGGTGCCTCGCCGTTCCATCTTGCGTCACTCAGCCCTAGCTGCTGATTGCTTAGAACTGTGGCCCGCATCGTCCGCGCCACCTGTTGTCCTGATGGTAGTCCAACCTGCTTGCCACGCAAGTTATTCCGTACCGCCAGCAGCTTTTGCGGATCGGGTGGCGGGACAACCGAGCCGGGCAGATTGAAAAGCGGAAGCGAGAGTTTCGTGTCGATCTTGCGTGGCTTACGTGGTGTAAAAGCCGGATCGACCTCAAGAATATTCTTCCACTCCACAACCAAATCTTGCGGAATAGGCCGGCCTCCGTTGAGATTGAAGCCAGGCGTCTCACCAAAAATAGGTACACCTCCCGCGTCGAGTGTTGCCTGATTGATGACGTAAAAGGGACGGACAATGCTGTGTCCAAAGCGGTAGGCTGCCACCGCGAACTCCACGGGCATGAACGGACGATCATCGCGATTTGCCGGCTTATAGTAGTTGAGCGTAATCACCGGAGCTTTGCCGAGCTGCTCTTTATACACCTGACCAGCAGATCCGACCAGCGCATCCCCAACGAAGCGCGGCAAGAAGTCATGAATCACGATCCACTGATAATGCCAGCGCGTAAGACGGCGAGCCGTTTCAAAAACCCACTCTTTGCGGACGCCTTGTGATCGCGCATAATCGACCAGCTTGTTGTGAAACTTCATAAAGGCAATATGTAGCTGGACGATGATCAGGTTTTCATCGTTGCGGGGCTCGGGGATGATCGCGCTGCCATCGGCATTGCGTGGTACATCCTCCACGCCGTTAATATTCGGTGTCAGTAAGAGCTTATCGGGATCGTTCGGATCGTA
Organism: Herpetosiphonaceae bacterium; assembly: GCA_036401895.1. Lineage (GTDB taxonomy): Bacteria > Chloroflexota > Chloroflexia > Chloroflexales > Kallotenuaceae > LB3-1. The sequence continues at coordinate 6,060 of DASWTW010000284.1, read as the reverse complement.
CAATCTTGTTTCCGCTAGCCCTTTACCATACATCGAGTCGAGGTCGTAGCGCGGTGTGCGAAAGTTGATCCGCGCATCTGGATCAGCCTGTTGCTGATCGAGCGGAGTATTATCGAGAGTAATGTCGTGGTCGATGAACTGTCCGAAAAAGGTGAAACCAGCGAATAGCCTGGGGCTCGTGTTTAGATGTGCCTCATCAGCTACCGCCGGTGGCTGTTCTTCCATCATCGAGCCGCCAAGCGCCGTGAGCAGATCTTCGGGAGGCGCAAACGCAGGCAGCCGCTTGAACATGATCCCGAAGCGCCCCTCGGCCAAGCGATCTTTCGCCGGAAGAAAGATGCCCCGCAGCGGCGCGCCGTGCTGTGAGACCGCCGACTCTGTGGCCTGTACAACTTTGGGAGTCATGCGCCCGCCGACGAAAGCACCGATCGAGACTGCCGCAGTTCGCCTTAAGAACGAGCGCCGGCTGACATGCCGTGGGTGTGCATGATGGTTCCGCTTCATGATCACACTCCTTCATTCGAGACGATCACGCGCTTGATCAGGCGTGATCGTCCACGTACGCGGGGGACTGAAGGTGTCGAGAAGATGGAAAGCGGCGGAAGCGTAGGTGGAAGGTGGGCAATTCCAGCCCCATTCGCCTGCATCACTCATCATTCAACCTTGATGTTGCCGCCTCCCAGCAATCCAGCGCGGGCATAAATGATCGAAGCCGCAGGCAGCTGCGAGGATACCAGCGGACTGTTAGATAGCTTGATCGAGAAGAAATCACCCTGCGAAGGCGCAAGATCACCGTCGTTGTCTCGCACAATCACCTCAAAGCGGCATTGTGGTACAGCGTGGGTACACGGAGCATAAAACTGCCCAGGTCTTGAGGATGTTGGTCGGTACGTGCCCAAAAAGATGAGTTCCTTGCCGCCTGGCGGTGGCTCCTGACCAATGCAGATCGCAGACTCTAGCACAGGATCAAGGGTGTCTGCCTCACCGTGGATCGAAAACGCTCCACCTAATGGGTTCAATCCGTGATCGGAGTATTGCAGCTCGATGTGTAGCTGACCAGTTCGGGGATTTGTGTTGCCGCTCTGGGAAGAGCGTTCGCAGCGGAATGAGAAGCCCAGCGTTGCTTGCTCTTGAAATCCCAGCAATTGATTTGGTGAGAGCCAGCCACCACCACGACCTGTGCAACTCGTCAGCAATACAACTAGGATGCCTACCTGTCCGACCTTACCGATCAAGCGAAATAGCTTCGCTTCACTAAAGTGCTTCAACATCACGATCCTCCTACTGGAAGTGTGGTCGAAGCTGCATTGAAGCATCGTTGTCTTAACTTCTTCCTACTCTGTTACCACACCTTTACGTTTCACGCCCACATATTGGTACGCTATCGATAGCCGTTGCATAAGCTGTACCAGCACATTGGAGCCAGCAGCTATCTTCATGTTCTCTAAGTGGTAACAGAAGGAAGCAGCGAGCATGAGAACCAGGGCTGGTGGTGCTCCCGGTTCTCGTGTCACATGCCGTCGAAAACGTTTTATGTGCTGTCTCCCTACCCGTAGGTGTAAAAGCCTCTACCGCTCTTCTTGCCTAGCAAGCCTGCCGTCACCATCTTGCGCAGCAGCGGGCATGGCCGGTACTTGGGATCGCCGAGGCCGGTGTGCAGTACTTCCATGATCGCCAGACAGGTGTCCAGGCCGATGAAGTCCGCCAGCTGGAGCGGCCCCATCGGGTGGTTCATGCCCAGCTTCATCACCGTGTCGATCGCCTCGGGGGTGGCGACGCCCTCGTAGAGCGTGTAGATCGCCTCGTTGATCATCGGCATCAGGATGCGGTTGGAGACGAAGCCCGGAAAATCGTTGACTTCGACCGGTGTTTTGCCCAGGTCCTTGGCCAGCGCCTCGATTGTCTGGTACGTTGCGTCGCTCGTGAGCAGCCCGCGCACGATCTCGACCAGCGACATTAAGGGCACCGGATTGAAGAAGCGGTATTCACAAAATACAACCACTGATTTTCCGCATTGTACTAACGTAAACTTGCAACCATAGCGTCTACTTAACGGTGATAATTCACTTGACTTAACATATCAATATCGAGCAAGGCTATCTTAACGTAAAGCGAGGAGCGGATTAGATGTCGCTCCTCGCTTATAAGCGATCTATAGCAGTACTCCTGCCAGCATTTGTTGCCCTAGTTGTTACAGAGCTATGCAGCTACATCTTGCGTCACTGCATTTGGGAATGGTGTTATTACCGGCTGCATTTCCTTGATGCGGTCGTCATTAGCAACCAGCCGTGCAACTTCTTCGGCGCATCCCCATGATAGGGTTACACCTGCGCCACCATGACCATAGTTATGTACAATGAGAACGCCGTTTTCTAGCCGTTCAGCATCAAGGCGAACGGTATGTCGTCCGGGTCGCAAGCCGACAAGGCTTTCTAAAATGTGGGTACTCCCCACTTGCGCTTCGATCTTGGAACAGCGTGTGATGATAGATTGCGAAGTACTAGGCTCAACGTCTAGTGACCAGTTGTGATCCTCCGCTGTACCACCAAGAATACAATCAGTTGAGCGAGGAACGATATACGTGATGCCGTGATGTTGACCTTCGGCGAGAAAAACACGAGGTGGAATGTTTCCTCGTTCAACCCGGACGATCTGCCCTCGAATCGGAAACACTTGTACATCATCAGCCAATGTAGCTGCTCCAAGACCAGAGCAATTAACGATGACTGGTGTTTGTAGCTCTTCCCAACTGAGGCTGTGAACATGGCGCTGCAAAATAATTCCACCCTGCGACTCAAAGTCGCGGCGTAAGTAGCGCATGTAAACGGGCATCTCGATCACGGGTGCCTCGAAAACATACCCGTCAACATAGCCAGGGTACAATTCGAATGACGCTGCACGACGAAAACCTCGTACGTACACGCACCAGTCCGGATCAGGTACCGACTCTTCAAATTGTACGTGTGCATACGTCATAGAGACACCAGATTCTGGTATCTCCGCTAGTTGACAGAAGATGTTGTAGGTAGCAAATCCCCAAACAGCAACACGACCGGAGTTCACATGGAACGGAAGCCAGAATGCGGCCGCGATATCTGAAGTTGTGTGAGGAGAAAATGTATTCGCGACAACACACACCTCATGGCCGTCCTTGCGCAACCGCAGCCCTGTAGTCATACCAATGACGCCAGCACCAACAACAGCGATGTCCATGATACCCTCCTCGTGATGCCCGATTATTTTGGGGATTGATCTCGCAATCGACTCCAGCTATAATCAAGAGAGGCATCGGTCAAACAGACCTCATCTTGAGGCCGCATGTGATGGTTAGCCACCACATGCGGCTTTTTGTACACCCAAGTTTAGATTCTTCTCCGAGCAGGATCATCCAACTAGTTGGGGAGGCGCAAGATGACGGCATCAAACCGACTCAAGCTACTAGCAGAGCGAATAAAGCAAACCAGGCATGATCTTGGCCTGACCCAAAAAGAACTAGCCGATCGGGCAGGCATAACCCAAGAAATGATCAGGAGGTACGAGAATGGGCAGCAAGAACCTCGGCCTTCGACGTTACACATTTTGGCTGAAGTGCTCTGGCTGCAAGCCTACGAATTAGCTAAAGAATGCGGCTTCCCCCAAGATTATTGTGATGCAATTGAACGTCGCGACTCCGTAAGCTTGATGCAAAAAACACCTCTCTTCAGCCCAACCCAACATCCGGTTTTTAGCGTCATTGAGGATGGGGTACGTCTTCAAAGGCACGGCGATATAGAGGGCGCGCAAGCCCTAGCAAAGAAAGCTCTCGGAATTATTGATAGGGAGAGACGTAGTGGGAATTTGCGCTTAGCAGAATTCCTAGCATTAGATCTCTGGCTCGATACCGAAACGCGGAGTCGGGCTGGGGATTTGCGGGAATGTGAGCAAATAGCACGTGAGACAGTCGAGTTTGCAAAGGATGAGTTTGGCCCAAAAGGTCTGGACCTGAGTAACGATTATATAGCTCGTGCGAAACTTCGGCTAGCCGACACGCTGTTGCTCCAAGGCAGATTCTTGTCCAGTTATGAGGAGGCGCACGAAGCTCTGTCTTTAGCTAGAACGCCAGCAACGAGGAAAGAATTATTCCGCGTTCTAGTTCATGTTCTTGAACATGAAGGGCCAACTAATGAGTTGGCAAAGATGATTAGGAGGGCGTTAGCTGAAATTGAGCGTACACCTGATGATAGCCATGAGACTGGATGTTTACTCCAACGATTGGGTGTAACCGAAGCAAAATTACATCAGCGAAGCGGCCTCTTAATTCTTGAAAAGGCCAAGAAATGGTATGACGCTGCCAGCAACCGAGGGTTTCAAGACCACCTTGTTGAAACTCTTATCTATACAAGATGGGCCCATGCTCTTGCGCAAACAGGACCGTATCATGATCCAAAGGCTGCTATGGCCGTAGCTCAACATGGTTGTAAACTTGCAGTCGGTAAATACTTTCGCTTGCTTGAAGAGTGTCAGTTAATACTCCGCAGTGGTGGTGCATTAGCTTAAGTTTTATTTGTAATCATATGTATGCAGGCGTTGCCGCCAATGTTCTCGCAGAGCTTCGTTGTTCGAAAAAATAATTTCTTCAGCAAGAGCTTCAAGTTCTTGCTGAGTTTCTATTCTATGATAATATGTTTGTCCGAATATCAACTCTCTTAAGTATCTATGCCGGGCAGTAGCACATTTCGCTAATAATATTCTTTCTTCCCAAATTCCACGAATAAGTTCTCGTTCATCTTCAGGCAATTGAAAATCTTCAAAAACATCTTTCAATAAAAATCCTAATCGCTTTGACTTTACTCCTGCTATTTCGAAAACCTCACCATCTTCAGTTAGCTCTAACCTCATAGCATCTGCACCAATTCCACTCATCTTACAGTTGTCTAATCCATTCCCCACATTATCTATCGAAGATCTTTTTTCTTGTTCTACTATAGAATCCACCTCATTTATTCCATAATTTTCGCGTTGTAATGTAGATTTTGCATACAACCACATAAATATCATACTATATACAGCCTTAACAAATGATAATCGTGAAAAAATTTGTCGGATGATGGTGCACTTCCCAGCTTTAATTATAAGCATAATAAGGGTCTCCTATACCACACTGAGGTGAGAATGAAACTATGATGCATAGTTCAGAAGCCGTAACTTGTTGTAGGATTAGTGGGGGTATGAAATCATTATAATTTACGATGTTAGATCCTTGACAATGAGGAGGAGGTGATATAACTCTCACACATGTGGTTCTAATCGTGTGGAGTAGGTAGTCTAACTGTAGAGTATTCTTCGAGGATTGGTTATCAATTCGCACGAAGTTAATCATAATGAACTTCTCTTATGTTCCCAAGAGCCTGTTAAGACGAACGAATCGAGAGACTGCTACATTACGCAGCAGCCTTCTAGAATATAAGTTCTTCTACAGAGCAGACATAGCCAGTAGGAACTAGCACTTTGTAGGAACACCGCTTCGGTCCCTTGGACTTTCAATTCAGTCAAGCACGGACTGATTCAAGCTTATATGCATCATATCACACTTGTAAAGCCCTACGATAGTCTTCTAAAAGACCATTTATGACTCTACTTTTGCCCGATGGAGAACAGTTCAACTGAAGTGCCGAGAAGCAAACATCAAGAACAAGACGGTTGCTCTCGGCTCTTCCCACTTACTTGCTACCCGTAGGTGTAGAACCCACGTCCTGACTTCTTGCCCATCAATCCAGCCGAGACCATCTTGCGGAGCAGTGGGCAGGGCCGGTACTTAGGATCACCAAGGCCAGTGTGCAGTACTTCCATAATCGCTAGGCAGGTATCCAGGCCAATGAAATCGGCGAGTTGCAGCGGCCCCATTGGATGATTCATGCCGAGCTTCATTACCGTGTCAATCGCCTCTGGCGTAGCAACACCTTCATAGAGCGTATAGATTGCCTCATTGATCATGGGCATGAGGATGCGATTGGAGACAAAGCCAGGGAAATCGTTGACTTCGACCGGCGTTTTGCCTAGCTCACGAGCAAGCGATTCGAT
>DASWTW010000283.1:0-23614 GCA_036401895.1 Herpetosiphonaceae bacterium | reverse complement strand
ATCCGCGCTTCATTGACCAGTATTCAGTTTCAATAATTCAATCTGGAGTCTTAATTCCTTGGTCTCAGGGTTGTAGGAGCTATCGGGGCCAAGAGCAACCTGTAACAGATCATCAGCTTTCAGCAACGTGTACTTTAGCGCATAAAATGTCACCAGCTTATCGCCGAAATGATACTTTTTCCCCTCGGTCGGCTCCGCTCCGGGCGTTTTAATGTGAATGACCATTGGCACATCATACAGGTTGCTTGGACCAACATAGCAGAGCCGCAGATCGAAAAAGACCACATGTACGCCGTCCGCATCTTCTTGAGTCATGAGGTAGCTATGGGGTAATAACCGGCACAAGACACCTCCCGACAAGATGTTGTCGACCTCGCTTGCGTTTTCCTCAGCCAGAAAGACGGCAGCGCGCGACATCACGGTGACAGGATTTCCGCTCAGCAAGCAAATAGGCGTGGAATCTGCATCGTTGTTGGCTGTGCTTGCGCCCAATACCGGATCAGGATTGACGACAAAGCGTGTCACGGTGCTAATTTCTTGGATGCCGATTTCCCTTGAAGGTGAGGGCAGGCCGCTTTGATCAGCGCTCTGCGGTGAAAAGTGGAGCAACAGGTGTTTATCCGCTCCCGAAAGCGACGCTCCCTCCTGCTCCAGATACGTAGTTGGGTCTTGCTTGTACCGATCGAGCTTCTCTGGATGGTTGACCAGATCCCACATAAACGCAATCAGATCCATACCACTCCTCCTTACACAACCACTCGATCCCGCGTTCCTTCTCGTTCCGGCTGGCTGATGCCGGCTACCAGACTCATCACCTCCGCTTGAATCGCTTCGATCGAAGACAGCGCGGCGGGATTGCCGGCGCTGTGAGCCTGCACCGGCTCTTCTCCCAGCAGCGCCGCGATATACATCCGGGTGTCCGCCGTGGAGGCCGGGTGCTGCCCCAGCGATCGTAGGAATTCACGAGCGGTCGCATCTTCAGCCGATTGATTCATCCGCATCCAGAGATCGAGCGCCACGGCCAGACTCTCGATCATCAAGGGCAGCAGCTGAACACGCCCGGCGATCTGAAGTGTTTGTGCTACAGATTGCTGCGCGGCCTGCGCTTCACCGCGCGTGAGGGCAGCTCGCGCCAGGTGACACAGTGTTCGTCCGCTCTCGACATCCACCCCGAGATCCTGAAACATTGCCAGCCCGCGTTGAAGCGCCGCCGTACTCTGCTCCGGCCGGCTCTCGGCCAGCTCCAGCAGCCCGAGCCGATCCCACACCAGCGCCTCGCCGATCCGGTAGCCGATCTGCTGAGCCAGCTCCAGGCTTTCCTGATACGATCGACGGGCCAGCTGCACATCCGCCTGCGCCAGCGCGATCATACCCCGAAAGCGCAGCGCATGCACAATGCCCCAGCGATCGTCTTTGGCCTGGTAGGTTGCCAGGCTGCGCTGCGCCACCGCCTGAGCATAGCTCCAATCGCCCTGCGCGTAGGCCACGCCGCAGATCGCCAGCAGCGCATCGCCGCACTTATCCTGATCGCCCTGCTCCTCCGCCATCTGCAACGTCAGCCGCAGATAGTGCAGGGCTTCGGTGTAGGCGCCGCGCCAGTACGCGATCAGACCAAGCTGCCGGTAGATGAACATCAGCTCCGGCGCATCCTCGATCGCCTGGAACGATAGGATGAAACGGCTCTGCTGCAAGGTTGCCTCGGCAATATCCAGCGCGCCGAGCATATATTGAAACTCCGCGTAGCACGACAGCACGCGCGCCGCTGCCAGCAGATCCGCCTCCGGCGTGTCGTCATCTGCTGTCCAGCCATGCAGCGCGGCGACAGCACCGCGAAACAGGTAGCAGCCCTCAAGCTCCCAGCCGCGAATCGCGCAGAAGTCGTGCAGCGCGATGCTGTAGTGGCCCAGCGTTGCCACATCACAGGTTGTCGCGGCCCACTGCCAGCCGGCGCGAATATTATCGATCTCAGCTTCCAATAGCTGGATAGCGTCAGGCCCGTGTACGCCGCGCAGCTGATTCTCGCAGCGCGCAGCAAGCGCAGCAAAATACTGCGCGTGAGCGGCCTGAATCGCTCTGGCACGCGCGCCGTCGAGCTGCAATTTTTCCCACGCCAGATGTCGCAGCAGCGGATGCAGCACATAGCGCGTTTCCCCGTCAATCGCCAGCGACTGGATCAACGATTTGTCGCGCAGGGCTGCCAGCCGCGCCAGCCGCACCGACGCGATCGTCTCGGCGGCAGCGGCCGTGAAGCTGGCGGGAAAGACCGAGAGCTGCGCGAGCGCGGCGCGCTCCTCGTCAGAGATAAGCTGCCATGAGTAGTCAAAGACCGCGCGGACGCTGCGGTGGCGCTCCGGCAGATCCGGCATGTCCACTACCAGCATGTCTATCAGGTGGGCGACCTGCTCCACGATCTCACCGGCTGAGCGTACGCGCAGCCAGGGCGTCACCAGCTCGATCGCCAGCGGCAGGCCATGCACGAGCTGGCAAATTCTGCCGATGGCAAGCTGATCCTGATGGTTGTACGCGCTGAAGTCGGCGGCGCCCTGAAGCTGGCCGGCACGCTCCAGAAAGAGCTGCACCGCCGCGTACTCCGGGAGCGTCATACACAGCCGCTCTTCCTGCTGCCGCGTCAGAATGTGTGAAGGCAGCGCGGGATGCGCCAGGCCGCCCAGATCCAGCACCCACTCGTCGCGCAGCTTGAGCCGCTCGCGGGATGGCACCAGGACGCGCAGATCGGCGATGTGCTGAATCAGTGTGCCGAGCGCCAGCCGAGCTGATGGATCGAGCAGCTCGCCGTTGTCGATGATCAGCAGCAGCTCTTGATCGTGCAGCTGTCGAATCACCTGGTCCAGCAGTGTGGTGCTGCCGGAGCGCGGTATGTGCAGCGCCCGCGCGATTGCCATCAGCAGCCCCACATCGTCGATGCGCTCCGTCGTATCTTCGCGCACAATCAGCGGGATGTAGAAGACTCCGTTGCCGCACGGGCCGAAACATTCGCTGACGACGCGCCAGCCAGCGGTGAGCGCCAGATGGGTTTTGCCGCTGCCACCCGCGCCGACGATCGACATGAGCCGAGCGTTTGGATCGCAGATCCAGGCATACAGCCGCACCAGCTCGTCGGATCGACCGAGGAGCGCCCGCGTATTGGGCGGCAGGCTGTGCGGCCGCTGCGTGGACATGCGACAGATGCGCCCGTAGAGCGTCTCAGTTGCCGGCTCAGGATCGAGGCCAAACTCCTGCTGCATAATCTGCATGCACGCCTGGTACTGGCGCAGCGCGGCTCCACGCTGGCCTTTGCGGGCATGCAGCAGCATCAGCTGACGATGCGCCGCCTCATCCAGCGGATCGAACCTGAGGATACGCCCGGCCCAGGTGATCGCCTCGCTGTAGCTGCTCAGGGCAACATAGCCGTCTACCAGCTGCCGCATCGCGGCGAGCGCCTGCTGCCGCCAGTATTCCGCCTGCTCCGCCTGCCACTCCCCGAAGCCCCGCGCATCGCGCAGATGAAACCCTTGCAGAAAATCGCCGCGATACAGCGCCAGCAGCGTGGTCAGCGTTTCTACGTCGCGCGGCTCGCCGGCAAGCCCGGCTGCTAGCGTCTGCACATCCGACCAGCATGGCACGTCCTGTCGCAGCGCAATCGTCTGGCGCGTAATGTCGAGGAACGGCGCAAACGATTTGCGCAGCTGGTTCAGCGTGAGGCGCAGATTACCGGCGGCACGCTCGGCAGGCAGATCGTCCCAGAGCAGCTCGGCCAGCGTTTCGCGCGGCTGCGGCTGCGGGTTGCAGACAAGATAGATCAGGAGAGCTTCGGCTTTGCGGGTGGCGATGTTTGTAACCCGGTCGCCTGCAACACGGAAGATTACCCCGCCGAAGAGGCAGATCTGAAGGGCTGGGACACTCGGATGCGTATCGCTGGCTGAACGCATGTCGTGGCCGCTCCCAATAAAACGATCTTGAAACGATCGCCGGCTATGCTGCGATTGTAGCAAACAGCAGATACGCAGTAAAGGAGGCAACCATGGATTAAGGCTCCCAGGAATGAAGGCTTCTCACGGCCCCATAGCACGCCAGGACAGGTTTGACGGTGTAGCGCACACGGTTGTGCACTCGTTTGTAACTGGATCAATCGCATCACTTACGGAGGATGGTATGGCAATCCAAAAGATCGGCAAGATGAGCTTGAAGAACCAGGGCGGGTTTGTCGCCAGGATCATGTTCTCGTACCTGGACGAGAACGGGGAAAAGCATCTCTCGGGCCACTCCGGGGATATTCCGCTCGGCCAGACCAAAACCGTCGATCCCGGCTCGCTGGGCGTTGCTGACGGCACCGTTGTTTGGATGTATGCGTTCGTCGTGTGGGGTCGCGACAACGAAGCCAAGCGCGCCTTCTTGTACGAGGAAGGGAATTCAGACACGGCGCACTACTCGATCAGCGGCACGACGCTCGACAATGAGCTGGGCCTGATCGACATCTCCTAGAGCCGGCTGCTCAAACCTCAAGATCGCAACCACAGCACGTGACCGACGCAGGCGTACCCGACACATTCAGAGCGACTTTGGATGTTACCGGTACGCCTGTGCTGCACTATGGCCTCGATCTGCGGCACCGGCCAGGAATCGCCGCAAGTACTGTTCAAGGTTTTAAGGAGTGCTCGCCATGGCTATACCAAAGATCGGCAAGATGAGCTTGAAGAATCAGGGTGGATTTGTCGCCAGAATCATGTTCTCGTACATGGACGACGAAGGACAGACCAGGCTTTCGAATCATACCGGGGATATTACGCTCGGTTTTAGTAAGACCGTCGATCCCGGCGAGCTGGGCGTTCCCGACGGCACGCTGATTCGCATGTATGTGTTCGTGGTGTGGGGCCAGGACAACGAAGCCCGCCAGTCCTTTGTGTATGAGCAAGGCAATCCGGCGACGGCGCACTACACGATCAGCGGCACAACGCTGAACAATGACCTCGCGCTACAGGAGATGACGGAGTGGACGAATTGGGCCGGCAGTCTGTTTGCCAGCCCGGATGCGATCTTGCGACCGGCCAGCGTCGCCGAGCTGAAGCAAATCGTCGCGAGTCATCCAGGCAGCACGATCCGAACGGTTGGAACTGGACACTCCTGGAGTCCGCTGGTCGTCACGCCCGATATTTTGATCGACGCCACCGGCATTACTGAGAGCGGGCGTAAAGCCTGGCGCTGGCAAAGCAACGGCCATAACCTGGTGACCTATCTACCGTCCGCGCGCTGGGCTGATGTCCGTGATGCCCTGACGGATCGCTCGAACCCGCTACCCCCGATGTATCTCCCAACAGCCGGGGTGCTACCCAGCATTAACGCCACCGGCTTTGTGGCGGCGGGCTGTCACGGCACCGGCTGGAATCAGCCCACCGTCTCGGATCTAATCTCTGCGGTTGAGATCGTCGGCAGCGATGGACAGGTGCATGTTTTTTCGGAAGAAACGACGCCGAACGAGATGAACACGGTTCGGGTCAGCCTGGGCACGCTCGGGATCATCTCGAAAGTCACGCTCAACGTCGAGCCGATGTACCGCCTGTGGGATCAAGAGCTGATCCTGCCGACCGCCGACGTCATGGGGCCGAATCCGGCGACGAACGGCGGGCGCGTCGATGCTTCCAGGCTCAGCGATCGGGTAACCGGCAATCAGTACGTAGAGCTGTTCTGGTTCCCGTGGAGCGGCGGCAGCGCCTTCTCCAACAAGCTCGACGATGGTTTAATCTGGGTCAAGCAGTTCAATCGCACGGAAGAAGAGCCGCGCAACGTGCCGCTCCGTCCACCGGACTGGCAGGCTCACTTTGCCGAGATATTGATGGAGCAGGTAGCGGAGAATTCCACGAGCGCCGCGATCGTTCCGCCGATCGAGCTGGCGGCCTGGTACGAGCTGAGCCAGCAGATCACCAGTATCGAGCAGACCAACGGATTTATCACCGACGCTCCCCGCGTGCTGCACTACCAGGAGCAGGCATTCCCGATACTGGATCTGGAGATCGCTATTCCGATCCGGGCAACCGGCGCCAATAGCTGGGATTTTACGAATATTGTCACCGCCTGGTATCAGGTCGTCAATCATGTCCGCGCTAAAGCGGCCGAGTCGGTGTATCCGCTGACCTGCTGCCTGCACGCACGCTTTACCTCAAATAGCCAGGCGCTGCTTTCGCCGGCGTACCAGACTTCCGGCAGCAATACGCACTATTGCTGGCTCGAAATTTTGAGCGCCTATCCCAAGCGCGAGCCCAATCCCAACAATCGCAAAAACGACATGGCGCCGTACGATGAGCTGGCCAGCATCATCGGTCCGACCTGGATCAAGCAGATGAACGGCCGGCCGCACTGGGCCAAATACTGGCAGAACATCCCCGGCGTCGACATCGCGTCGCTGTATCCACAGGCCAATCGCGATCAGTTCAACAGCTTACGGCGCAAGCTCGATCCCAATGGCATGTTCATCAATCCGTTTTTGAAAGGGCTCAACCTGTTCAGGTAGCTTCGTAAATAAGCTCGCATCAAATGGCGCTGAGCGCCGCGCTCCTGGGATGTTCACAGCATCGCCGGGAGCAGCGCTGTTTCGGCGAGGTGCAGCGCGGAGCCGCTGGGCGCAGAGTGCTACAATACGAGCATGGCTAGCGATGCACTTTTAGCGGATCTGCGGCAGTCAGTCGACGGCGAGGTCTACGCCGATCGAATCTCGCGCGCGCTCTACGCGACGGACGCCTCGCCCTACCAGATCGATCCGGTCGCCGTGGTGGTTCCGCGCACCGATGCGGCAGTTCGCGCCACGCTGGCGGTTGCTCGCGCGCACCAGGTGCCGATCGTGGCGCGTGGCGCGGCGACGAGCCTGGCCGGGCAGACGGTCGGCGCGGCGATCCAGCTGGATTTCTCGAAGTACCTCAACCGAACTCTGGAGCTTAACACGGCGGAGCGCTGGGTTCGCGTCCAGCCCGGCATGGTGCTGGATCATCTCAACGGCGAGCTTGCCGGCCACGGCCTGAAGTTCGCGCCGGATGTTTCGCCCTCGAATCGCGCGACGATCGGCGGCATGATCGCCAATAACTCGTCGGGCGCGTACTCGCTGCGCTACGGCAAGACGATCGATCATGTGCTTGAGCTGCGCGTGCTGCTCGGCGACGGCAGCGAAACCACGCTGCGGCCGCTGTCGTCGGGCGCGTGGCAGGCCAAGTGCGCACAGTCTGATCTTGAGGGCGCCTGCTATCGCACAGTGACGGATCTTGCCCGGCAGCACCGCGACGAGATCGAGCGGCGCTACCCCAAGATTATGCGGCGGGTCGGCGGCTATAACCTCGACGCGTTCCTGGGCGACGAGCCGCTGAATCTGGCGCATCTGATCGTCGGCTCCGAGGGCACGCTGGCGCTGATTCTGGAGGCCAAGCTGCGGCTGGTGCCGCGTCCGGTCGCCACGGGTGTTGTGCTGCTGCAGTTCGCCGATCTTTTTGAGGCGCTGGATGCGGTCGTTCCCTGCCTGGAGTGCGCGCCGGTCGCCGTGGAGCTGCTCGACGATCTGCTGCTGGATCTGACGCGCAAATCGCTGGCCTTCAAGGATTCGCTGGCGATCCTCAAGACCGAGGCGGCCGCGCTGCTGCTGGTAGAGTTTTTTGGCGACGATGCGGCGGATGTCGCGGCGCAGATCGATCGGCTGCTGGCGCATCTGCCGGTGCGCGCTCGGGTATCGGCGGTCACACGCGCGATCACGCCCGAGGAAAAAGCGCCGATCTGGCTGGTGCGCAAGGCCGGCCTGCCGCTGCTGCAAAGTATGTCGCCCGGCCTCAAGCCCGAGACCTGCGTCGAAGACAGCGCAGTGCCGCCCGAGCATCTGTCGGCCTATATTCGGCGCTTCAAAGCGCTGATCGAGGCTCACGGCACGATCGCGGCCTTCTATGGTCATGCCAGCGTCGGCCTGCTGCATGTGCGGCCACTGCTCAACCTCCACGATCCCGGCGATGTCCGCAGGTTCCGCGCTCTCTCGGAGGGCATTCGTGACCTGGTGATGGAGTACGGCGGCGCGGTCAGCGGCGAGCACGGCGACGGGCTGATCCGCTCCGAGCATAATCGCACGATCTTTGGCGACGAGCTGTACGCGGCCTTCGGGACGATCAAGCGCACCTTCGATCCGCAGGGCATCTTGAATCCCGGCAAAATCGTGGACGCGCCGCCGCTCGACGCCCATCTGCGCTACCTTCCGGCGCGGGGAGTGCCGGTCGCGCTGCACACGCACTTTGCCTTTCGTGACAGCGAGGGCATGTTGGGCGCGGCAGAGCTGTGTAACGGCAACGGCGCATGTCGCAAAACCGACAGCGGCACGATGTGTCCCAGCTACATGGTGACGCGCGACGAGGCGCACTCGACGCGGGGCCGGGCCAATGCGCTGCGGCTGGCGCTCGGCGGCGCGCTGCCCGCATCCGAGCTATGGAGCGATCGCATGCATGACGTGCTCGATCTGTGCATCGAGTGCAAAGGCTGCACCGCCGAATGTCCGTCGCGGGTCAATATGACGCGGCTCAAAAGCGAGTGGCTGGCGCACTATTACCAACGGCACGGCACGCCGCTACGCGCGCGGCTCTTCGGCCAGATTCACACGCTCAACCGCGTCGGCGCTGCGCTGGCTCCGCTCTCGAACTGGCTGCTGCACGCGCCCGGCGTCGGCCTGCTCAACGAGCGACTGCTCGGCATCAGCCGGAAGCGTCAGCTGCCGTATTTTGCCCGGCAGACGTTCGAGGCGTGGTTTAGGGGGCGAGAAGAACCTAGAACCAAGAACCTAGAACCTAACGAAGGAACAAACGAACAAACGAACAAACGAACAAACGAACAAACGAACAAACGAACAAAGAACAACAGAACAACAGAACCAAGAACAAACGAGAGCCGAGAACAAAGGAATAAAAGCAGTACCAAAAGCTCCCCCTCGCCTGCCGCAGCGGGAGAGGGGGCTGGGGGGTGAGGGCCACAACCAAGAACCAAGAACCGGGTGCCCTCAGGGCGACCAAGAACCAAAGGTAGTCGTCCTCTTCGCCGATACCTTCACGCGCTACAACGAGCCGCAGATCGGCATCGCAGCGACGAGGCTGCTGGAAGCCCTGGGCTACACGGTGCTGCTCCCACAGCGGCTGGTCTGCTGCGGCCGTCCGATGCTCTCGAAAGGCTTGCTCAAGCAGGCCAAGCATGCGGCCCGGCAGCAGCTTGAGTGGCTGGCTCCCTACGCCGCGCACGGATTGCCGATCGTCGGGCTTGAGCCGTCATGCCTGCTCACCTTCCGCGACGAATACCTGGATCTGCTCGACGATCCACGCTGCGAGCAGCTGCGCGCTCACAGCTGGCTGCTGGACGAGTTCCTGAGCCGGGAGCTGGAGCGCGGCGCGTTTCCTGCTGCTCTGCTGGCGGCGGCTGGACCCCGACGACCCGCGCTGGTGCATGGTCATTGCCACCAGAAAGCGCTGGCCTCGACCGCGCCGACGCTCGCGCTGCTGCGGGCGGCTGAATTCGAGCCACGCGAGATCGATAGCGGCTGCTGCGGACTGGCCGGCTCGTTTGGCTATGAGCGCGAGCACTACGCGATCTCGCTCGACATCGGGGAGCGCGCGCTGCTGCCGGCTGTACGCGCCGCAGGCGAGGACACCACGATCGTCGCGATGGGCACAAGCTGTCGCCAGCAGATCGGGCATGGAGCGGGACGGCGCGCCCAGCATATCGCCGAGATCTTGTGGGCACGCGTCGCCGCCAGCCAGGCCGAGCGGGAGCGACTGGCAGGATCAGAGGCGACGGTATAATACGAGCAGGAGAGGCGCACAAACGCTATGCAGCCACGCAATACAAGCTCACCCCTGACGCCGGCCGTGATGGTTCATTTTTATCGCGGCGTGATGGATCTGGCCACCACCTGGCGCTCGCGGATCGACAACACCACCAACTGGGCCGTGGTCACGGCCGGCAGTATGGCCAGCTTTCTGCTCAGCGATGCGAGCCATCCGCATCTAATGGCACTGCTGGGCATGTTTCTGGTCTACGCATTTCTGGCGATCGAGGCCCGGCGCTTCCGCTTCTATGATCTGTGGAGCGGCTGGGTGCGGCTGATGGAGACCGAGTACTACGCGCCGCTGCTCCAGTACAACCAGATCGAGGCCGAGGAGCAGTGGCATCCTATGCTGCGCTGCGACCTCGAAGAGCCGCATTTCAAGATCAGCCTGGTGGAGGCGATGGGCCGGAGATTGCGCCACAATTACTATGCGATCTTCGCGTTTATGCTGCTTGTGTGGCTGGTCAAGCTGCTGCCGCCCGCCGATCCGCTGCCTGGGCAATGCACAGCCTTTTTGCAGTGCGCGGCGATCGGCTCGATCCCTGGCGGCGTGGTCATGAGTCTGGTCGGGCTGTTCTACGCTTATCTGATCGGCCTGATGCTGTTTACGCCCAAGTTGGTCGGTACCGGCACCGAGCTGATCGATCGGCGCATCATCTTTCGGCGGATGGTCGCGCCCCACGCGCAGCTGGTGGGCTTCAAACGCCACGGCAAGCTGCCCTACATCGTCGGCGGCGCGGCGCGGCCACCAGAAGAAGACTAGCATTCCCGGCGGCTGTGACAATATCCAGCCAGCAGCATTTATTTAACCAGGATGTTTGTCTGAGGCCATGTGTTACAATACGCGCAGAGGCTAAGCCTTTGTTCATCACCTGTTAGCGATATGTATCGATCAATGACCCCAACCTGCACAACTTCCCGCCAGCGCCCCACTCGATCTGCCGATCCTTCTGCAACAAACCGCCAGCCGCTGCCCAACGGATTGGGCAACTAAGATGATCAACCTGCTTGTGCCAATGATCGCGGCTTTCACGCCCACCCTGCTCTACACGCTCACACTGTGGTGGCTGGATCGCTACGAAAAAGAGCCGCTGCATCTGCTGCTGGTCACGTTTGTCTGGGGAGCAGTTCCGGCGCTGATTATCGCAATCTTCGCCGAGCTAGCCGTCGATGGGCTGGCCCAATATGTGTTCGGGCCGGGCGCTGAAGCCACAATTGTCGCTCCAATCGTCGAGGAAGTGCTCAAAGCGCTGGTGCTGATCGCGCTCTTCATCTTTGTGCGGCGCGAGTTCAACGGCGTGCTCGACGGCATTATCTACGGCGCGCTGGTCGGCTTTGGCTTCGCGATGAGCGAGAACATTCTGTATTTCATGGCCTACTCCGAGCAGCTCGTCGGCGTGTGGATGCTGCGCAGTGTGATCTTCGGCTTCAACCACGCGTTTTTCACCAGCATCGTCGGGATCGCGCTGGGCCTGGTGCGCTACGAAAAGCGCCGCTGGGCTGGATATGTCGCGGTGCCGCTCGCGCTGTGGCTGGCGATCCTGCTGCATGCGATGCATAACTCGTCGGCGCAGATCGGCGTGCTGGGCATGCTGCTGGCCTGGGTCGTCAACAGCGGCGGCATCTTGATCGTGCTGGCGACGATCGTGCTCTCGCAGCGCCACGAGCTGCACTGGATCAGCTCCGAGCTGGACGAAGAGGTCGCGCTCGGCGTGATCACGCTGGCACAGTTTGAGCGGATCTTGAACCCGCCGCTGCGCTCACGGGCCGAGCTGAATACGCTGCTGACGCGGGGCTGGAAAGGTTTTCGCCAGCTGCGCCGCTTCAATCATCTGCTGACCGAGCTGGCCTTTGTTAAGCACCAGCTCCGCCAGCGCGATCGCTTCTGCTGCTTCGACGACGTGCTGGCGCTGCGCGAGCAGATTCAGGTGATGCAGCCGGTGCTGGAAGAGCACGGGCGGCACACCGTGCTTTCCTGAGATCCGCTCAACGCGCCGGGACTTCTCCTCCCGGCGCAAAGATTTTGGTTGTGCATCCAAACCAAAGCCGCCTCGATCGCCTCTGATCGCCGCTCCCACGCTGTCGCTCCTTCTCGATGCTACAATGCTCTCAGATATTGACAGGAGACGCTTCGGCGCGCCCACGGGAACCACCGGGCGCAGCGCTTGTGCGCGCCTCTTCAAGAAAGGAGCTACTGTGCGATCAGTTCGTTTTGCAGCATTTGGCGATCCGGCGGAGGTTTTGACGATCGAAGAGCTTCCCACGCCCGAGCCAGGCCCTGGACAGCTGCTGATTCGGCTGCGCGCTCGCCCGATCAATCCCTCGGATCTGTTCGCGATCCGTGGCAGCTATGGCATGCTGCCCAAGCTGCCGGCGACGCCCGGCATGGAGTGTGCGGGCGTTGTCGCGGCGCTGGGCACGGACGTGAGCGGGTTTCAGATCGGGCAGCAGGTCGTGCCGCTGGCGGCGAGCGGCACCTGGCAGGAGTACATTGTGGCCGACGCGGGCACGGTGCTGCCGCTGCCGCCCGGTCTCAGCGATGCTCAGGCGGCGATGATCCTGGTGAATCCGACTACAGCCTGGCTGCTGCTGCAAGACGAGCTGGGCGTCGAGCCGGGCCAGTGGGTGCTGCAAAACGCGGCAAACTCGGCGGTCGGGCGCTTCGTGATCCAGCTCAGCCGCCACTACGGCTACCGCACGATCAACGTCGTGCGCCGGCGCGAGCTGCGCGACGAGCTGCTTGAGCTGGGCGCGGACGAGGTCATCTGCGAGGCCGACGAAGATGTTGTCGAGCGGGTCAAGGAGCTGACCGGCGGCAAAGGCGTGCGCCACGCGATCGACTCGGTGGCCGGGGAAAGCGGCTCGCAGCTGATCCAGGCGCTGGGCGCTGGCGGCACGCTGATCGTCTTCGGCGCGATCAGCCGGCAGCCGCTGATGATCGATGCTGGTCAGATGCTGTTTCGCGGCAAGACCGTGCGCGGCTGGTGGCTGGCGCACTGGTTTCGTACAGCCGGTCAGGAGAAGATCGGCCAGCTGTTCAGCACGCTGATCCCGCTGATCGCCGATGGCACGCTGCGGGCGCCGGTCGCCGCCGAGTACGACCTCGCCGATGTTAAGCAGGCCGTCGCAGCGGCCGAGGGCAGCGATCGCAACGGCAAGATCCTGCTGGTCGGCTAGAGCCGGCGGGCACGGAGCCGAGGCTGCTCGCTGGAGCGGGCTCAGAAAGATGTCGTTATTTGAGATAGGAGACGTCGCGCGCCATGCCCACAATTCCGACCGATCGGCAGATCTTCGAGGGCGAGATCGCCACGTACTGGCTTGACGACGGTATTTTAGTGTCGCTTTCGAAAAGTACCAGGCGAACCGTTGCCAACATCACCGACAATGTCGCGCTGGTCAAACGGATCACGAACAACCAGAAAGTCCCGCTGTTGATTTATTTGCGCAGCTCGCCCATGCCCGATAAAGCTACCCGCACGTTTTCGACTGAGCAATTACCGCATGTGTACAGCGCCATGGCGATGGTCTCCAGGCCGGGTCTGGCCCAGTTTATCATGCAGCTTTTGTTCAAGTTCCAGCAACCGCCCATCCCGATGAAACATTTTACGGATGACACCGCAGCCAAAGCGTGGCTGAGACACTATTTGTAAGCGGGACGTCGTGGAGACGTGCTGTGCCATGATGCAACCGAGCCTGCTTTTGAAGCAGGCTCGTGGTTTTGCTGCATCAATGGTCAAGCGTCGCCGCCACCGCGATCAACTGTTTGGGCTGCGGCACATCGTCGACATTCAGCGAGCGATGCGCAAAGCGAATCACGCCGTCCACGCCGACGACAAACACGCCGCCGAGCTGGCGCATATCCTGGTCGCGGCTGATCGCGGCGCCGTGGGCAATTGTGGCCTGGACCGTATGCTTGAGCTGTGTAAAGCTCGCCCTGCGCTTGAGATCCATGTTCAGCAGACTGTAGGCGGTGTAGCCAAGACGACGCGGATCGGCCAGCATGGGAAACGGCAGCTGGAGCTGCGCGCGAAACTCTTTGGTTTTGGCCGCCGAGCCCTGCCCAATCGCGACGATCCCGAGATTCGCGGCCTGGAAGTGCTGCCACTCGTTGCGCAGCTGCACGAGCTGCTGCCTGCAATGCGGTCAGCCAAAATGCCGCACGAACACCAGTACGGTCGGCTGCTGCTGCCAGTACGTGGAGAGCTGCGCGTCTGCGCCATCTTCATCGCGTAGTGTTACGTCAGGGGCAATATCGCTCACCTCGACCAGCTGTGTATCTTCGTCCATCGACTACTCCTCCTTAGCTATCAAGTTTCTTTCCGTCGTACGTGCAGATAAGCTCTTGCCTAGGCAAGAATAATGCACGAGCTAATGAGCTTAATTGTATCATAGTAGCTAGTGAATATATTTAGAGATACACATTATTTTTATTAATTCCATATACGCAAAAAGGAGAGGATCGTGATCCTCTCCTTACTTATGTTGAGCTATGAATAAAATTGCGGCGGAACGATTAGACGTGCCACCCATTTTCGGCGGGAGTGTGGCCGTGCAGCATTGCGTAGACCTGCTCCAGCGCCACGGTGACATCGCGCTCAACCCGCACGCCTTCGATCAGCACGGATGATTGCGTCATCGTCTGCGCGACCTCGGCGCGGATGCCGACGATCACGACTTCGGCACCAAGCAGCCGCACGGACTGCACCAGGTCGCGCAGCCCGGTCGCGATCTCGTGTGCCAGCGATGTGATGCCGGTCATATCGACGATCAGCAGCCGGCCGCGCTGCGTGTAGAGAGTATCCAACGTCCGCGCCTGGATCGCTTCCAGGCGCTGCTGATCGATCCAGCCGAGCAGTGGCAGCAGCCAGGTTTGCTGGGCGATCGGCAGAACCGGAACGCTGAGCGCGTCGATCGTCGAGTGCTGCTGCTCAAGCGCTGCCAGCAGCTGCGACTGCGTATTGGCTCGCTCTTCGACCTCGGTGTACGCCTGCTGAAGCTCGCTGTGCGTCGCCTGCATCTGCTGGAACAACCGCGACAAGCGCCGGTGAAACTGCCACAGCAGAAACAGGCCGAAAGCCGTGGTGCCGGCGATCGTGCTTACCTGGAGCAGATTGGTAAACCAGCGCGGAACCTCGGACGCCGCCGAGCGCCAGATCCCGATCGCGGCGATCACCACCACCGCGCCCCAGCACAGGACCAGCAGTCGCCAGAGCGCGCTGCCATGCAGATACGGCAGCGCAATCGCCACCACCAGCACTGGAATAATGATCATGTTGGGATACAGCAGGGGCTGCGCCAGCACGATAATCAGCGCCGAGGCCAAGAAGCCCAGACACACCATCTGGACTGAGAACTGCACCTGTTTTTGCGCCAGGAACCAGCGCGCGATCAGCAGCACAGCGCCGTAGCCGAAGATCACGCCGCTGCTGATACCCGTCGCCATATCGCCAAAGATCAACGCTGTTCCAGCGTACACCAACGAAAACACAAAGATCACCGGCGTCAGCCAGTTCAAAAACTGCATAAGCTGCGCCAGATGCTCGCGGGTTGGATCGACCGTCGCAGTCGAAGGCTGCATTAATGACTCCCAAGCGTAGAATGGTAAACCGGAGCGGCAGCCGCCTGCTCCACACTCGGACGGTAGCGCAGCGTCGCGGCTGACCAGTCCATGTTGGCGCGCATCCAGAAGCGCAGCCCATCCACAAACCAGCGCGCGTCGATGTCCGATGGCACGCTGGACTCGAGGTCCAGAAAGCTGCGAATCTCCTGGTTATGCCGCGCGGCCACAAGATCGACGGCTGGCTGAAGCGCCAGACCCGACTCATGCTGGAGAATTAAGACCAGATTATGGACATCGCCGCTGCGCACTTCCTTCTCCAGCGAAAAAATATCGTTCGACCAGCAGACCACATTGTTGGCGTGCTGGGCCAGCCGTTTTAACGCATAGCTCCCCATATACAGCGCCGGCTTTCGCTGCGCCAGGGCAATAAAATGGAAGTACATATCAAGGCCACCGGTCCACGGACGATGCCGAAAATACTCAGCCGAGGTCGGCATTTTGCGCTGAAGCCGGTTGGTAGACTCCCAGATATTGGCGGCGAAGTAGCGCTCCACCTGGCGGATAAACGAGTCGAGCCAGCCCGGCTGCGCAAGCTGCACCAGCCGTCGGCGCAGATCTGCCAGCGCATACGCCGCCGGAGTAGCCTGTGCGCCGGGAGCGCTGCCGTGCAGGATCTCCAAAAATCCATGATGCAGCCGCGCCAGCGCCTGGGGCTGCTTGCCGATGCCAGCCTCATCACACTGATCATCCAGCAGAAACAGCCAGGTATTCCAATCTGCGATCACCTGTAACGAGTCGCGGCAGGCATGCGGATACGCGCGGCCCATCAGGATGCCGTACTGCAACTTATAGAAGCGCCGCACATCCGCCGAGCGAATAAGGTCGTGCGAGCCTGCCCAGATGATCGTTTCTCGCTCTACATCCGCAGCGTGCGGGTTGATCGCCGAGACAAATGGGCTGTAAAGAACAGGCATGCGAATAGATTCCATACGGCACCCCTTGGAAAGATAAGGCCTTTGACAAGGCGGGTTGAATGACGGTGCACCGTGCGGGGGGTGGAAATGTGCAGGCCGACTCGTAAGAAAGTTGCTCGTCTTGACCTAATCGTATCAATGTATCAATTATGGGTAAAAACATGCACGACTCAATAGGTCACCGGTCCAGGATAGCCGTCGCACCAAAGATGCCGAAGTCCTAGACGGCTGGTTGATGCTTTCCCACCCAGGGCTGAGGGAGAGCGGAGGCGATCCGGCTACGGCAGGCTCTCTGGCCGCTGCAAAAACTCGAACAAGTCGGCGGCGTGACTAGCCGCATCACGCGCCTATGACCTGCTACGTGCCGCGACAGACCATTGGCAATGGTTAATAGTACTTAATTCGTGTTGGAACGATCACCGCCTGTGCTACAATGAGGCAGCACATGTAACACTCGATGCCAGAGCATTCATCGGGGCCTGGCCCAGCTCTGCGACATCCCCCACGCTTCAGCCAACTATGACATCCAGGGGATGCAACGATGACGAACATCCACGACCGGCAGATCAAGGCGACGGAGAAAGCACCGGCGCGCTTCAAACCCGCCCACAATGGATCGCTTCAGCGGCTTCCTGCACCAGCCGCGCAGGAAGTCATGCGCGACTCTACCCAGGAGCTGCGGCCCGCTAACATCCTGGCACTGCAATCATCAGTCGGCAACACGGCGGTACAGCGGCTGCTCGACGAGCGCGTGCAGCGCCAAACAGCGGCTGCTCCCTCCAAGACGGACCCTTCTACAGCGCGAACCGAGGCGCTTACCAGGTACAAGACCTGGCTGGAGGAGCGCCTGGGCGAAGTTGACGCGCTACAGGGCGATGCGAAAGTGAGCCGGATACGTGGCTTACTCTCACAGGTCGAGCGCGTATCAGTCGCGCTCATCGGCGGCACGCTGCCGGACGTGGACAAGCTGCCCACAGCGCCAGACTTCGAGGATGGGAACAAGCGAGGCTACGTGCCGCCCGAGCTGGTCGGCACTGTGCGGCAGCTGATCGAGCGGATCGAGCGTCCAATCACAGGAGCGACGCCCTCGGAGCAGGCGCAGACGGAAGGCTCGCGCTATGAGGCCGGCATGGACTGGAATGCGCGCCTGGGCGTGCCGCAGTACCGCACGCAGAGCGATAACCTGGCTGCTCCCGAGGCCACCTGTAACGTAACAACGTTCGCGATGGTGGCCGAGCGCCTGGGCTATAGCCGCCCGGAGCTGCTGCAAGCGATTGAAGCCCAATTACGCACCAGCTACCTGGCGACTGCCGAGGGCAAGGCGGCAAGCAAGGACAAACCGGCTAACGAGGTCGAGGTTCCCGATACCTTCTGGCAAACCAAGGCCAAGAGCTACCTGCAAACGGTCAATAGCGAAGCCAAACGATACCGCCAGCTGCGTGGCGGTACGCTTATCACTCCGGGTAAAGCGGCACAGGTAGATGAGCAGATGACCGCCCTGGCCGGCGATTTCAAGGGCAAAGCGCAGACAGAAGATCTGCTGGATTTCTTCCTCCACCTTCAGAAAATCTCCCGCACCACCATCAACTCCGATACCACGCCCAAGAAGGTGATCGACAAGATCAATCCCAATGACAATACCGAATCCCTCGTGGAGCAGGTGTGGGGCGCGTGGTCCAACGACAGCAAGAAGAAGCTCAAAGAGTGTCTGGAAGCGGGCGGCGCGGCCAGTATGAGCCTGTTCCACAAGGGCTCGGGCAGCACCGATACGCATATTATCAGCATCCAGTCGGTGGCGGAAAATGGCCTGATCGTGGACGATCCGTACGGCAAAATCGACCCGGATTATCGCCGTGGATCAGGGGAAGATGCCTATGCGGATGCCGGCAAGACCAGGAGTGCATCCAACCACAGGAACACGCTTGACTCCGCAAATAAGCAAGATTGGACAGTTGACTCCGCGCAGTCGCCAACCAGCAGCGAGACGCAGGGCAATTCCTATGAGCTGAGCTACGAAATTGTCAAGAAGGTGTGTCGCAATCTCGTGCTTTTCCACCGTGCTCAAGAGAAAAAGAAGCGATGACTCCTCTCAGGCGATCATAGCACTATCGGTGGGCGCTCTCAGGCGCCCACTTTCTTTTTGCTCCACACGATCGCATGATTGGAATCCCGCAGAGTGCGGCCGGCTTACGCTCCATGGTTGAGCAGGAAGATCGGATCACCCCAACGGATGAAGCCGTCGCGACGTACTGCCGCATACGCGCCGGCCACCGCTGGAAAAACCACGCCGGGAGCTGCAGTCACGCTGGTAGCCGCGTTATGCTGGGTGATCGTCCGTAGAATCCCGGGATCGCGCGGCAGCTCACCCTGGGCCAGCGTGGTCACCACACAGCGCGGCGACGGATCGATCAGCTCCAGGCACGGCGCGGCATCGGCGCCCACCACCACCAAGCGACCAAGCCAGTCGTTCTCGACAAAGCCCTGCGCATCATCAGACGTCGCGATCACGATGTTGGGCCGAAAGCGGCGCACGTCGAAGCGGCCGGCGGGAAACAGCGCTTGCAGCCGCGCGATCGTCGCGGTGGTCAGCACATGCACCGGCGCGTAGTCAAAAAACGTGCCGCTCGGCGAGGCGATCGCCATCGGCTCCGCGCGAATAAGCTCTTGCTCCGGCCCGCCATCGACCGGCGTTCGATCCGCCTCGCGCGTCGGGCTGGCAGCCAGCGTGGTCACCAGCGCCACCTCACGATCGAAGACCTGCGAGAGAATCTGATCGACATTGGGATCTGCGCTGCTGACGATCCGACCATCGGGCAAGGTGATCGTGATTGTGGGCAGCGGCGCTCCCGGCTGCGGTGGTACGTCAAAGGCAGCCCGGCAGGCGAAGAGCCGGCTCCACTTGCGCGGATGCTTGGCGCTGGCAATGTGGCCGGTCTCGCGATCCAGAATGGCGTAGGCGCGATCGCCGAGAATGCCGCGCTCGGTAATCGGTGTGGTAGCGATCTCTTCGCCCTGCATCGACTTGACGGGATAGCGCCACAGCGACACCACCGACCCGGCAAGCTCCCCGTTTGTTGGCATATCAGATCCTCGCATTGGATAGAAACTGCTTAGCTGATACGTCGATTCTAGCACAGCTTCCTCGCTCCGATGTTCGTGACCGTGCGACCGCACACGTTCTGCATACTCACCTTACACTTTTCACACATTTTCAGCATACGCCGCACACATCTCCTGGCGATACTCGTTTCATGCGCCACTGGCAGCGCATGAAAGAGGAGATGATGTTTCACCAGTCACAACCACTCCAACACCCTGGCAGCATCACCGGCGCATCGACACCTGAAGTTCGTCGGCACGCCGGGCGACGATCTACCAGGCGGCGCATGGGCCTGCCACGACTCCAGCGCAGCCTGAGCATTGCCGTCTTTGTGCTCGTCGCCAGCATCGATAATACGATCCTGACCATGATTCCCAGCGCTCTGCCGCTGATTGGCCGCGATCTCGGCGTGAGCGAAGCGGCACTCGGCGTGGCGATCGGGTTGAATTTGCTGGTCACGGCGCTGACCGTGGTGGTCTGGGGCTACCTCAGCGATCGCAGCGACCGCCGCGCCGTGCTGATGATCGGCACGCTGGCCTGGGCACTGCCGATCGGGCTGCTGACACGCGCGACCAGCTATCCCCAGTTTGCGAGCCTGCTGGCGCTCGCCGGTATCGGCCTCGGCTGCATCATGACCGCCGGCTACAGCATCATGACCGATCTGGTCGGCCCGCAGCGGCGCGGTCTGCTGCTGAGCCTGTGGGGCGGAGTGCAAAGCCTCGGTGCGGGCATGGGACCGCTGCTGATCGGGCTGCTTGCTCCGGCGTACGGCTGGCGCGTGCCCCTGGCGATCGTTGCCGCGACGGGTCTGGGACTGGCCGCGTGTACGTGGCTGGCCGTTACGCCGCCCAAAGGCAGCGCCGATCCTGAGCTGAGCCGCTTGCATGATCGCGGTGTCGGCTATAGCTATCAGATCAGTCGCGCTGATGTTCGGGCACTGCTGCGCCGAGCAAGCAACCGCTACCTGATGCTGCAAGGCGTGCTCGGCCAGCTCGCATATGGTGCGCTGCAATGGCTGCCGGCGCTGCTGACCGCGAAGCTCCTGGCGCAAGACGTGCCGCTCCCTACCGCAGCCGCGATCGGCGCGCTGCTGTTTCCGATCACACAGATCGGCGGCGCGTTCGGCATCCTGGGCGGCTATCTCGGGGATCGACTCCAGCGGCGGGATCTGCGCGCACGCGGGCTGCTGGCTGGGATCGGGCTGTGGCTGTCCGTGCCCGCGTATCTGGTCTTCTTCTGGCTACCGCTGCCGATCGCGCAGGCTGGCGCTCACACCTCGCCGCTGGCGCTCGTGCTCCACGAGCTGATGCATAACCCATACCTGTGGCTCACTCTGCTGGCGGCGCTGGTCGCGACGGCGGCCAACGCGGTCAACGCGCCAAACTGGTACGCGCTCGTCACCGATGTGAATATGCCGGAGCAGCGCGGTACGGCCTTCAGCCTGGTCGCGCTGGCCAACAGTATCGGGCGCGCACTGGGCAGCGCGGCGGCGGGCGTGGTGCTCGTGCTCTTGAGCGGCGGAGCAGCCAGCGCGAACGGTCCGATCGCGACAGCTCAAGCCTACGCCTGGGGCCTCACGATCTTCACGCTCTGCTTTGTTCCCGCCGGCCTGTGTTTTTTCCGCGCGGCGAGCAGCGCGCCACACGATATTCTGATGACGCGGGCGACGTTGGCGCAGCGTGCCGAGGCAGCCGGCCAGGAGCGTGATCGATGATGCGCTACAGCCGAAATGTGCGGCGGGTTATCACAGGCCGCCTGGTGATCGCGCTGAGCCTGGGCCTGGCCGGAGCGCTCCTCTGCTACCTGCGCCTTACCGCGCTCGATCGTGGCGCCGGCGACCTGAGCTGGTCGCTGCGTGGCGCGGCCGAGCTTTGGCGCGGGCATAATCCCTACCATGATCCGGCGCTCGGCCCCAGCAAGCCGTTTCCGTTCAACGATCCACTTTTTTATCCGCTGCCGGCGCTGCTGATCGCCACGCCGTTGACGCCGGCACCCTTGCCGCTGGCTGGAGCCATTTTCGCCGGTGTATCGCTCGGGCTGCTGGTGTGGGGCATCGGACGCGACCGCTGGCGTTTATGGCCGCTGCTGCTGAGCGCGCCGCTGTGGTCGGCCGTGTTCACCGTGCAATGGTCGCCGCTGCTCACGGCTGCCGCGCTGCTGCCCGCGCTGCTCCCCCTGACGCTCGCCAAGCCGAACGTGGGCCTGCCCCTGCTGCTCGCCGCACCGACGCGCCGCAGCCTGGTTTGGTCGGCGGTGCTTGTGGGCGTGAGCATCGTGATTCTGCCGTCGTGGCCGGGAGACTGGCTGCACAACGCCCGGCAGCATACAGTCTTTGTTCCGGCGCTTGTGTTTCCGGGCATGACTGTGCTGCTGGCTGCCTGGCGCTGGCACGATCCACGGGCGCGGCTGCTCTTGCTCACGGCGCTCATGCCGCAGCGCGCGATCTATGATCAGCTGGGGCTGTGGCTGACGGCGCGCTCGTGGCGGCAGGCGCTGCTACTCTCAATCGGCAGCTGGATCACGCTGATCGGCTGGTGGCTTGGTCCGGCCGCTGTGCAGCGCTGGATCGTGGTGTGGATGTATCTGCCGGCGTTCGCGATCGTCATGTGGCCGACCTTGCAGCCGCTGGTCGTCACCGTAAGCCGCAGGATCGGACGCGATCGCCGGACAGCCGCAGCGCCGGTGCTGGCGGATCAACAGTAAGCGGCGGCGTGAGAGTCGGACGCAGCGTGGCGAAATGCTATAATCGAGCGCACGAGCTGTGCGCAAGCAGGAGCAAAAAGTGACCGGGCAACTTTCTATCACACGTGCTGCCGCTGTGCTAGGCGTGCTTGTGCGCGGCCGGACGTACGGCAGTATCCTGTATCTGGCCGTGGCAGTTCCACTCGGCGTGATCTATCTGCTGCTGCTCGGCGCGGCGGTGATCCTCGATCTGGCGTTCATGCTGCTGCGCGCCTTCCTGCTGATTCTTTCCGCGCTCGTGTATGGCATCATCCGGCTGCTGCTAACGATCCTTCGACTTCCCGTCCGTGGTATCACGGCGCTGATCGCAGCGCTCAGGCGACGCCCGGTGCCGGAGCAGCCAGCCGGCCCGGCCTCTGACCAGGCTGCGCCGGGATGGAGACTGCTTGCCGCTGCGCCGCTATGGATCAGGCAGGTGATTGCGCGCTGGCGCTGGTGGATCGTTCTGCCGGCGCTGTGC
This sequence comes from Herpetosiphonaceae bacterium, assembly GCA_036401895.1. Lineage (GTDB taxonomy): Bacteria > Chloroflexota > Chloroflexia > Chloroflexales > Kallotenuaceae > LB3-1. The sequence goes on along the minus strand of DASWTW010000283.1, from coordinate 952 downwards.
TGGTCACTAGCCACCTGGGAGCGATCGCTGACCGTGCGTTGGCTCGGGGTCGATATGCCGTCGATTGTGCGGCCAAGACCCGATACCACGCCCGCCGGCTCAACGGCTGCGTTTCCGTGGACGTTTCTGGCCTACCTGCTGGCGAAGCTTCCGCTCGCTGTGCTGGGCGGATTTGTGGTGGGCTTCGCGATCGAGCTACTCGTGCTCTTAAAAACCCGACCGGTGCTTCCCGAGGGCTATACCGGCACTGCAATTGTCGCCGCCGTGGCGATCGTAATTGCCATGTTGCACGGCGTCAATGGGCTGGTGCGGCTGTGGGGTCGTTTCGCCTACGCCATGATCGCCATGAACGACACCGTGCGCCGTCTACGCGACGCGGAGCAGCGCGCGGCTCAGGCACGCGCCAGCGCGGAGCGGGCCGAGCAAAGCCGCCGCGAGCTGATCGTCAATGTCAGCCATGAGCTGCGCACGCCGATCGCAAGCATTCGCGCGCATGTCGAGTCGATCACCCTGGCGCTCGACGACCAAGCGACGCCTGGGCTATCCAGGGCCGACTTGCGCCGCTACCTCGGCATCGTGGAGCGTGAGGCCGAGCGACTCGGCACACTGGTAGATGAGCTGCTGGCGCTGGCCCGATCGGAAACCGATCAGCTCCAGCTCACGCTCGCGCCCGTCGATGTGGTCGCCGTCGTCGACGAGGTGTATCAGGCGCTGGCTCCGCTGGCGCGGCACGAGCGACAGGTGATGCTGGTGCGCGACGTGCCGTCTGGTCTGCCGCCGCTGCTGGCCGATCGGCAGCGCTTGGTGCAGGTGCTGCTGAATCTGGTACGCAACGCCATCACCTACACGCCTGCGGGCGGCATTGTCTCGCTGATGGCGCAGCCGGCGGACCCTGATCAGCTTGTGCTGGCCGTCGCCGATACCGGCAGCGGGATCGCGCCCGCCGATCTGG
>DASWTW010000282.1:0-11824 GCA_036401895.1 Herpetosiphonaceae bacterium | reverse complement strand
GGCGCGAGTCTGCGGCCTTTGTGGTCACGTTTGAGAGCGCCGGCACGGAAGAGACGATTCTAGCCAAAGCCGTGATCGACGCATCCGGCACCTACCACACGCCGAATCCGCTGGGCGCCGCTGGGGTTCCGGCGCGGGGCGAGCGATCCGCATCCGAGCATGTCTTCTACGGCATTCCCGATGTGCTCGGTCGAGACCGAAAGCGCTACGCTAACCGATCCGTGCTCGTCGCCGGAAGTGGCGCGTCGGCCTTCAACGCCCTGCTCGATCTCGCGACACTGGCGGAGTCGGCTCCCGGCACCGGGATTATCTGGCTGATGCGGCGGGCGCTTACGTCGCAAACGTTCGGCGGCGGCGATCAGGATCAGCTGCCGGCGCGTGGAGCGCTCGGGCAGCGGGTGCGCCGTCTGATGGAGCAGGGGACGATTCAAGTAGTGACCGGATTTCACGCCGAAGCGATCGAACGCGTTGGAGAACAGCTCGTGGTGATTGGAGCGCAGGAACAGGTCGGCCCGGCCGATGAAATCATCGTGACGACCGGCTTCCGGCCAGATCTGTCGATGCTCTCGGAGCTGCGGCTGGCGCTCGACCCGGCTGTGGAAAGCCCGGCCGTCCTGGCGCCCTTGATCGATCCCAATGTTCATAGCTGCGGCACTGTCCGCCCGCATGGCGTAGACGAGCTGAGTCACCCGGAGCCGGATTTCTATATCATCGGCAGCAAGAGCTATGGTCGCGCGCCGACGTTTTTGCTGCTGACCGGCTATGAGCAAGCGCGCTCGGTCGTCGCGGCGATCACGGGCGACTGGGACTCGGCGCGGCAGGTACAGCTCGTGCTGCCCGAGACAGGCGTCTGCTCAGGCGATGCGGATGGAGCGGGCTGTGCGGTCACACTAACACCACCCGTCAGCGCGGCTCCACTGATCACACTGACGCCAGCCGTCAGCGCGGCTTCGCTGCTCACGCTCACAGCCAGTACCGCTAGCGCCGACTCAGCCGCCTGCTGTGCTTCCAGCGTGCTGGCGACCTGCTGCGAGCCTGCGGCCAAAGACGTCTGCTGCGGCTCGACGCCAGCGGCAACCTGCGGCTGTCAGTAGCTCAAGGAATCAACGATGCGCCGTCTGCTTTACTCACGACTCGATCGCTGGTACTACGGCTGGGTGCTGCTGGGTGCGGTCTCGATCACGGAAGTCGTATCCTGGGGTATTCTCTACTATGCCTTCACGGTCTTTATCGCTCCCATGCAGGCCGATCTCGGCTGGTCGCGGGAGGTGCTGACCGGCGGCTATTCGCTGGCGCTGCTGTGCTCGGGGCTAGCGGCAGTGCCGGTTGGCTGGTGGCTCGACCGGCACGGGCCGCGCGCGATCATGACCGCCGGCTCGTGTCTGGGCAGCCTGTTGCTCGTCGCGTGGTCGCAGGTCACCACGCCCGGCAGCTTCTATCTGATCATGGCCGGGATCGGCGTGGTGATGGCCGCCGTCCTCTACGACCCGGCCTTTGCCGTGATCGCGGTCTGGTTCCGGCGGCATCGTGGCCGCGCGCTGACGATTCTGACCTTCTTCGGCGCGTGGGCCAGCTTCCTGTTCATTCCTTTGAGCGCCTATCTCGTGGCTAGCCTGGGCTGGCGATCGGCGCTGCTGGCCCTGGCGGGTCTGCTCGCGGTGCTGACGATCCCGCTGCACGCGCTTGTGCTGCGGCGCTCCCCGCTGGATCTCGGTCTGCGTCCCGATGGTGAGCCGCGTGATGCGACGGCGCCGACGCTAAGCACACCCGCCGACATCCACGTTTCGCTGCGAGCAGCGCTCCAGGATCTGGATTTCTGGTGGCTCACGATCGCGTTTGCGATCAGCACCTTTGCGACGGTTGCGCTGACGGTGCATCTCATCCCGTACCTGGTGGAGCAAGGGATCTCGGCAGCCTATGCGGCGACAATTGCCGGTCTGTTTGGTCTGATGTCGCTAGTCGGGCGTGTGCTGCTGGGGCCGCTCGGCGATCGCTACCCGCGCCAGGTCGTCACCGCCATCTTGATGGGCATGCAGCTTGTGGGCGTGCTGATCCTGATCCTTGTGCCCAGCGTGCTCGGAGCGATCGTCTACATCATTCTGTTCGGCGCTGGCTCCGGCACGCTGACGATGATGCGAGCGGCGCTGCTGGCCGAGCGCTACGGATCAGCGCAGTACGGCAGCATCAACGGGGCGCTGAGCCTGGGCCTGACGATCGCACGCACGCTCGCCCCCATCAGCGCGACGCTTGTGGCCGGCCGGCTCGGCGGCTACCGCAGCCTGCTCTGGATCATTGTCGTCCTCTGCGCCGCCGGAGGAGTTGCAGTGCTCCAGCTCACAACCCGATCCGACCCATCGGTCGCAGCCTCGAAGCGCAGTGTTCCCTGAGCTGCTCGAACATACCGTGCTATTTGCCGCGAACCGGGTGTAAGCTGAAGAGTAGATACTCAACCTGCTGGCACAAAAGGTAGAGCTATGACCAAACTTCAGGAACGTAACCGAGCCGGGCTCAAGAGCCTGCGCGCCGGTGGCGGCACACGCGGGCTACTCAACGCGGAAGGGCATCGCGCCGGGCAGGGTGGGACGCTCAGAGCAGCGGTCTTCGGCATCAACGATGGCCTGGTGTCGAACATCAGCCTGGTGATGGGCATGGCCGGGGCAGGGACTGATCCGCGCTTTGTGCTGCTGGCCGGCCTATCCGGCTTGCTGGCGGGCGCGTTTTCGATGGCGGCGGGCGAGTACGTCTCGATGAGCGCTCAGCGCGAAGTTTTCGAGGCGCAGATCGCTTTTGAGCAGCGCGAGCTGAACGACGATCCACAGGGCGAGCTAGCGGAGCTGGCGCAGATCTATCGCGATAAAGGTCTGCCCGAAGCTCAGGCTGCGACTCTGGCAGCCAGCATGATGGCCGATCCACGGGTGGCGCTGGACACGCACGCACGCGAAGAGCTAGGCCTTGACCCTGACGAGCTGGGATCGCCGTGGGGTGCCGCGCTCAGCTCATTTGGCTCGTTTGTCGTCGGCGCGATCATACCGGTGCTGCCCTATATGATCTTCACCAACCCAACCGCCTTTTGGACAAGCGTGGTGCTCAGCGCGCTGGCGCTGTTTGGCGTTGGTGTGCTGCTAACCACCTTTACCGGCCGCAACTGGCTCTACAGCGGCGTACGAATGATGGTGATCGGCGCGCTGGCTGCCGGAGTAACCTATCTAGTCGGCCGGCTGATTGGAGTTTCCGTAGCGGGCTAACCGGCGCATGCATCCGTTTCGATTATCCGCTTGAAGACGAAGCGCCATGTCTGGTCCAGCGCCTTGATCGGGAGTACGACACCAGCCTGCTTAGTACTACTTAGTGACAATCCTAAGTTATTCCCCTTGACAATAACGAGCAAATGTAGTACTTTTGGTGACGGTTGAATAGGCCGAAGCTGATCCAGACGTAGTACTCGCGCCGCCAAAACGACTAGTGCTACTCCGCCCAATTCCACGTATTGACGAGCGATAATTCCTATAGTATATAGTATTATGGCTTATAACTCGGTGATACGTTGAAAGGAGAACATACGGCAGCGGAAGCATCGACCTGATCTTCGTTGATCCTTTGTGCTTTCCGCCGCGTCATCACAGCACGTCCTTGGTGAACGGCTGGCGTGAACCAAAGGAGTAACCCCCCTCAGCTCGTTAGTCACCCAAAAAGCGTTGCTTGCGCTCAGGCAATGCTCGGCTGTTGTCCATTTGCGTGCTCGCGATCACGGGCACATTCACAGGAGTACCGTCCAATGAACAGCAAACTGCTTGCCTTCAACGTCGCACAGGATCTGCCCGTCTCAGTCAACGATTCCGCCGAAGCCTATTACGACGCTCAGGAGCAGGTGTTGATCGGCGCGAACAGCCACGACTACAAAGCTTATGCCTCGTCCAGCCTTTCGCACAACGGTCGCCGCGCGAACGTCGATGGCTATATCCAGGATGGCTACGACCGCAGCGATATGAGCTAATCGGGTCCACAATTATTCCCATACGCAGGCTGAGCGCCCACAGCGCAGCTTGGCGGCGCAGGCTGAACGAAGATCCGCAGAGCTGGAAATACCAGCTCTGTTTTGTTGTCTGCCGATCACCACTCAGCGCCGGGAAAGTGCAACGTCCTAAAATAATCGTCGAGTGTTTCGCGCCGCCGGATGAGCTGAACACTGCCGTCGAGCCTCCACAGCAGCTCAGCCGCGCGCAGCTTGCCGTTATAGTTAAAGCCCATCGAGTGGCCGTGCGCCCCGGCATCATGGATCGCGACAACATCACCAATCGCAACATCCGGCAGCGGTCGATCGATCGCGAATTTATCGTTGTTTTCGCAGAGCGAGCCGGTCACATCATAGATCTGATCGGTAGGCAGTGTCTCTTTGCCCAGCACCGTCAGATGATGATAGGCGCCGTAGAGCGCCGGACGCATCAGATCGGCCATTGTCGCATCCAGGCCCACATAGCGCTTGTAGGTTTCTTTCAAGTGCCGCACCCGCGTGATCAGAAAGCCGTGTGGTCCCGTGATCAGCCGCCCGCACTCCATGCACAGCCGGATCGGATCGAGACCACGGGCACCGATCGTCGCGGCGTAGGCTGAGCGAATCGCCTCTCCCAGCGCCGGTAGATCGACGGCCGGCTGCTCGGGCCGATACGGAATTCCGATTCCACCACCGATGTTGATCAGCTCGATCCGAATATCAAGCGTCGTCGCCAGCTCAACCGCGAGATCAAACATCATGCGCGCGGTTTCAAGCAGCGCGGCATGGCTCAGCTCGTTGGAAACGACCATCGTGTGCAGGCCGAAGCGCGCAACACCTTTGTCGCGGGCGCTGCGATAGGCATCAAACAGCTGTGGACGAGTCAGACCAAACTTGGCCTCGCGCGGATCGCCGATGATCGCGTTGCCCGTGCGTAGCGGGCCGGGATTGTAGCGAAACGAAAGCAGCTCAGGCAGTCCCGCCGCCCGCTCCAAAAAATCCAGATGTTGCAGATCGTCCAGGTTGATGATCGCACCCAGCTCACGCGCCTTTTGAAACTCCTCGGCGGGCGTGTTGTTGGAGGTGAACATGATCTCCTCGCCACTGATACCGACCTTCTCCGAGAGCACCAGCTCGGCCAGCGAGCTACAATCGGTGCCGCAGCCTTCCTCATGCAGCACACGCAGAATAGTGGGATTGGGCGTGGCTTTGACCGCGAAGTACTCCTTGAAGCCGGGATTCCAACTGAAGGCGGCGTTGAGCTGACGCGCCTGCTCGCGCAGTCCGCGCTCGTCGTAGAGATAAAAAGGCGTTGGATATTCGGCGGCGATGGCCTCGATCTCGGCTTTGGTCCAGGGAAATAGCTTGTGCGTCATTATCGATCCTTCGGCTACGACAAAGAATGGCCAGATTTACGATCTGCCGAATTCTACTATACACATGCAGCTTACCCGTAGTCGCTGATGCGGATCAAACCTCCTCATTCTATGATCCGAATCCCTTAAACAGTTGAGCGATCCCAAAAGACCTTATTTTGAAAATGTAACAGATTTGTTACATCCTTTGTAGGATTATGTATTTCATTTCGTTGCAATTTTGTTACATACAGCCGTTGTATCGATATATACCCCTATGTTATCCTGTCTGTATTACTGATATTTGGATTCTCTTGTCGGATGGGAGGAGCTATGCATGTAGCGCAATCCTCACGCTTGATTGCACCTACTAAGCGTCCCCTGGGTGTTACGCTGATCACCCTGCATGCTCTGCTGTTTGCAGGGCTTCTGCCGCTATTTCTCAAGTTCTGGCTGCTAGCCAGCGGCAGCTTTAACGGCGAGGATGTGGTTCTCTTCGCCGTATCGATGGCGGTTCATGCGCTGATCTTGCCGGTCGCGATCGCTACCTGGTCGGGGCATAACCGCGCGCGCGTAGCGTTTATGGCCTTGATCGGCCTGAACTACGCGATCGATGTGTATGTCAACTTCGACGCCTCGATGCTGCCGACGCTCACACTGGATGCCAGCAAGCAGATGCGGCTGATCGCGCTGCGCTCGACGCTCTGGGGCGCGTTTGTGATCTGGTATTTTCTGCGCGAGAAAACGCGGGCCTGGTTCGAGGCGGCGAGTATGCCGTCGCGCTATGGGCGCTGGCGCGATGAGCAGGGCAGCAATGTGGCGCAGGCTGCCGCAGTCGCGCTGGTTGCCGCTGCGCTGATCACCGCAGTCCTGCTGGCGAGCCGAGATGTGACACCGCGTGTCGAAAACTCGCTGCGTTGTCTGGCCAGCGCGATCACTGGTGGTGGCGGCGCTGATTGTGGCATTGGGAGTGGCGGCAGCGCGAGCACGCCGACATCGGATGGCACGGGCTCAGGCGATTCCTCGGATGGCGACGATGGCGGCGGATTCTGGGGCGGCTTCCTGGACGGCGTGCAGCTGGTGCTGGACGGCGCAGGATTGATCCCGGGCTTCGGCGAGATCGCCGATGGCGCGAACGCGTTGATCTCGCTGGCGCGCGGCAACTATGGTGACGCCGCGCTCTCGGCAGCCGCGATGATCCCGTTTCTGGGCTGGGGCGCCACTGGTGCTAAGTGGGGCAAACGTGGTGTCGACGCAGTCAACGCGATCGATGCCGCCAACGATACGCGACGCGCAGCCGGCCGCGCCGACGAGGCGATCGACGCCGCGAGACGCATACCCTGTCTCGGCTCTGCTCCCGGCAAAGCAGGTCTGGCCGCGCCGCTGGCCGCTCCCTGTCTGGATGTCGGCAATGCGCTACGCGATCGCGCGGTAGATGCCCGCACGCGCCTGGGACCATACGATCAATCGCTGGCGGCTGGTGGTCGTAACGTTGCCACCGCGCGGGTCGAGATCAATGGGCAAAACACGGAGCTATGGGACTCGGTCAACGGCCCTAACCCGATCGCCGGAACAGTTCCGCCGCCGTCACAGCGGCTCTTCCAGACGCGCTTCCTGGGCGTCAACCGCGAGTACGATACCGAGGTCAAGATCCTGGAAGAGGCAGCGCGGCGCATGGGCGTGACGCAGCCCGGACGCTACGATCAGTTTACCGGCCGGATCGACCTGTACACAGAGCGCGCGCCTTGCGGCTCGTGCGGCGGCACCCGCAATAATCCGATGGGTGTGATCCAGCAATTCCGCGAGATGTTCCCCAACATCGAGCTAAACGTGTATTATGGTAATAACGGAGGCGTGCAGGTCTTCAACAAATAGATCCAGCACCCCGATCGTCTACGACATGGAGGCTATGCAGCATAGCCTCCATCGTGCCTGTACTTGAGCACCTCCAGCGATGTGGGCGTGACGATCGGCTCATAGACGCGGCATGTAAAGGAGGAAGCATGTATCTCGATCAAATGATTGCGCATCTAGTCGAGCAGGGCGTGGATACGCAGGAGCTTAAGCCGTGTACCGAGCAGGAAGTTCAGGAGCTGGAGCAGCAGCTTGAGCGGCGACTGCCGGCGGCGTATCGCGAGTTTCTGCTGACCATGGGCCATGGCGCGGGCGAAATTTTCCAGGCCGACGATTGTTTCTATGGCGATCTGCCTAAAATTCAGCGCCTGGCGAACGTGCTGCTGGCTCAGAACAATGTAGCGACACCGCTGCCAGCCGATGCGTTCGTGTTTCTGTACGCCGGCTACCAGTTCTTGTTCTTCCGCACCAGCGAGGGCGACGATCCGCCAACCTACTATTATATGGAAGGCGATGAAGTGACGAACGGCTTTCCGCGCACGTTCGAGCACTACTCCGAGTTTCTCGCCTCGGCGATCGAAGAATATCTGTAAGACACAGCGCCATAGCCAGCAGCGTCGCTACGGGGGTAGTGGCGCTGCGTTGGTTTGTAGCGTACCTTAAGGCTGCATCACCGGCAGCGTCGGCGCAGGCACTTGATCCTGGACAACCAGCACTTCACGCAGCTTCTCCATCAGCTTCGCCAGCGTGGCGGGCTTTTCCAGATACGCCTCGATCTCCAGATGCCGCGCGGCAGTTCGCAGCGCAGGTGTCGGCGCCGACGCCAGAATAACCACCCGCGTTGCCGGCAGATCTGCCTTACACTGGCGCAGCAGATGCAGAGCCCGAAATGTATGGGCTGCCGGATCGATGATCAGCACGTCCGGCTTGATCACCTGGCGCCGCAGCTGCTCCGGGTCCAGGCCTAGCTCATGCTCGACGATCGCGTCGGGCGCGATCCGCCTCACGACTGCGCCGGTCACAGTCGCCGCGCTCGGATCTGCATCAACAATTAACACATGCACTGCCATGACCATCAACCCTATCAATCAAAGAATGTTCTTGTAGTATAGGCAGCCGCCACGCGCCGAAGGTGGTTATACACTCACCTCCGGTGTTAACAGCACAACCCGCGCATGTTGCTCGGTCATGGATAAATGAGTATCATAGCTGGCAACTCACTACCGAGACCTTTACTTTTGAGGAAGAAGGAAGCTGATGGGGAAGGCAGCCCAGCGCCGATCGCACATGCAACACGAATCGCAGCCTGAGCAGATTGTCGACCTGCCGGAGGCTGAGGCGGTGCAGCAATTCCAGTCGGAGCCGACGTTTCAAGCGCTGCTGCACGCCGCGCCGGATGCGATCGTGATCGCCGATCATGATGGGCGGATGGTGATCGCCAACCAAAAAGCTGAGTCGCTGTTCGGCTACGCACAGCACGAGCTAATCGGACAGCCGGTCGAGATGCTGATACCATCACGATTTCAGATTCAGCATGAGGCGTATCGCCGCGGCTACAGCGCCGATCCCCGTGCGCGTCCAATGGGCGCGGGCATGGACCTGGTTGCCCGGCGTAAAGACGGCTCGGAGTTTCCGGTCGAGGTAAGCCTGAGCCCGCTGCACACCACCGATGGCCTGCTCGTTACGAGCGTGATCCGTGATGTGACGGAGCGTAAGCTCTTCGAGGAAGAGTTGCGCGCCTCACAGGCCCGGCTCGCCGGCGTGGTGGATATTGCCGAGGACGCGATTATCTCGCTCGACGAGCGGCAGCAGATCCAGCTCTTTAACCAGGGCGCGGAAAAGATCTTTGGCTATAGCGCCAGCGATGTGCTGGGCCAGCCGATCGACATCTTGATCCCTGAGCGCTTTCGTCACGTTCACAGCCAGCACGTCCGGCTCTTTGGCGAGTCGGCGCAGGTTGCCCGGCGCATGGGCGAGCGCCGCGAGATCTTCGGGCTGCGCCGGAGCGGCGAAGAGTTTCCCGCCGAGGCCTCGATCTCGCAGCTGAGCGTTGGCCCCGAGAAAACATTCACTGTTATTCTGCGCGACGTCACCGAGCGTAAACGGGCGGCGGAGGAGCTTGAGCGCCAGGTGCAGCGCCGCACAGCACACCTGAACACGCTGCTGACGTTTAGCCGCGAGCTGTTCGGCGCGCGCAGCCTGGATGCCGTGCTTCAGCGCGCGCTCAGCCATGCACTGTCGCTGCTGCCCAACGCTCAGCGCGGCGCGATCTATCTTTCGGAAGACGAGGGCCAGCGCCTGGCGCTGCGAGCCAGCGCGGGTTTTAGCCAGCTGCCGAGCTTCACTCGCGCCGCAGATGTCGGCCTGGTCGGCCTGGCGTTTACCAGCCGCCGCCTTCAGATCGTCGACTCCGTGGCCGCGTTTGAGGCGCTGGTGTCAGAGATGTCCAACGGCGATCGTGAGCAGGCGCTGCGGCTATTGGAGCTGGAGGCACCGCCGACCGGAGCCGTCGCGCTGCCGCTGCTGGCCCACGAGCAGCCGATCGGCGTGCTGCTGCTGCTGCGTATCGAGGGCGTGGGACCGTTCGCCGTCGAGGAGCGCGCCACGCTTGAGGGCCTGGCCAATCTCACGGCCGTTGCGATCCTGGAAGAGCACAACCGGCAGCGCCAGGCCAATCTTTCCAGCCAGCTCGCGCATCTGGAAGAGCAGCAGCGAACCATGGTCGAGCGGCTCAACTACGCCGAGGCCGGCATGCTTCAGGCGGCGCGGCTGGCGGCGGTGGGACAGCTGGCCGCGTCGATCGCGCACGAGATCAACAATCCGCTCTACGCCGCCCGCAACAGCCTGTTTTTGCTGGAAGAAGATCTCCCAGCCGAGGCGCAATCATCGCCGTATCTGATGATGGCCAGCGAGCAGTTGACCCGCATCGCGCGGATCATCGAGCGGATGCGCGATTTCTACCGGCCCACACCCGGCGAGATGGCCAAAAACGATCTCAACCAGCTGCTCGAAGAAACTATGGCACTGGCCGGCTTTAATCTGCGGCACGGCGCGATCAACATGATCTTCGCGCCCGCCCACGATCTGCCGCCCGTGATCTGCAACGCCGATCAGCTGCGACAAGTCTTCCTGAATCTGATCCTCAACGCCATCGACGCCATGCCCGACAGCGGCACCTTGACCGTGCGAACCGAGGCCGGGCCGACGGTCGCGCTGATCGAGATTCAGGATACCGGCATCGGCATTCCCGAGGAGGCGCGCGAGCATTTGTTTGAGCCATTCTGGACGAATAAGCCCAACGGCACCGGCCTGGGCCTCTCGATCAGCGCGCATATCGTCACACAGCACGGCGGGCGCATCGAGGTTGTGAGCAGCGTCGGCGAGGGCAGCACGTTTCGGATTGTACTGCCGTACGAAGCTACTGTTTAGCCAAAGGAGTACAGGTATGAGCCAGGAACCGGCCCGTGTGCTGGTCGTTGACGACGAAGAGCCGATTCGCCTCACCATGAGCGATCTGCTGCGCCGCCGTGGCTATGAGGTCATCACCGCCGAGAATGGTGAGGCCGCGCTGGCGCTGATCCATCAGCGGCCTTTCGATCTGCTGCTGCTGGATCTGAAAATGCCGGGCTTGAGCGGCATCGACGTGGCGCAGCGCGCCCGTGAGCTACAGCCCGAGGTTGCGATTATTATGTTGACCGGCCACGGCTCGCTCGACAGCGCGCTGGAAGGCATGCATATCGGCGTCTTCGACTACATGCTCAAAACCGTGAGCCCGCGCGATGTGCTCGATCGCGTGGCGGCGGCGCTGACTCAGCAGCAGGAGAATCGCCGCAAGCAGCAGCTGCTGACCATGCTGCAATCGGTCGTGAGCGAGCTCGGCGGTGGCCAGAGCGCCGATCAGCAGCGAGCCGAGTCCGGCGAGCGCTGGCTTTCGGTGGGCGATCTCCAGATCTCGACCTGGAATCAAACTGTGCGCCGCGGCGATCAAACCTTGAATCTCACGCCGACCGAGTTTCGCATTCTGGTCTGCCTGGCACAGCAGGCCGGCCAGGTGATGAGCTACCAGCAGATCGTGCAGTGCGCGCAGGGCTACGAGGCCAGCGCGATCGAGGCTGTGGAGCTGATCAAGCCCCACATGTATCATCTGCGCCAGAAGCTGGAGCCAGATCCGTCGAATCCGCGCTATATTTTGACGGTACGCAGCACGGGCTATCTGCTCTCTGCCACGCCCAACGAGGACCGCGCAGCCTAGGCGGTCCTCGCATATCCGGCAGCTCAGGTCAGCGTCGTACGACTGCGTCATCTGTGAGCAGCCAGGCAGGATCTACCCACATCGTGACAGCGCTCACGAAAGTACCCGCGATCGTACAGCCGGTGCAGAAGGGCGCTGTGCTGGACGCTGCGGCCAAAACAATAGCTCACGTTTGAGCGATGCTCAGTCCGCGACCCAGCGGTAGCGCAGCGGTGTCCAGCCATCGAAGCGGCTCCATGGAAAGTTGCGATAGATGACGCGGTCGCGACTGCCCCAGGTCGTGGCTTCGTACACCCACACGCCGTTCTGATCCACCTTATCGAACAGAACAACATGCTGTCCGGGGAGATTGATAGCATCGCCCGGTCGCAG
>DASWTW010000281.1:0-12004 GCA_036401895.1 Herpetosiphonaceae bacterium | reverse complement strand
GACGGGATAGGTGGGATCGATCGGGACGTAGGCGGCGCCGGCTTTGAGAATGCCCAGCAGGCCGACGAGGAGATCCAGTGAGCGTTCCAAATACAAGCCGACGCGGGTCTCGGGCTGCACGCCCAGGCGCCGGAGATAGCGCGCCAGCTGGTTGGCGCGCGCGTCGAGCTGCTGGTAGGTCAGCTGATCGTGGTCGTGGCTGACGGCAATGCGCTGGGGCGTGCGCGCAGCCTGCGCCTCAAAGATCTGATGCAGACACTGCGCAACGGGCGTCGCTACCGCTGAGGGCTGGCGGGTCACCAGCAGCGCGTGCCGCTCCGCCGCCGACAGCAGCGGCAGACGGCCAACGGGCTGTTCGGGATCGGCGACAATCCCGGCGAGCAGCGTCTGGAAGTGCGCCACCAGCCGCGCGATCGTCGGCCGATCGAAGAGCGCGGTGCTGTACTCGATATTGCCGCTGATGCCATCGGGCATTTCTTCCAGGGTCAGCGTCAGATCGAACTTGCTGGTTGTGCTGGGCAGCTGGAAGCGCTCGATCGCCACATCAGGCAGCGTCAGCGGAGTCAGCGGCGCGTTCTGAAGCACAAACATCACCTGGAAGAGCGGCGTGCGGCTCAGATCGCGCTCGGGCTGCAACGCATCTACAACCTCCTCGAACGGCACGTCCTGGTGAGCGTAGGCTTCCAGCGCGACAGACCGCACATGTCGCAGCAGATCGCGGACGCTGCCATGCAGCGACAGCCGCGAGCGCAGCACCAGCGTGTTCACAAAGCAGCCGATCAGATCTTCAGTCTCGTGCCGTGTGCGATTGGCGATCGGCGTGCCCACCGCGATGTCGCTCTGGCCGCTGTAGCGCGCCAGCAGCACCTGCAAAGCAGCCAGGCCGGTCATGAACAGCGTCACGCCTTCGCGCTGCGTGAAGGCGCTCAGCGCGGCGGTCAGATCGGCGGGAAACTGGAAGAACAGGCTATCGCCGGCCGGTGAAATGACCGCCGGACGCGGATGATCGGTCGGCAGCTCCAGCACCGGCAGATTGGCCAGCTGCTGACGCCAGTAATCGATCTGAGCGTCGCGCACGCTGCTGTGAAGATACTCGCGCTGCCAGACGGCATAATCGGCGTACTGGATCGGCAGCGCGGGCAATGTCGCCGGTGTTCCCGCGATCGCACTCCCGTAGTAGGCGCTCAGCTCGCGGCAGAGTACGCCCCAGCTCCAGCCATCGGAGACGATATGCTGCATCCACATCAGCAGCAGATGCGAGGCGTCGCCAAGGCGGAAAAGCGCTGCGCGGAAGAGCGGCCCCTGCGCCAGATCGAAGGGCTCCGCGAGCTGCTGCTGCGCCCGCTGGATCAGCGCGGCCTCACGATCCGCCGCCGGAGTATCCTGAAGATCGATGCGAGTCAGCGCCAGCGGCTGCGGCGGGCCAACGCGCTGTACAACCGTGCTGCCCTCGATCGGAAACGTTGTGCGCAGTGTTTCGTGGCGCTGGATGATCGTGTTGAGCCCGGCCTCAAGCACCGGCACGTTCAGTGGACCTGTGAGCTGGAGCGCGATCCAATCGTTGTAGGCCTGACCGTTGGTCTGAAGCTGCTCCAGGAACCACAGCCGCTGCTGCGCGAACGATACCGGAAAGGATGTCGCCGGCCTCCGGCGCGGCAGGCTTGGGATTGACGCTGTGGCGCTGCTGCCGGTCTGCTTGTTGCGAGCCATGTCGATCCGCTCGGCCAGCGCGCTGAGCGTTGGCGTTTCGAAGAGCGCGACCTGCGACAGCTCGACCTGAAAGACGCCGCGCACGCGTGAGAGCAGGCGTGTGCCGAGCAGCGATTGGCCGCCCAGCGCGAAAAAGCTGTCGTGCCGTCCGACGCGATCCAGGCCAAGCACGTCGGTCCAGATCGCGCTCAGCTGCCGCTCGGTCTCGGTCTCGGGCGCGACGAACGCGCCGCCCATATCCGCCCGGCTGCGCAGCCGACGCGCCGCGATCGACGCGTGGATCTGCTCCACGCTCTGGAGCTCCACTCCGATCTGCTGCATGAGCGAAGTTCGGGAGCGCGCCGCCGCGATCGGCTGGCTCGTGGGGCGCAGCACATCCTGCCGGGCGATAACCACATCGGTTGCCGGGCGTGGTGTTGTGATGCGGCGGGCCAGTGTCGTGGCCGCGACATCGCTCGGCAAGCTGAACGCCGCGCCGTCGTCGGTTGCTGTCTTAAGCTCACCGCCGATGCTTTCCAGAAAATCGCGCGCCGGCTGGTTCTTCGCCGTGGTGATGTAGCGCAGATTCACGCGGCTCAGGCCACGCTCCTGCGCCAGCTCTCCCAGCCGCGCCAGCATGTGATGCTCGACGCGCTTACCCAGCACGCGGCAGCTCAGCAGCCAGGTATCGACCGTGATTGCGTCGGCGTCGGTGGTAAAGAGCAGCACGCCGACCAGCCCGTAGTCGCCAAACCGATCGGCGACCTCCACGGTCCAGCCGGTGCCGCCCGCCTGACAAAAAGCCTGGATCTCGCCCTCGGAGCGGCGGGTTGTCGTCAGGTTGAACTGGTTGGTGCGCTGGGTTAGCTGGGCCACACGCGGGAGCGTGGCCAGCGTCAGCGGCGTGATCTGGATGTTGAGCTGGAGGTCGGCCAGAAAATCCTCAAGCGTGAGCGCAGTTGAGCGCGCGCGCTCACGCGCCAGGTTCTGCTGGTACATGGCCGTGCGCCGGGTGTCCTCGGCGGTGACACGCGTACGATCGAAGGCCCACACATGATCGAGGAACGGCGCGATCTGGCCGGGGTCCGCAGGCAGCTGGAGCGTCAGTACCTCGGGGCAGGACGCCTGGACCTCCGCGCATTCCAGCGGGTTATCGTCGAGAAAAATGAAGCTGTCGAGGCCAAGCTGAAGCTCGGCCGCCAGCGCCTGAAGATTCTCGGATTTAGCCCGCCAGTTGATCCGCGAGGCGACAAGATGATCGCGCTTGAGCACCATGTCGCTGCGCTGATCGAAGACCGCGATCACATCCTCCTCGGTATTTTTGCTGCATAGACAGATCAGCATGCCCGCGTCGTGCAGCGCGACGATAAAGCGCTGAAGCGCGAGATGCGGCTCGTCAAGCACGATGCCGAGCGGGCCGTCCTCGCCACACACGCCGCCCCACAGCGTATGATCGCAGTCGAGCACCACGACTTTGGTCGGCGGATTCAGCAGCGCCGAGATTGTGCGGGCGATGGCCGTACCGAGAGCGGTGAAAAAGTGGGGCGTGAACGGAATATGACCCAGCGCATCGCTGTGGGCGTCGTAGTAGTCGGCGACAGGATAGCGCGCCTGGATCTGCTCATCGGAAAGCAGCCACACATTGCCGGCACGCTCCAGCTCGGCTCGGGCGTACGCGCTCAGCTCGTCGTAGAGCGCGGCGGAGCGCTGCTCGTCGGTGGGCGTTTGGGGGCAGATGCAGACCAGGAAGCGAGCCGGCGAGCGCTCGGCGACAGTTTTCAGCGTGTCGACAAACTGTCGTCCGTGCTCCGCGATCGCCGTGGCGCGATCGGAAGGATCGAGCGCGGCCTGCTGATCGTCGCGCTGCTGCCAATCTTCCCAGCGTACCAGCAAGATGTTGAAGCCGTTTCGGTTGCGGGCGATCGCGCTATCGGGATCGAGCAGCTGTTGAAAGACCTGCTGGTAGGGCGCAAATTCAACATTGGCCGCGATACCAAGCGCGTCGAGCCAGAAGTCGAGCACGTCGGCGATGGGCTCGGCGGTAAAGGTGGCCGTGACGACGATGGTCTGGGCTGTGGGTGTATAGGCTTCACTCGTGTGTAGTGTATGATCCGCTGGGAAGCTACTCATTACCAACCTCTTTGGACGAATGTGCTAGGAGTTCAGGAATTGGAGCATGAAAACTTTCGATCGCATATAGTTATTTAAATATGATTTTGCAGCTTTTATCTCGACCTACGCATAAACTATACCCGATATAAGTAGTTTTTATTTTTCTCTGAAAGCGTAAACGCCGCCATAAAAATCTTAGTCCATGGCAAATCGAGCCGGAACGTAGCTCAAGCGCACACAATAATCACACCACGAGCGCTCGGAATACATACAATAGCCGAACATGTTCGGTAATGTGAAGCGATGAGTTTTACATATCGACGAACGCCGGTGTTCGCTTGCCTATCGAGGACAAAAGCAGTAGTTTGTTGTCCACTATCCTTCTCAAGCAGAACGATCGTCCGTGATGATGATGTAGAATCGTGCCGAGAAGTATAGATATTAGCTTGTCAGTAATGTTTTAGGTTGCTAGCAGCACCACGGAATACGCCTATGGCTAGGCGATTACAAAGATTATCTTGTATGTAGGGCAGAGGGATAACGAGGAACTATATTAGACGTTGTATAGTTATTTTCGTCGGATACTAATACAGATCAGTAACATCTTAGTTTGTTATATACGACATTGTATATGTTCTGAGCGAAGATTTGATCTTAACTGTGCTCTTGATTACTCTGTGGCACATGCGTTCACAAAGAGCGTTTGTGTTATTATTTATAAGGGTGTTGTGTACGATTAACCAGCAATACGCTATATTCCTCTTGGATGCTTGATTAAATATAAACAAAATTAATAACCATGTCAAGCACCCGCAAAGCCCGATGCCACAGCCACATTACTCAATTCCTGGTTTTATTCGACATAATGTATTGGCTGGGGTGACGACTGGCGCTGTGCTGCGGGCGACCTCACGCGCTGCCGGCAAACAAAAAGCAGCGGCGAGATATACGTTCTCGCCGCTGTGCCAGCATGGGAAAGCGCTTACTTGACCGGATCGGCATACAGGATGCCGCGTCCGTTGGTGCCGAGATATACGCGGCCATAGATGCGCGGATCGCCGGTGATGGTTTGATTGATCGCGCCATACTGATGCTGACCGTCGTTGATGCGCACCCAGGACGCGCCGCCGTCGTCGGAGCGATACACGCCACGTACACCGTTGACCTTACCGCTCAGGAAGATCGCCATGTGTTTCTGGCCGGGCGCGGCTTTGCCGAAGCCAAGCGTGTATGACTCCTGTATTTTGGCTACTCTGGTCCATTTCGCGCCGCTGTTTTTGGAGTAGTATAGCCCGTGCTCGCCCGCCGACAGCCACAGCTCGCCCTGCTCCTTTGGTACGGCGTCGAGCTGCGCGTGAGTGGTGATTGGTAGTCCGGTTTCTCGTACGGTAAAGCTGACGCCGCCGTCACTGCTCATATACAGCGTGCCGGTCGCCGGATCGAAGCCGTAGAATTTGGCTGGATTGACACGATCGGCGATGACGGTTACACCGCCGGGAATGCCGGTGCTGGCCGTCCAGCTCGTGCCGCAGTCGCGCGTGACATTCACACCGGCGCTGGTGCCGCTCCACACGATCGCGCCGGCATCGGCTGCGACGGCGACCGTGCCGCCGGTAACGCCGCTGGCTGGCTCACTCGCCGCATGAGTCCAGCTTGTGCCGCCGTCGGATGAGCACGCCAGCGCCTTGACGGTTGTGTTGACGCCGGGAAAGCCGACCCGCGCCATAAAGCCTGGCCGTCGCTCCGCATAATCAATGCTGGTGACGGTGCCGAAGGATAAGCTGGTGGACCACGCGGGAGCAGCCGTCAGATCGTCGTGGCGGAAGCCGGCGATGTCGCCCAGAGCGCTGACCAGATGCGCGCCGGTGGGCGGGCTGATCAGGCCAAGCACAGCAGTTTCTTCCAGCCCTTGCGCCTTGACCGCGATCTGAACAGTGCCGCCGCGATCCAGTGCCGTAAGATTCTCGCTGCCGTAGATCGTTGCGCCGGTTCCGTACATCATCCGATCGGCGTTGTGCGGATCGATCTCCAGGTCGCCGATCATCCAGCCGAGCTTGGGCGAGATCTCGGGCGGCGCTTTGGTCTCGCCGAAGGTCAGCCATGGCGATGCCGAAATATCGTGGGTGTAGCGCAAATTGCGATCGGGATAGTTACCCCAGGTCCAGAGCGCGGTCCAGGTCGCGCCGCCGTCGGTGCTGCGGTAAAGATTATCGTCGGGCCACCACTGGTTCATCGACGCGACCATCAGCGTGCCGGGGTGCTGAGCGTCAAGCGCGAGGCCGCCGTAGCCGAAGTTATCACCTGGAATCGGGCTGATATTGGTCCAGCTTCCGGCTTCGGTATCGTACTTCCACACCGCGCCTTTGGTGATGTCGTACGGGCCGGGAGTATTGCCATACGTGATGTATAGCTGTCCGCTTGTGTCGAGCGCGCCGTGATGGGGAAAATATCCGGCGGCAGGCTGTCCGGGCACGGCGGACCAGCTGACACCGCCATCTGTGCTGCGGTAGATCGCGGCCTGCGTATCGACGACGCCCGCGTAGATCGTCTGCGTGGCGCTGCCGGGCGCGCCGGTGCGCGGATCGAAGACCACCCACACGACGCCGATGCTATCGTTGAAGAAGCTGTCTTTGTAATCGCCGGTCGTCGGGAAGCTGGTGATGCGCGCCCAGGTCGCGCCGTAGTCGATGCTCTTCCATAGACCCTGACTGCGCGTGCCAAAATACAGCACCCGGTTGTCGTTGGGGTCCACCGCGAGCCGCTCACCCATCGAGCGGCCGGGCATATTGCCGCCGAGCTTGAAGGGCAGATCCGTGCGCTGCCAGGTCGCGCCCTGATCTTTGGAGCGCAGGATCGCGCCGTTCATCGGCGACCAGTCGTTGGTGTAGGTGCCGGCAGCCAGGTACACGCGCCGGGGATCGACCGGATCGGTGGCCAGGCTTTCGATGCCCAGCAGGTTCCACTCTTCAAAGCTTACCCAATCGGTCAGCGGAATCCAGCGTCTGGTCGCCGGGTCAAGCCGGTACGCGCCGCCGATGTCGGTGCGCGCATACACCAGATCGCGCTGCGTGGGATTGAACACAATGCCGGTCACAAAGCCGCCGCCGACGATCTCCACATTGCGCCAGGTGTAGCGCTGCTGCCCGCCAACAGTCGATTGGGCGCCGGCGGCCTGAGCACAAATCCCCAGCAGGCAGGCCACCAGCGACACGATCACGAATCTGCTCGTCACTCGCATACGTGTGTCTCCTTTGTCACAAGCAAACGGGGGGCGCTCCGATAAAGAACAAAGAACAAGGCCCTCACCCCGCGTCACTTCGTTCAGCACCCCTTCCCCGAACCTCGGCGGGCCTCCGCCTCGGTTGCCGCAGGCGAGGGGATCGGAGGTACTTTCCCGGTTCTAGGTTCTGGGTTCTAGGTTCTGGGTTCTCTCCTAGCCTTTGACGCCGCTCATCACCACACCCTCGGCGATGTAGCGCTGTACAAAAAAGTAGAGCAGGATCATCGGCACAGTCATCAGCACCGAGGCGGCCATCAGCGGGCCGAAGCGCGTCACCTGCGCGCCGATCATATTCGTCACGCCCAGCGCCAGCGTATAGTTCTCGCGCGTGTTGAGGTAGATCACCGGGTTGAAAATATCGGTCCAGAAGCCCTGGATCGCGAAGACCGTCACCACGGCCAGCACGGCCTTGGAGTTGGGCAGAATGATGCGCCAGAAAATATGCAGCCGGCCGGCGCCGTCGAGCATGGCCGCCTCCTCCAGCTCGCGCGGAATCGACGCGAAGAACTGGCGGAACAAAAAGATATTCCACGCGCCACCGCCGAACCAGGCCGGCACCCACAGCGGCAGATGCGTATCGATCCAGCCGAGCCGGCTGAAGATCAGAAAGACCGGAATCATTGTCACCTGCGAGGGCAGCATCAGCGTTGCCAGACAGATGCCGAACAGAATATTGAGGCCGGGCGCGCGCAGCCGGGCAAAGCCATAGCCGACCAGCGCCGACGTGAGGACGGTGCCGGTGACACCGAACGCGGTGACTTTGAGCGTATTGGCGAGATAGGTCGTCATCGGCACCAGCTCAAACATGCGCGCGTAATTTTGCGGCCAGAACGGATCGGGAACCCAGGTCGGCGGCCAGCTAAAGATCTGGCTTTCCTGCTTGACCGAGCTGAGCAGAAGCCAGTAGAACGGGATCAAAAAGACGATGCTGAAGCCGGTCAGCACGGCGTAGATCGGGAGCTGCCGCAGCGTGCGCGAGATGCGCGGTGCGGCTGTGGTCACGGGCTGCGGTCTGGTCAGCTGCATGGCATTACCTCCGCTGATCGAACTCGTAATACACGCGGCTGCCCAGAGTTTTGAACTGAATCAGCGTGATTACCAAGATCACAATGAACAAGACCCACGCCAGCGCCGAGGCATAGCCGAGCTTGAAGAACCGAAAGGCATTCTGATAAAGATAGGGCACGAAAAACAACAGCGAGTTGCGCACACCGCCGAACGAGGTCGAGTTGCGGCCGACCAGCACATACGCCTGGGTGAAGATCTGCAACGTGCCGATCACGCTGATGATCAGCTGGAAGAAGAGCGCCGGCGAGACCATCGGGATCGTGATGTGCCGGAAGCGATGCCAGGCGTTCGCGCCGTCGATGGTGGCGGCCTCGTACAGCTCCATCGGCACGTTCTTGAGCGCGGCCAGAAAGATCACCGTGCCGCCGCCCGCGCCCCACAGGCTCATAATGATCAGCGAGGGCTTGGTAAACGACGGGTCGCCGAGCCACTTGATCTTTTGGATGCCCAGCGGCACGAGCACCGAGTTCAGCAGGCCGAAGTCGGTGTTGAAGATAAACATCCACAGAATCGTCGTCGCGACGGCGGGCACGACCGAGGGCAGATAAAACAATGTGCGCCAGATGCCCTCGCCGCGCACGCGCTGATTGAGCAGCATCGCCAGCGCGAAGCTCAGCGCCAGGCCGATCGGCACGCTGAAGAGCACGTAGTAGAGCGTGTTATAGGCCGAGGTGCGCACCAGCGGATCGTCGAAGATGCGCGCGTAGTTTTCGGTGCCGACCCACACCGGCGGGCTGGTGATGTTCCAATCGTGGAAGCTCATGTAGAGCGAAAACAGCATCGGAAAGGCGGTGAAGAGCAGAAAGCCGATCGCGAAGGGCGCAGTGAACAGGTAGGCAGCTATCGCCTCACGCCGCGCCAGCGCCGACATCCGAGGCCGGCCGCGCCGCTGCTTGGTGCCGGCGGCGGTCACAGCATTGCGATTATTGATCGTAGCCATAGAACGGTCCTTGTGTCTGCACGGCGGGCGCGGCGATCAGGTTGCAGGGAAGGCTGAGCACATGGGCAGCCTTCCCCGTCGCCACAGTCGGCCTACTGGCCGTTGGCCTTCTTCCAACTCTCGGCCAGGATCTCATTGGCCTGGGGCACTGCTGCCGGGATCACATCGGCGGCCTGGCTCTGGCCGTTCATCACCTCATCCGACACCGGATTGATAATGTTGTTGGCCTCGGAAGCACCAGGCACGTCCAGCACAGTCAGCGTGTTCTCGGGCTTCGAGAGCGCCTCGAAGACCTTCGGCAGACCTGCGGGCGAGACCGGACCGTTCAGGAACGTATCGACGGCCTGCTGATCGTTGATCGCGGGCTGGCCCATGCCGTGCTCGGAGCGGAAGCGCGTCGCCTCGGGCTCGTAGGTCAGCCACTTGAGGAAAGTCCAGGCGGCAGCTTGATTCTGGCTGGTCGCGGCGATGCCGATCTTCATGCCGACGTTGGGCTGCTTGACTCCAGGGATCGGCGCGACATCCCAGTTGAACTTGGCGTTCTCTTTGACGTTGCCGAAGCCCCAGTTGCCGTTGAACGACATCGCCGCCTTGCCGGCCAGGAATGGATCGGCGCCGCCCAGTGAGGTGCTTTGATCGGCGGTCGGCTGGCAGTTCTGCTTGTTGATGAAATCGGCGACTTTCTGGTAGAAGGCCAGCGTCTGGGGATCGTCGATGCGATACTGCGGCACGCCGTCGACCATCTCAAGGTAGGGCATGCCTTGCTGCTGCGCCAGAATGCCGTTCAGCCAGTGCAGGTTATGCATGCCCCACTGGCCTTGATCGGCCTTGGACAGCTTGCACGCCGTTTCCATAAACTGATCGATCGTGTAGCCTTCGGCGGGCGGATACGCAACACCGGCGGCGTCAAACAGATCTTTGTTATAGTAGAGCATCCAGTAGGCGTTGTCGTGGCGCAGGCCGTAGATTTTGCCGTCGTAGGCCGGTGTGAGCGCGCCGGGGAAGAAGCGATTGGTGTCCAGGCTTTCCTGCTTGATCAGATCGTCCAGCGGCAGCATAAAGCCTTTGGAAACAAAATCGGCCTCGCTCTGGATCGAGATCACATCCGGCGGCGTACCGGCGGCGGTCATCGCCTGGATCTTGGGCGTGTAGTCGTTCCAGGTCGCGCCGATCAGCTTTACCTGCACGTCAGGGTGCGAGTCGTTGAACAGTTTGACTTCGGCGTTCAGGTTTTTATCGTTGGCGATGTCGTCGGCCCAGATGATCCAGTTGATCGTCGTGGGGCTGCCGGATGCGGCGTTGCCAGATGTGCTGGTCGAGGCGGCGGGTGAGGCGGCGGCCGATGCATGGCTGGCGGGAGCCGCCGATGCTCCGGTATTGGCTGCCGGAGCGGGCGAGCCGCACGCGGTTATCAGAGTCAGGAGCAGAATCGTGCAGACTCCAAGCATTGTGTGCTTGGAAAACGGTCGAACGACCTGGCGCGGTTGCTTTTTCATAGCACTGGCTCCTCCTTGGAGCATATTAAGTTGCGCATCGCTTCTGACGTACGAGTAGGAGTGTTGCCGTGTGCGACGGCGGGTGGATGTGAGCAATCCTGAAGTAGCTTGAGGAAAGCAGGATTGGTCGCTCACACGCTGCCGGCCGCAGCTCTACGAGATTCGCCTGAGCCCTCCTTGTTACTGTTTGTTTAGTAAACAAGTAAATTGTATATAAAGTGAATATACGCTATGTACAGTACACTGTCAAGTAGTGTATTTACTAAACATATAGTTGACATGCCCATCTGTCAACTGTACAATCAGAGGTAGTCCAGAAGAATCGATCGAAGTGGCCGTATTTTGCTTTCAAATCCGCTCATGCGGCAGCCGATTTGAAAGGGCAAGGGTTGAACTATGGCGGCGGACTCATCTTCGCGGCTCAAACCCAACATTCGGATGGTCGCGGAACGGGCCCAGCTCTCGCCAACGACGGTATCGCTGGCCCTCCGTGGTGACGAAAGCATTCCCCGCGAAACCCGCGAGCGCGTGCTGGCTGCGGCGCGTGAGCTGAACTATGTGCATACGCCGCGTGTCGCCCGCGCGGAGCAGCCCGGCATTAGCCGTCTGGTCTTTGTTATGCCCGATACCGGCGATCATCCGGTGACGGCCAATCCGTTTTATGGCGAGGTGCTGGGCGGCGCCGAGCAAGAGTGCGGCGAGCGCAAGGCCCGGCTGAGCTTTACGGTGTTGCAGCATGGCTTTGCGGAGCATCTGCCGCTGCCCTCGGCGCTGCAAGATCCCGATCTCGGCGGCGTGCTGCTGGTCGGAGCCTACGCGCCTGAGCTGGTCGATCGCGTGGCCGCCGAGGTCGGGCGACCGATCGTGCTGGTCGACAACGTGATTCCGGGCCAGCCCTACGACTCGGTGATGGCCGACGATTTCGGTGGCGGCTTTCTGGTAACGCGGCACCTGATCGAGCTGGGCCATCAGCATATCGCGATGGTGGCCGGCATCTTGAGCGCGCCGAGCTTTGCCGAGCGCTATCGCGGCTATCACACGGCCTGTCTGCGCGCGGGTATCCAGCCGCTGGAGCCGATCGAAGTGGTCTGGGAGCGGCCCGCGATCTCGGCCATGCTGCGCGAGATTCTGGCGCAGCAGCCGCGCCCGACGGCGTTTTTCTGCGCGCACGACGCCTACGCGGCCTTTGTCATCGAGCAGCTCGCCGATTTCAACCTGCGCGTGCCCGACGACATCTCGATTGTGGGCTTCGACGACCTGGCGCCGATGCGGCTGATTCGTCCGCCGCTGACGACGATCCATAATCATCCGCGCAGCCTGGGCCGCATCGGCGTGCAGCGCTTGATGGCGCGGATCAAGGGTGATCAGCAGCCGCCGCAGGGTATTACCGTCGGCACCAACCTGATTGTGCGCGAGTCG
>DASWTW010000280.1:0-10212 GCA_036401895.1 Herpetosiphonaceae bacterium | reverse complement strand
CGAGTGGCCGATCAGCGCGCTCGGCTTGATGCCCCACGAGATCCAGAGCTGCGCCAGCGCGTACTCGATCACAAACAGCGCCGGCTGTGTAAGCTGCGTCTGGTTGAGCTGCTCACGCGCCGCGTCTAATCGATCGGCTTCAGGATACAGCAGCTGGCGTAGATCGAGCCCTAAATCCGGCTCAAGCAGCTCACAGCAGCGATCGATCTGCGCCTGGAACAGCGGCTCGCTGCGGTAAAGATCCGCGCCCATCTGGGGATACTGCGCGCCCTGGCCGGAGAACATAAACGCCACCGGTCGCCGCTGCTGCTCCTGGTAGTAGGAGAAGATGCGCGTGGCATCGCGCGCCGCGAGCGTCTCGGCTGCATCGTCAAGGTCGCGGCACACGACGATGCGGCGGTGGTTGAAGATGCGCCGGCCCAGGCTGAGCGTGTAGGCCACGTCGGCCAGCGCAAGCTCGCGATGTTGCTTCAGATAAGCGGCGAGATTCGCGGTCATGGCGTCGAGCGCGGTGCCGGTTTTGGCCGAAAGCGTGAGCACCTGCCACGGCCGCGCCGGCCCCGACGACTCGCGCGGCGGCGCTTCTTCCAGCACGACGTGTGCGTTCGCGCCGCCCATGCCGAACGAGCTCACGCCGGCCAGGCGCGGGCCGTCCGCCTCCCACTCGCGCAGCCGCGTGTTGACGAAAAACGGGCTGCCGGCAAAATCGATGCGTGGATTGGTGCGCTCACAGTGCAGGCTGGGCGGGATCTGCCGGTGCTTGAGCGCCAGCACAGCCTTGATCAGGCTGGCGATGCCGGCGGCGGCGTCGAGATGGCCGATGTTGCTCTTGAGCGAGCCGATCGCGCAGAACTGTTTCCGGTCGGTACCGCCGCGAAAAGCGTCGGTCAGCGCCTGGATCTCGATCGGATCGCCAAGCGTGGTGCCGGTGCCGTGCGCCTCGATGTAGCTGATCTCCTCCGGCTCGACGCCCGCCATCGCCTGGGCCTCTTCGACGACTGCCGCCTGGGCTTTGACGCTGGGCGCGGTGTAGCCGACTTTGTCCGCGCCGTCGTTGTTGATCGCGGAGCCGCGAATCACGGCGTGGATCGTATCGCCGTCGACCAGCGCGTCGGCCAGCCGCTTCAGCACGACGATGCCGACGCCCGAGCCGCTGACTGTGCCCTGGGCCTCGGCGGAAAACGCGCGACAGTGGCCGTCCGGCGAGCGAATGTTGCCTTCCTGGTAGATGTAGCCGCTTTTCTGCGGCACGCCGATCGACGCGCCGCCCGCCAGCACGATGTCGCTCTCGCCGTTGAGCAGACTCTGGCAGGCAAGATGCACCGCCACCAGCGAGGACGAGCAGGTGGTCTGGACGGTCACGCTGGGGCCGCGCAGGTTCAGCTTGTAGGCGGCGCGTACCGTCAGGTGATCCTTATCGTTGGAAAGAATGATCTGATTGACGCCGACGGCGGACAGCAGCGCCGGGTTGCTGGCCAGATTGAAGAGCAGATACGTGCTCATGCTGGTGCCGCCAAACACGCCGATCAGGCCCGGATAGCGGTCAGGATCGTAGCCCGCGTCTTCGAGCGCTTCCCAGGCGCACTCCAGGAAAAAGCGCTGCTGCGGATCGATGATCTCGGCCTCGCGGGGTGTGTAGCCGAATGCGGCGGCGTCGAACAGCTCGACATTGTCCAGCACTGCAGCGGCTTTGACGTAGCTGGGATGCTGGATCAGCAGCGGGTTGACGCCGGCCGCCAGCAGCTCGTCGTCGCTGAAGTGCGAGATCAGCTCGTCGCCGTCGCACAGATGCCGCCAGAATGCATCGAGATCCTGGCTCTGGGGAAATCGTCCCGCCAGGCCAACGATCGCAATCGCCTGCTCCATGCCTTCGGTGCTAGTCATCTTCGCCTACCTTGTGCCTGCGCGCCGCGCGATGCTGCTGTCTGCGCTCCTGCTGGCGGCGTGTGGATTCGCGCCGCGTGCCTACGCGGTCGATCCTGGCATCGCCGACGGCGGGCGCGGGCTGCTCCTGGCTGAGATACGCCGCCAGGGCGCTGATTGTCGGATACTTGAACAGATCGACCATCGGGATGTCGCGTTCGATCAGCGTCTGGCAGGCGCTATGCAGCTGCACGATCGTCAGCGAGTGGCCGCCGAGATCGAAGAAGTTGTCGTTGATGCCGACATGCTCGACCTGAAGCAGCTCCTGCCAGATCTCGGCCAGCCGCCGCTCAAGCTCGGTGCGCGGCGCGACATAGCTTTGCTCAGCGCCGGCTCGCTTCTCGGGCGCGGGCAGCGCGCGGCGATCGAGCTTGCCGCTGGGCGTGAGCGGCAGCGCGTCGAGCTGCACAAACGCCGCCGGGATCATGTAGCTCGGCAAGTGAGCTTGGAGATGCTGGCGGAGCGTGGAGATCAGGCCCTCACCCGTGGATAGGCCCTCATCCCCCCAACCCCCTTCTCCCGTTGCGACAGGAGAAGGGGGAGTTGCCAATTCCGGTTGTTCTTTGTTCCTTTGTTCTTTGTTCTTTTGTTCCCCAACCACATACGCCACCAGCCGCGTATCGTCGCGCAGCGTGACGGCGGCCTCGCGCACCAGCGGATGGTCGCGCAGCACGGATTCGATCTCGCCGAGCTCGATGCGGAAGCCGCGCAGCTTGACCTGATCGTCGAGACGGCCCAGGTACTCGATACGGCCATCGGCCAGCCAGCGCGCCAGGTCGCCCGTGCGATACAGCCGCGCGCCGGGCTCGTCGCCGAAGGGATCGGGGACGAAGCGCTCGGCGGTCTGATCCGGGCGGCTGAGATAGCCGCGCGCCAGGCCCACGCCGCCGATCACCAGCTCGCCGCGCGCGCCGACCGGCACCGGCTGGCCGAGCGAGTCGAGAATGTACGCACGCGCGCCGGCGATCGGACGGCCGATCGTGACCGGCTCGTCGGACGCGAGCAGCGCGTAGGTCGCGCAGACGGTGGTCTCGGTCGGGCCGTAGGCGTTGACAAAGCGGCGCTCGTGCCCGCTCGGAGACACCTGCCAGCGCTCCACGACATCGGGAGGACACGCCTCACCCGCCGAAACGATCGTGCGCAGCGCAGGCAGCTCGGCGTCGGGCAGCACCGCCAGAACCGAGGGCGGCAGCGTAACAGTGGTGATCGCCTGCTGCTCCAGAGTGTGCAGGAGCGCCGGGCCGGGCAGCAGCGCATCCTGTGGCGCCAGATGCAGCGCCGCGCCCGCCAGCAGCGTTACAAAGATCTCCGAGATCGCCGCGTCGAAGCTGAGCGAGGCGAACTGAAGCACGCGACTTTCTCCGTCGAGGGCAAACGCCTGGCGCTGGACGGCGGCCAGGTTGCCGAGGCCGCGATGCGTCACCAGCACGCCCTTGGGCCGTCCGGTCGAGCCTGAGGTGTAGATGATGTAGGCCAGGTTATCAGGCGAGAGCGCCACATCGGGCTGCGTGACAGGTTGGTCGGCGATCGCGGGCCAGTCGGCGTCGAGCCGGACCATGCGCAGCCGGCTGTTCCCCAGCTCCGGTAGCGGCGCGGCCAGCTGCTGAGTCACCAGGAGCGCAATCTCGGCATCGTCGACGATGAACCGGAGGCGCTCGGCGGGATGGCTCGGATCGAGCGGGACGAACACGCCGCCGGCTTTGGCGATGCCCAGCAGCGCGATCGGTACGTGGAGCGAGCGCTCCAAACACACGCCGACGCGCGTCTCGGGCCGCAGACCTTGAGCGCGCAGATAGTGCGCCAGCTGGTTCGATCGGCGATCAAGCTCCCGATAGGTGAGTCGTTGATCACCAAAAACCACCGCGATCGTGTCCGGCGTGCGGGCGGCCTGGGCGGCAAAGAGCGCGGGCAGCGGCAGCGTCTCCGTCACGGGCGCCGCGATTGTACTCCACTCGGCCAGCAGCGTGTGCCGCTCGGCATCGGTCAGCAGCGGCACACGGCCGATCCGCTGCTCAGGGTTGCCGGCGATGCTTTCCAACAGCTGCTGGAAGTGCTGGATCAGGCGCTCGATCGTGGTGAGAGCGAAGAGATCGGTGTTGTACTCGACAAAGCCGATAATGCCGTCGTCGATCTCGGTCAGATCGAACGAGATGTCGAACTTGGCGGTCTTGTTGTCGACCTCAACAGGCAGCATCGAAAGGTTGCCCAGTTCCGGGCCCGGCATCGGCGCGTTTTGGAGCACGAACATCACCTGGAAGAGCGGCGTGCGGCTCAGATCGCGCTCCGGCTCGACCAGCTCGACGACCTGCTCGAAGGGTAGATCCTGATGTCCGTACGCTCCCAGCGCGACATCGCGCACGCGGCCCAGCAGATCCTCAAAGCTGGGATTGCCCGCCAGGTCAGTGCGTAGAACCAGCGTGTTGACGAACATGCCGATCAAGCCCTCGACCGAGCCGTGGTGCCGGTTGGCGATCGGCGTGCCGATCAGAATATCAGTCTGGCCGGTGTAGCGGTAGAGCAGCGTGTTCAATCCGCTCAGCAGCGTCATAAACAGCGTCGCGCCAGCGCTGCGGCTGATGCTCGTCAGGTCGTCGATCAGCGCTTTGGGGAAGCGCACGATCGCTTTTGCGCCGCGCTGAGTCTGAGTCGCCGGGCGCGGATAATCGGTCGGCAGATCCAGCGCCGGCAGTGATCCACTTAGCTGCTGCTTCCAGTAGTGCTGCTGCGTTTCCAGCACACCATCGGGCGCGCCGGGGGCCAGCCACTGGCGCTGCCAGACCGCGTAATCGGCGTACTGGATCGGCAGCGGCGGCAGCGGGGATTGCTCGGGCGTCTGGCCGTCGCTGAAGGCTTTGTAAAACACTGCCATCTCGCGAATAAGGACGCCGGTCGACCAGCCATCCGAGACGATATGATGCATCGTCACCAGCAGCACAAACGCTTGCTCGCCCTGCTTGATCAGCGCGGCGCGAACAACCGGGCCGTGCTGGAGATCGAAGGGCCGTCGCGCCTCCTCGCGCGCGAACTGCCAGGTTCTGGCCTGCTGCTCATCGGACGGCAGATCGGAGAGATCGATCACCGGCAGCGTCAGGCTGATATCCGGCACGACTCGCTGCACGGGCTGTCCATTGACGAGATGAAACGTGGTGCGCAGCGCCTCGTGACGACGCACAATCGCGTCGAGGCTGCGCTCAAGCGCCCGCAGATCGACGTCGCCGCGCAGCATTACCGCCGATGGGATGTTGTAGGTCGGGCTGGATGGATCGATCTGATGCAGGAACCACAGCCGCTGCTGCGCATACGAGATCGGCAGATCGCCGGTACGCGGCACCGGCACGATCGGCGGCACCTGCAACCCATGGGCGGTTTGCTTCGCCCGGTCGATCTGCTCGGCCATGCCTGTGACCGTCGGCGTGTTGAAAAGATTGCTCAAGGCCAGCTCGACCTGAAACGTTTCGCGGACACGCGAGAGAATCTGGGTTGCCAGCAGCGAGTGACCGCCCAGGCTGAAAAAGCTGTCGTGAATACCTACCTGCTCGATACCCAGCACGCGCTGCCAGATTGCCGCGACGACTTCCTCGGTCGGCGTGCGGGGCCGAGACAGAGCCGAGTCTAGCTCAGAGCGGCTCAGGTCCGGCGCGGGCAGCGCCTTGCGATCGACTTTGCCGTTGGGCGTCAACGGCAGCGCGGGCAGCGTCACAAACGCGCTCGGGATCATGTACTCAGGCAGTCGCTCCTGCATAAAGCTCCGTAGCGCATCCGGCTCGATCGCCGCCGTCGCTCCGGCTGGCTCGCCGAGCCATGTGTCCGACTCCAGCGCATCAAGCAGCGAGAGACTGGCGAGGCCCTCACCCAGGTTGGTGAAGAGGCCCTCATCCCCCCAGCCCCCTTCTCCCGTCGCGACAGGAGAAGGGGGAGTCGTGTCTGCTTCCGGCTCTTGTTCTCTGTTCTTTGTTCTTTGTTCTCGGGTACCCTCTGGGTGTTGTTCCTTTGTTCCTTTGTTCTTTTGTTCCCCCACGACGTACGCCACCAGCCGCGTATCGCCGAGGCTATCCTCGCGTGCGACCACGATCGCGTCGTGGACTTCGGGGTACTGGCGCAGCACGGACTCGATCTCGCCGAGCTCGATGCGAAAGCCGCGCAGCTTGACCTGGTAGTCGACGCGGCCCAAAAAGACGATGTTGCCGTCGGGCAGGTAGTGCGCCAGATCGCCGGTTTTGTAGAGCCGCGCGCCAGTTGCCTGGTCTGATGTCGTGCCCGCGAATGGGTCCGGCACAAACTGGGCGGCGGTGCGGCGGGGATCGTTGAGATAGCCGCGCCCAACGCCGATCCCGCCGATGTACAGCTCGCCAATGATCCCGACCGGCGCCGGCTGAAGTCGGTCATCCAGAATATACAGCCGCATGTTCGCCACCGGCCGGCCGATCGGCATATTCAGCAGATCTTCGGCGGGCGGCGTGGTGAGCCGATAGTGCGTGACATCGTCGGAGCATTCGGTTGGGCCGTAGGCGTTGAGCAGCGGAATCGTCGGATACCGGCTCAGCCACTGATGGCTCAGATCCGGCGGCAGCGCCTCGCCGGTGGGAATCAGCCAGCGCAGCGCCGCTAGATCCGGCTGCTCACGTGTGCCGTCGCCGGCATCGTCGAGCATGGCGCGCAGCAGTGAGGGCACGGTTTCCAGGATCGTGATTCGTGCCTGGGCCACATGCTGAAGCAGCAGGTGCGGGTCAAACGCCACTTCGTCCGGGAAGATCTGGACCTGCCCGCCGACCAGCAGCGCGGCCAGGAATTGCCACACCGAAATATCAAAGCACTGCGATGCGGTCTGCGCTACCCGGTCGGCGTCGCTGAGCTGCAACTCTGCGATCTTGGCCCACAAATGGTTGAGCATACCGCGCTGCTCGATCATCGCGCCTTTGGGAACTCCGGTCGAGCCCGAGGTGTAGATCACATACGCCAGGTTGCGCGCCGAGGATCGCGGCGGCAGGTTCTCGTCGGCCTGAGGCACGCTCAGCAGCTCATCCAGGCGCAGCAGTGTGGGCCGGGATTCGTCGGGCAGCTCCGCGACGGCCTGTGTCAGCGCGTCGACAAACGGATCAGCCACGAGGACCACCGGGCTGGCGCTCTGGGTCAGGATCTGAATGTGTCGCTGAGCCGGGTGATGCGGATCGAGCGGGAGATACGCGCCGCCGGCTTTGAAGACGGCCAGAATGGCGGTGAGCAGATCCGGCCCGCGATCGGCCAGCAGCGCCACCACGACATCCGGCCCGACGCCCTGCGCCACGAGCTGCCGCGCCAGACGATTCGCCCGCCGATTCAGCTCGGCGTAGGTCAGCTGCTGCTCCGCATAGCTGACCGCGATCGCCTCGGGTGTGCGCGCCGCCTGCGTCTCGAAGAGGCTATGAAACGACTCGTCGAGCGGAAACGTCACATCCGTCGCGTTCCAGGTTGTGAGCAGCGTGTGACGCTCGGCGGCAGTCAGCAGCTCGACCTCGGTAACGGCGTCGTCAAGCTGATCGACCATGTTTTGCAGCACAATCTGCAAGCGCTCCAGCAGCCCGTCGATCGTCGCCTCGTCGAAGCGCTGCGTCTCGTAGCTGAGGCGCAGC
Source organism: Herpetosiphonaceae bacterium (assembly GCA_036401895.1). Taxonomy (GTDB): domain Bacteria; phylum Chloroflexota; class Chloroflexia; order Chloroflexales; family Kallotenuaceae; genus LB3-1. Next base: position 2,680 of record DASWTW010000280.1, on the reverse strand, counting down.
AGCAGTTCCTCGGCCGGCTCGACCAGCAGTGTGAGCGGATAGTTGGTGCGCTGGAAAACCTGGCCGTTGCCCTGGCGACCAAAGGTATCGATCGGGTAGTTCTCGAAGACCACGATCGTTTCGAAGAGCGGCGTGCCACGAGGAACGTCGCTCCAGCCCTGGACCTCGGCCAGTGGCGTATGCTCGTGCTGGCGCAGCAGCACCTGCTGCTGGTTCAGGTCTTTGAGCCATTCCCGCAGCGTGCGATCCGGCGTGATCTTTACCCGGATCGGCAGTGTGTTGATGAACACGCCGATCATGCGCTCGAAGCCGGTCAGCTCCGGGGGCCGGCCCGCGACGGTGACGCCGTAGACCAGGTCGTTGTCGCCGCTGTGACGGCTGAGCAGCAGCGCCCACGCGCCCTGCACGATCGTGTTGAGCGTGATCCGCTCCTGACGCGCGAGCGCCTGTAAGGCTTCGGTGGCAGCCTGTGGCAGCGCTACCTGCCGAGACGTGTAGTCCTGGCCGTCAGCCGCCGGTGGCCTTGCGCCACGCTCCAGGCGCATGCGCGTCGGCGTGCTAAAACCGCGCAGCATATCGCGCCAGAACTCTTCCGCCGCAGACGAATCCTGTTTGCTCAGCCACTGAACGTAGTCGCGGTAAGGACGGCGACGCGGCACACGCGGCGTTTCGCCTTTGCGCAGCGCGCTGTAGATCGCAAAAACCTCTTCCATCAGCAGCGCGACCGACCAGCCGTCGAGCAGGAGGTGATGATAGCTCCAGGTGATCTGGTAATTGCGCTGATCCAGCTGAATCAGGCTTAAGCGCATCAGCGGCGCCTGCGACAGCTCAAAGCCACGCGCGCGATCGTCGCGCAGAAACTGCGGCAGTCGCGCGGCCTGCTCCTCCGGCGACAGCTCGACCCAGCTGTAGCGCTCGATCGGCAGCGTGACGCGGCGATGCACCAGCTGAAGCGGCTCGTCGAGATCTTCCCAGAAGAACGAGGTTCGCAGGATCGGGTGTCGATCTACTGCCTGCTGCCAGGCGCGCTCAAAGGCTTCAATATCGAGATCCGGCGCGGCCCAGCTGAACTGCTCGAAGTACACCGCCGACGCGGGCGTGTACAGGTTATGAAAGAGCATGCCCTGCTGGATCGGCGACAGCTTGTAGATGTCCTGGATGTTATCTTGATTCATATTTTAAGAACGTCTCCTCACGCTGCTCAAGAACCGGCTGAGATCTTCCTGATTCAATCCTGACAGAGGGAAGTCGGAGGGCGTGTATACCTCGCCATCGGCTGACGCGTCGCCCTTGATGAGTATCCCGAGTCCGTCGAGCACCAAGTGTGCCAGCCGTTCGATCGTGGCGTGCTGGTGCAGCGCCGTGCTGTAGCGCCACTCAAGCACCAGCGCGTCGTCCTCGACAAACACGTCGATCTCAAGCAGATAGGCGCGCTGGGCGCTCGGCGCTGGCTGCGGGCTCGTATTGACGCTGTTGATCCGCCATCCGGCGCCATCTGGCACACGCGCTCCGATCTGGCCCCAGTAGCTCAGGCGAATCTCGGGGTCTGGCAGCGAGCTGAGCTGATCGCCGGCCTGCGGGTTGAGATAGCGCAGTAGGCCGTAGCGCGCGCCACGGCTCGGCACCTGGCGCAGCGTGTCTTTGACCACCCTGAGCGTCTCGACCAGTTTGGCGGCAGGATCGGCGCTGAGCAGCAGCGGAAAGCTGTACGCAAACCAGCCGGCCGTACGCGACAGATCTAGCTTCTCATCGGGCAGCTGCCGCGCATCCTGCTGCAATTCCAGCAGCAGCGATCGCTCCCTGGACCACGCGGCAAGCTGCTGCGCCAGCGCGGACAGCAGCAGATCCAGCGGCTCGGCGCGATACATGTCCGGTACGACCTCGAACAGCGCCCGCGTGGCCTCGGCATCCAGCGTCGTGCGAATCGTCGCGGCGCTGGCGGCGGTGTTGGCGCTCTCGGGCGACTCGATGTCGCGGGGCAGCGGCGCGATCCACTCTTCCAGGATCGTCTGCCAGTAGCTTTGCTCGTCCAGCGTGGTCTGGGCATCGGCCTGCGCCGCTTGCCGCTCTGCCCATTGCCGGAAGGAAGCAGTGCGTGCCGGTAGCGCGACCACCGCGCCCTGATTGAGCTGCTGATACGCGGTCCACAGATCGGCGAGGATGAGCTGCCAGGAGCGCGCATCGACCGCGAGCTGATGGATCGTGACCAGCAGCTGAGCCGGCTGAGTCGGCCCGGCGTAGAAGAGCACCAGCCGCAGCAGCGGTCCATTGACAAGATCGAGGCTAGACTCTAGCGCCGCCGTGTGCTCCCGAATCTGCTGCTGGACCTCGTCGGCCGAGATATTAGTGACGTCGATCGCGCTAAAGATCGGCTGCTCCTCGGCGTCGGCGATGCGCTGCTGCCAGCCGTCGGCCGTGAGCTCGAAGCGCAGCCGCAGCGTGTCGTGGTGCGCGACTACATGCTGCGCCGCCTGGGCCAGCGTCGTGGCGTCAAGGATCGAGGGCACCGCCAGCAGCAGCGACTGATTGAAGTGCTGCGGCTCGCGCAGCTGCTGCTCGAACAGCCAGCGCTGGCTCGGCGTCAGCGGCAGCGGCCCGGCGGCCTCCTCGGCGGGGCTGGCCGCGTCACTCGGGCTGATCACCGCCGCCAGCTCCGCGATCGTCTGGTGCTGGAAGAGCA
>DASWTW010000279.1:0-14937 GCA_036401895.1 Herpetosiphonaceae bacterium | reverse complement strand
GGCCGCTGCGAGATTTTACGCTGATCGTCGCGGTGACGACCTCGCTGGCGGCGGCGCTGCTGGCGTTCACGCCCGCGCTCAACCTGTACCTGCGCGCCGTGATCAGCCTTGATCCGCAGCTGTGGAGCTATGTGCGCACGGGGCTGCAAGTACTGCTGCTGCTGCCTGGACTCACCGCGCTCACAAGCTGGCTGCGCGGCCTGCTGGTTGCGGCTGGAACCACGAGCAGCGTGTATCGCGGCATGGGCGTGAACCTGGCAACCAACGGCACGCTGCTGGTGCTCGGCGTTGCGCTTCAACTGCCCGGTATTCTGGTGGCGGCTGTGGCGCTGATCGTGGCCAGTGTTGCCGAGTATCTGTATCTGCAACGGCGCTATCACACCATCGCCGAGGAGCGGCAGGCGCGCAGGCTGACGGAGCCGGCGACGATCGCCTGATTCGTGATCGAATCGTCGCTGCGTTGTGAAACTGGCTGCTCGGCGGCATTTAACCAACTGCCACGACAACCAGCCGGAAGCGATCGCTCAGTTACTCATGCCAGCGTTTGGTACAAGCGGTATAATAAAGGAATCTGTGGTTGCGATCGTTAGCCTGTAAGGAGAAGCTGAATGTCATCCCACCCTCCATCGCGCGATCCGAGTTCGCCGCTGCGTCTAGGTGAGCAGGAGTTGCCACGATCACAGACCGTGAGCGAGCTGCAACGCCAGATTGTTGAGGCGCAGACAACGATCCGCCGGTTGAATCGGGAGCTGGCCAAGGAGCAGGCACGTCATGCGGAGACCACCGAGGCGTATACCAAAACCGTGCGGAATATGGTTGAGATCGCTCGTGAGAACGCGATCCTGACCCATGAGCTGGAACGGCTGCGTCGCTCGCCGCGCCCTGCGCAGGCAGTCTCGCTCAGCCAGCTGGATCTTGACATCACTCCTAACGAGGCCAAAGCGATCCGTAAAGCAATGGCGCGACTGCACCATCCCGATGTCGGCGGCAATGAACAGCGCATGAAAGTCTGGAACGCCCTGCTGGATCGCCTTGACGACGGCGAGTAACCTACCAGCCCTTAGCCCGTATTTCTTCAATTTCACGCACCGCTAAACATAATCTAGAGAGCAGAGAGGAAGCCTGCAAGGGCTGGTCTTGCTTTGCTCTCTACGACTTCAACCTCGCCAGATCCTGGGCCTGCTTGACCTGAGCAAAGCAACAATAAGCATTATTCTTAGGTATATTGACAAGTATCAATACAGGGTGTACACTCCAACTATTGAGAGCAGGAGCTATGGCAACGTCTGAAACGATCATTCTAGAGCCCAGGCGACAAACCGGGCAAAACTGCTGCACCAGCGTCATGCCGCGTCTGGGTGACGAGCAGGCCAAAGCGGCGGCGGATCTGATCAAAGCGCTGGCCGATCCCACACGGCTTCAGATCCTGGATATTCTTGTGCAGCACACCGGCAAGGTCTGCGTCTGCGATTTCGAAGGCGTGGTCGGGCTGCCGGACCCACAGACCGGGCAGCGGCCCAAGCAGCCGACGATCTCGCATCATCTGCGTGTGCTGCGTGAGGCCGGGCTGGTCGGCTATGAGAAGCAAGGCGTATGGGCCTACTACTACGTTCAGCGGGAACGGCTCGCCGAGATCTGTGTGTTGATGGACATGTTGCGCTAACAAACTGCCCAGCATGTCCTTTTTTTATCGCCTATACATTGATAAGTGTCGATGTATAACATAAAGGAGGCTACCATGTCCGCCGAGAACCAAACGATCACCGATGCTGTGCGCGCCCGCTATGGCTCGATCGCCGCCGACGTGCTCCAGGATAAGCCCAGCTCATGCTGCGGCGACGGCTGCTGCGGCAGCACCAGTGACAACACGATCTCTATCGGCCTATACGATACGGCAGAGCTGAGCGGTGTGCCGTTGAAAGCGGCGCTGGCCTCACTTGGCTGCGGTAATCCTACCGCGCTGGCAGAGCTGCATCCGGGCGAGGTCGTGCTGGATCTAGGTAGCGGCGGCGGTATCGACGTGCTGCTCTCGGCACGACGCGTCGGACCGACCGGCTTTGCCTATGGCCTGGATATGACCGACGAGATGCTGGATCTGGCGCGCCGGAACGTGGCCGAGTCCGGCGTGGAGAACGTCGAGTTTCTCAAGGGCGACATCGCGGCGATTCCGCTGCCCGACAACAGTGTCGATGTGATCATCTCGAACTGTGTGATCAATTTGGCTGCCGACAAAGCACCGGTGCTGCGTGAGGCCTTTCGGGTGCTCAAGCCGGGTGGCCGCTTCGCCGTCTCAGACATCGTGATTCATGGCGGGCTGCCGGCGGATCTGGTGGACAGCGCCGAGCTGCGGCGGGATCTCTCATCCTGGGCCGGCTGCATCGCGGGAGCGCTGACCGATGCTGAGTATCGCGACGGACTGGCGGCGGCAGGCTTCGAGCACATCGATCTGGAGGTCACCCGGCGCTACACCACAGGCGATCTGCCGCAGCCCCTGCCGGCGTGGGCCGCGCGCCTGGGCGACGATCTGGCTGCGCAGATCGTTGGTCGCTTTGCGAGCACCTTTGTGCGTGCGACCAAGCCGGCCGCTGTGTAAAGCACGGTTGGCAGTAAAGATAGAATCCGGGGACGCAACGCACGTCCCCGGATTTGTTTTTTAGAAACCCAGTGCCGGCGGGCTCACATCGGCGGTGGTGCCGCTTGCGGAAGCGCGCAGCGTCGAGCCGCGCCACTGGACCGAGAAGCTGATCTCGCCCCATTCCTTGGGCACATGCGGATCGAAGCGCAGGCCGCTGGCCTCGACAAACATACCGCCGAAGCCAAACACCAGCGCCTGCCACATGCCGCCTAGCGCCGCGATATGCACACCGCCTGCCGCAGTAACACCGCGCGTGAAATCCAGATCAATGTTGGCAGCTTTGGTGAAGTAGCGCCGTGCCAGATCGGTCTCGCCGAGACGCGCGGCAGCCAGCGCGTGGAAGCTCGGGCTGAGCGAGCTGTCGTGTGAGGTGCGCGGCTCGTAGAAGCGGAAATTAGCCTCGTGGATCTCGCGCGGATAGCGATCGCCGAGCAGGAAGAGCAGCATGACCACGTCGGCCTGCTTGATGATCTGCGTTTTGGTCAGCCGCTGCCAGCCGAGCAGCACATCCATCGTCGTGTTGCGCGGCTCGTAGCTTTGCAGATCGATATATTCCAGATCGTAGTAGCCGCGATGCTGCTCGAACAAACCGGTCGCGGGATCGAAATTATCCACCAGGCCGTCGGCAACTTCGCGCCAGGCCGCCAGCTCGCCGTCATCGAAGCTGATCTGAGTGGCAAGCTCATGCCAGCTCTGGGGATGCTCAGCCCTGAGCCAATCGACGATTTCCAGGCCACGCCGGAGCACCCAGCTAGCCATGCGATTGGTGTAGGCGTTATCGTCGGCGTGCTCGTGGAACTCATCCGGGCCGATCACCGTGCGGATGTGGTAGCGCCCATCGTCGCCGCGCTCGGCTCGCGAGGCCCAGAAGCGCGCCATCTCAAGCAGCATCTCCGCGCCCGCGCTCACAAGGAATGCTTCGTCCTGCGTGGCGTGCCAGTACTGCCACAGCGCATAGGCAACATCCGCCGAGATATGATGCTCCTGGATGCCGGTCAGGATTTCGAGCCGCTCGCCCGCCGAGTTATACACAAACGGCGGCGTCACATCCACGCCGCTATCAGTCGATTCCCAGGCGTAGAGCGCGCCGCGATAGCCGTGAGCGCGGGCCTTGTCGCGGGCTGCCGGCAGCGTATGGTAGCGGTACATCAGCAGCGCGCGCGCCGTCGGCGGGTGGGTGTAGACAAAGAATGGAAAAACAAAGATCTCGGTGTCCCAGAAGACGTGGCCTTTGTAGCGCTCGCCGGTCAAAGAGCGCGCTCCCGGCGAGGCGTGCTCGTCCTCAGGGTTCGCGCTGCCGATCAGATGGTACAGGGCAAAGCGCGTCTGGCGCTGGATCTCCTCGTCGCCGCTGATCGTCACGTCGGCCGTGCGCCAGCGCGAATCCCAGGCCTCAATCGATCGGTCGAGCAGCGTGGGCAGCCCTTCCTGCATCAAAGCCGTCAGCCGCTCGACGGCCCGTGTGGCCGGATCGTCGTCGTCGCGCGAGGTGAAGACCGTGACGAGCTTGTGCATGATGACCGGCTGCGATTGTGCCGCCGTGACGGTCCAGCGCTGGATCAATGACTGAGGCCGCACGTCCTTAGTCACGACAAACTGTGCTCCTTGAAGCGTGCCGGCGGTCGCGAAGCACAGCTTGATCTGCTGCTCCGAGGTTTCGGTCGTGAGCAGCATGCCGTGATCGAAGTCGCTGGTCTGGTGATTGACCAGATGCCGGGTGTTGCCCTCGTTGGTCACTGCGCCCTCGACAATCGCCTCGATCGTGAGCTTGCCCTGCCAGTTTTCGGGCGTGATCTCCAGCGCCTGCGCCAGAATATGCCGATCGTGCAGCGAGGCGAAGCGCAGTGAGCGCAGCCGCGTGATGCGATCGCCGTGCCGCAGCCGCCACTCACGCAGCAGCACGCCGCGATGAAAATCGAGCGTTCGGCGCTGCTCGATCAGCTCGGCGCTCTCGATCCGCAGCGGCTGCTCGTCGGCCAGGATGCGCAGCCGCGACCAGTCGGGCGCGACGACCAGCTCAGGCGTTGGCGCGGCGATGACCTGGAAATCGGGCGTTGCTCCCGCCTGAGCGACCGCCTGGGTGGCCGCGTCGAACACGCCGTTGAGAAAGGTTGCCGGCAGTGATTTGCTGCTGCCCTCTTCGATCGCGGCGCGCGTGCCCGCGTAGCCGTTGAGCAGCGCCAGCACCGCCTCGATGCCCGGCTCCTGCTGGGGATTCCAGCCGTCGATCGTCATCAGCCAGCGTGGATCGGAGTCCAGCTCCCAGATGTTTTGTGAACGTTGCATCGTCATCAGCGTGCTCTCCCTCGCTCCAGCTTGCCCGCCGCCAGCGCCGCGAGCGCTACGTCATCCAGCGTGGTGACGACGAGATCCGCGCCGGCCTCGGAGAGCAGCGCCTCGTCGTCGAGGCGGGCCACGCCCAGCGCCGCCATGTTGCCCGCCTTAGCCGCTTGCACGCCCGACGTCGCGTCCTCGACCACAAAGCAGTCCTGCGGCTCGATGCCCAGCTCTGCGGCGGCGGTCAGAAAGATCATCGGATGCGGCTTGCCCTGGGGAAAATCGCGGCCGGCAACATTGGCGTCGAAGAAGTCCAGCAGCGTCAGGCCGGGTCGCACGAAATCGTAGCGCAGGCCCTGCTCGGCGGCGAAGGTATCCAGCCGGATCTGCCGCAGAAACAGCTCGGCGTTCTTGGACGACGACGCAGCCGCCACGTTGATTCCGGCAGCTTTGACCGCCAGAATAAAACGCAGCGCGTCGGGAAAGGCCAGGAACTCGCCGGCCTCGATCAGCTCGACCACATGCTTCTGCTTGCGCTCGGCGTACTCCACGGCGCGGTGCGCGGCGTCGGGAATCCCGAAGTGCTCAAGCGCGGCCTGCGCGCCGCTCATGCGCGGCTTTCCGGCGACAAACTCCTGGTACACAGCGGTTGTGAACGCGTCAGGCCGGTAGCTGGTCTGTGGTAAAAGCCCATGCCACTCGGTCTCCATCAGATCGCGTAACGTGTCGCGCCAGGCTCGCTCGTGTGGCGAGTCCACCAGCACGCCGTCGACATCGAAGATTGCACCACGGTAGCTCATATCGATATTTTATCCTCCTGCTGCCTCATTACACGAATCTGTGCATCATCTTTTGGACCACGGAAGTACTTGACGGCGATGCTAGAGTCGCTACCTGAACGATCGAACACATGTAGCAAATCGGGTGAGTCTGTCATGAGAAGCAAGCGCCGCATCGCCGGAATCCAATCGCCGCAGCTGCCCGCAGCCGGGCTGTCCGAGATCAGCGTCGACGAGACGCTCCGGGACGGGAGTGCCTTCAGCCAGTGCCTGCTTGCCAGCAGCGATTTCAGCGAGCAGGAAGCCGACGATGTGCTTTTCGAGCAGGCGCATCTCAAGCGGGTCTCGCTGGCGCGCACGCATCTCACCAGCTCGCAGATGCTTGATACGCGCTGCGACACGTGCGATTTTGCAGGCGCCGAGTGGGAAAAGGCGCATCTCAGCCGGATCGAGTTCACCGGCTGCCGGCTGGTTGGTCTCAAGCTGATGGCGTCGGAGATCACCGACGCCGTGATCAGAGATTGCAACGCCGAGTTCGCGCTCTTCTGGTCGTCGTCGTTCAAGGCGGCGCGCTTCGAGCGCTGTAACCTGAGCGGCGCGTCATTTACGGAGGCCGATCTCAGCGGCGTGGTCTTCAAGGACTGCGATCTCAGCAACGCCGATTTTACGGGCGCCAAGCTCGTCGGCACGGATCTGCGAGGCTCCAAGGTGGAAGGGCTCAAAGTTGGGATCAAGGAGCTCCAGGGCGCGATCATTGAGCCGGGCCAGGCGGTGCATATCGTCGGGCTGCTCGGGATCGAGGTGAAGTGGGAGGAATAAAGAACCTAGAACCAAGAACCGGGTGCCCTCTGGGCGAACCTAGAACCTAACGGAGAACAAGAGAACAAAGAACACAGAACCAAGAACAAACGAACCAGGGAGGAACGAGGAGCAAGAGTTCAAAGCAAGTACCAAAAATCCCCTCGCCTATGGCAATGGGAGAGGGGAAGGCGCGAAGCGCCAGGGGTGAGGGCCTGCCAAAGAACAAACGAACAAAGAAGAAACCTGCTCCTTTGTTTCCTTGTTCCTTTGGTTGCCCGCCGCCCAGAAATGATTTGACAATCCGCCAGGGCGTTGTTATAATCCTGCCATCAATCGCGGGCTCGTGGTGTAGCGGCCTAACATGCTGCCCTGTCACGGCAGAGATCGGGGGTTCGAATCCCCTCGGGCCCGCCAGACAAGAACGTTCAGCTTCGCGCTGAACGTTTTTTGTTGTCTCAAAAAGTACTCGCCGCCGCGCCCTACGCTTTCGTACACTCGATCAGCTGGCAGAGCGGCACGTCCAGCATAGCCTGCCAGTACTCCTGGCCAAACTGCGCGATGCCCTCAGGCGCGACTGCGGGCGTGATCCAGCTAACGGTTTTAAAGCCCGCGTCGCGCAGAACTGCCTCAAGCGTCGCCGTGCTCCAGTAGAAGACCTGAAGCGGCGGCGTTACCACATCGCCGATGGTGAGCGTAAAGGTGAAGGGATCGCCATCGCTCAGCGACTCGGGCAGCTGCACGCCGATACCGTATTTCTGGTAGTAGCCGGGCGTGCGCGCAACGTCCGGGTTGAACTGGTAGCTCAGAAAGCGTCCACCCGGCTTAAGATTGTTGGCGATATTGCGGCACATCGCGCGCAGCACATCCTCGGTTGGCGAGTAGTGCAGCAGATAGACCGCGATCGCCAGGTCGAAGCTGCCGATCACACCCATTTTGGCGGCATCCTCGACCAGATAGGTGATGCCTAGATCTTCGACGGTCTCGTGAGCGCGGCCGACGCGGATCATCTCCTCGGAAATATCCACACCGACCACGGGCGCCGCGCCGCGCTGGCGCAGCTGCCGGGCGTAGAGGCCAGTGCCGCAGGCGACATCCAGCACGCTGCAACCGCTCACATCGCCGAGCGCACGATACAACATGAAGGCTTCCATGAGCGGCCGGTACGCGATTCGGGCGAACGTGCGATCGTAGTCTTCGGCGATCTTGAGGTATTGATCGGTCATAGTGGCTCCATGTGCATTGTTGTCGAAGCTTGGCCGAGCTCTACCGAATCTGCTGTGAGCGCTGGCGCCATGCTCGTCTAGCACTCTAGCATCGCCGTCAAATGCTGCGCGCGGATTCGGCAGCCTGTGGTATCCTTGCGCCAGCTTATTCTGACCGCCGATCTGTCTTTCGCTATTCGCCCCCCGCCTGCTGGAATCCTTTGTATCCGCGCATCTCTCATGGTGAAAATCCGCACGAGGAGGAGTTGAGATGTTACCCAAACCACGTTTCTGGCTCGGCTACTGTACGCTGCTGGTCGTCGCAATCCTCGGTATGCAGCCGTCGCTGCCGGCGGTCGGGGCGGATCTGTCGCGGCCCAGCGCTGCGGTGCCCGCCGATTTTTCCGACACGCTGGTGACCGGCGTTGCCAGCCCGACCGCGCTGGCATTCACGCCCGACGGGCGGATGCTGATCACGACGCAGCCGGGCCAGCTGTATGTGTACCAGAACGGCTCGCTGCGCTCCACGCCGGCGCTGAATCTGGCGGCCAGGATCTGCACCAACTCGGAGCGCGGCCTGCTCGGCGTGGCAGTCGATCCGGCCTTCGCGACTAACCGCTTCATCTACCTGTACTACACCTTCAATAAATTCAACACCTGCGCCAACAACAGCGCTTCCTCGCCGGTCAATCGCGTGTCGCGCTTTGTGCTGCCCGACTCCAACACGATCGACCCGGCGACTGAGCTGGTGCTGGTCGACAATATGCCCTCGCCGGCCGGCAACCACAACGCGGGCGATCTCAACTTCGGCAAGGACGGCCTGCTCTACATCACGGTCGGCGATGGCGGCTGCGACTATGCCGATCCGACCCGATGCGCGGGCAGCAACGATGCCGCTCGCGACCAGCATATGCTGCTCGGCAAGGTGCTGCGCGTCACCCGCGACGGCGACATCCCGGCCACGAATCCGTTTCGCGGCTCCGACAGCGCGCGCTGCAACGTCGCCGGCCGCACCGATCCTGGCAAGAAGTGCCAGGAAACCTTCGCCTGGGGCCTGCGCAATCCGTTTCGCTTCGCCTTCGATCCCAACGCCGCCGACACGCGCTTCTTTATCAACGATGTCGGGCAGAACGCCTGGGAAGAGATCGATCTCGGGCAGGCCGGCGCCGACTACGGCTGGAACGTGCGCGAGGGCCACTGCGCCAACGGCTCGACGACCAACTGCGGCGCTCCTCCGGCCGGCATGACCAATCCGATCTATGACTATGGACGCAGCACCGGCTGTGCCTCGATCACCGGTGGCGCGTTCGTGCCCAACGGAATCTGGCCCGCCAGCTACGACGGCTCGTATCTTTTCGGCGATTATGTTTGCGGCAAGATTTTCAAGCTCACGCCCTCGGGCAGCGGCTATGTCGCCAGCGATTTTGTGACCGGCCTCGGCACCAACAGCGCGGTACATCTCCGTTTTGGGCCGCACAACGCCATGCAGGCGCTCTACTACACCAGCTACGCCAACGGCGGACAGGTCCGGCGCATCAGCTACACGGGCAGCGCCAACCGCACGCCGACCGCCGCGATCAGCGCCTCGCCAACCTCGGGAGCGACGCCGCTGACGGTCAACTTCAACGGCTCCGGCAGCAGCGATCCCGATGGCGACACGCTGACCTATATCTGGGATTTTGGCGACGGCAGCGCGGTACGCGAAACCAGCCAGCCGACGACGAGCTACACCTACAACACCGCCGGCACGTTCACGGCCTCGCTCAGAGTGCGCGACAATCGCGGCGCGACCTCGGCGGCGGTCACGATTCGCATCGGCGCGGGCAACACACCACCGACGCCGCAGATCATCGCGCCAACAACCAGCGTGCGCTTCGCGGTCGGCCAGGTGATCACGCTCCAGGGCCGCGCCACCGATGCCCAGGACGGCACGTTGCCCGACAGCTCGCTGAGTTGGCGCATCATTCTGCACCACAACGAGCACACCCATCCATTCCTTCAGCCGACGACCGGCAACAACATCAGCTTCAACGCGCCGCCGCCCGAGGATCTGGCCGCCACGACCAGCAACTATCTTGAGATCGAGCTGACCGCGACCGACTCGCAGGGGCTCACGACGGTGATCACGCAGGAGTTGCGGCCGAAGCTGGTTGACGTAACGCTGAACACGCAGCCGAGCGGCTTACGTCTGGATGTCAACGGCACCTCGATCACCGGACCGCGCACGCTGACCTCGTGGCAAGGCTACGCGCTCAACGTCAACGCGCCGACTCAGCTCGACGGCAGCGGCCAGGCCTACACCTTCAGCTCGTGGTCGGACGGCGGCGCGGCGGCTCACACGATCATCACGCCGGCCACTCCGGCCAGCTACACCGCCACGTTCACGGCGACCAGCGGCACCGGCCTGCGCGGCGAGTACTTCGATAACCTGGATTTCACCAGCACTCGCGCCACGCGCCTCGACCCGTCGATCAACTTCAACTGGGGTAATGGATCGCCCATCTCCGGCATCGGCGCCGATACCTTCTCCGCGCGCTGGACCGGCCAGGTTATGGCGCGCTATAGCGAGACCTACACCTTCTACACCACCTCCGACGACGGCGTGCGCCTGTGGGTCAACGGCCAGAAGCTGATCGATAACTGGACCAACCACAGCCCGACCGAGAATAGCGGCACGATCGCGCTGACGGCCGGGCAGAAATACTCGATCGTGCTGGAATACTACGAAAACACCGGCGGTGCGCAGATCCAGCTCTCGTGGTCGAGCACCAGCCAGGCCAAGCAGATCGTGCCGCAGGGCTGGCTGTATCCCCAGTTCCTGACGCAGATCAACTTTATGCCGCTCGCATCGACTGTGCCCGCCGGCTACGCCCCTGACACCGGCGCGATCTTCGGGCAGCGATCGAACGGGCTGCGCTACGGCTGGAACGCCGATAATAGCCTCAACGCCCGCGATCGCGACGCCGCCATCTCGCCGGATCAGCGCTACGATACATTCAACCATCTGCAAAAATCGCCGCTGCTGAACGCGGTCTGGGAGATCGCGGTGCCGAACGGTAGCTATCGCGTGCGGCTGGTGAGCGGAGATGCGAGCTACATTGACAGCGTGTTTAAGATCAATGTCGAGGGCGTGCTGGCGGTGAGCGGTACGCCTACCAGCGCCCAGCGCTGGATCGAAGGCGTGACGACTGTGACGGTCGGCGATGGCAGGCTGACGCTGACCAACGCCGGCGGCGCGGTCAACAACAAAATCTGCTTCATCGACATCGCCTCGGTATGAGGGCGAGCTGCTCTCAGTGGAGAATGTAGGAGGATTCCATGATTCAACAGCGAGCGTTTGGTCGGACCGGGCACATGAGCACCTGCACGATCTTTGGCGCGGCGGCGTTCGGTCGCGTCACCCAGGACGAGGCCGATCGCACGATGGAGGTGCTGCTCGACTATGGCGTGAACCATATCGACACCGCCAACAGCTACGGCGAGTCCGAGAAGCGGCTGGGGCCGTGGACCGGCCGCTATCGCGATCGCTTCTTCCTGGCGACCAAAACCGAGGAGCGCACCTACGCCAAAGCCAAAGAGCATCTGCATCGCTCGCTCGATCTGCTCAAGACCGATCACATCGATCTGTGGCAGATGCATATTCTGGTTCAGCCGGATCAGTGGGAGATCGCGATGGGGCCCGGCGGCGCGCTGGAAGCCTTTATCGAGGCCAAGGAGCAGGGCCTGGTGCGCTTCCTGGGCATCACCGGCCACTACACCGTCGTCTCGTGGATGCACAAGCGCAGCCTGGAGCGCTACGATTTTGACTCGGTTCTGCTGCCCTACAACTACGCCATGATGCAGAACCCGACCTACCAGGCCGATTTCGCGGCGCTGATGGAGATCTGCGAGGCGCGCAACGTGGCCGTCCAGACGATCAAATCGTGTACGCGCGGCCCGTGGCAGACTGAGCACCACACCGCCGCGACGTGGTACGAGCCGTTCACCGAGCAGGCCGACATCGACAGCGCTGTACATTGGGTGCTGCGCAATCCCAGGGTTTTTCTCAACACGCCCGGCGACATTCACCTGCTGCCCAAGGTGCTGGACGCCGCCGCGCGCTTCGATCCAGCCGCTCCCGCCGCCGATCTCGACGAGCGCATGGCTAGCCTGGAGCCCGCGCCGCTGTTCTTGTAGCTGTCTGAAAACAAGTCGGGGCGTAATTACCACGCCCCGACCGAATCCCTTTGAGCTATCCAGCCGTGCTAAACGCCTCGCGCAGCGTTCCCGCCGTCTCAGCCATCGCCTGCCGCACCTTGTCAACACCCACGCCAAAGCTGAAAAAACCATGTATCAGACCATCGTAGCGACGTACGGTGGCCGGCACGCCCGCAGCCTTGAGCTGCTCCGCATAGGCCTCGCCCTCATCCCGCAGCGGATCGTACTCGGCCGTGATCACCAGCGCCGGCGGGAGGCTGTGGAAGTCGGATGCCAGGAGCGGTGAGGCCAGCGGGTTGGTCATGTCCGCCTCGCCGTTGAGATAATGGTCTCTGAACCAGATCATCGTCTCAGTGTCGAGGACCGGCCCGGCGGCGTTCTCCTCCCGCGACGGAAACTCGGTGCTGAAGTCGGTCGCTGGATAGATCAGCAGCTGGAAGCTCAGCCTGGGACCGCCGCGATCGCGCGCCATCATGGTTACCACCGCTGCGAGATTGCCGCCCGCGCTGTCGCCGCCCACCGCCACGCGATCCGGATCGGCGTTCAGCTCGGCGGCGTGCGCAATCACCCACTCCGCCGCCGCGTAGCAATCCTCGGTCGCCGCCGGGAACTTATGCTCGGGAGCGAGCCGGTAGCCCACCGCAAACACTACGCAGCCGACCGCATTGGTGAGCGCGCGGCACAGATCATCATGGCTGTCGAGGTCGCCGATCACCCAGCCGCCGCCATGGAAAAAGACTAGCAGCGGAAACGGGCCGTCGCCCTCCGGCGTGTAGATCCTGACCGGGATTTCTCCCGTTGGGACCTCAATCGTCCGGTTCTCGATCTTGGCGACCTGCTCGGGCGTGTAGTAGAGCGCTGCCTGCTGAAGCTGTAGACGTGAGCTTGACCGAACCTGCTCAGGGGTCAGCTTATGGATGGGTGGAGCGCCGAGCGCGGCCTGTTGATCGAGGAACGCCTGCATTTGCGGATCGATTGGCATAAACAGCTTCTCCTTGGTTGTGCGCCAGGAATCCTCCGGCTCCTGGTGCGGCTGGCGGGATGACTTTCGCATCCAGGTACAGCAAACACCACACTGGACACGCGTTAATCATAGCGCTCTTTTTAGCTTACAGCATTGTGGAGTTATGCCAGATCGCGGCGGGCGAAGATCAGCGCGGCTACCAAAGTTGCGATCACAATCCAGCCGCCGAGCACGAGCCAAGCGCCGATTGGAACCAGGCCGGTCGCCAGGATCGCCTGTGGATCGTAGTGGTGCCAGGGATTGAGCACGGCCAGCGGCGACTCTGCGATCGCCGGGATCACATCGAGCAGAAACGCGACCAGTGTCCACGCGCTAGACAGCCCCACCACGCGCCCGGTTTGATTGTCCCAGCTTGAGATCACCAGCGCCCCGGCTCCCAGCGCGGCGAAGAGCAGCCAGGCCACCAGCGCGATCAGCAGATAGCGGCCCAGCGGCACCGCTTCGGGAAGCGCGGTCGTCCACACGCCCAGGGCCATGCCCAGCCAGCCCAGCAGCGCGATCAGGCCCGCGCCGAGAGCCAGCTCAAGCGCCTTGCCGAGCACCAGCGACCAGCGCGGCACAGGACGGCTCAGCAGCAGATAGATCGATCCGCGCTCGATCTCACCCGCCAGCGCATCGGTTGCGCGCCCGACCACGAACGCCGAGCCGAAGCCAAGAAAGACCGGGTGGAAAAAGCCCAGCGCCAGGTAGTTGAGCAGACCAAAGCCGGCCTGTAAGCTCGGCGCGATCTTGAGCAGGCGGCGCAACCCTGGCGGAAACGTGCGCACCACGCCCTCGACCGCCGCGATCCCGCCGATCGCCGGGTAGCTCGCGACCAGAATGTAGTGAAATAGACCGGCGCCGATCGCCAGCGCCAGCAGCGAGCCGCGTCTGTGCCACAGCGTCCCACGGGCGATCTCCCAGGCGGCGATCAGCGCGCTACGCATCATCGGCTTCTGCGGGGCGGTAGTGCTGCAAAAATACATCGGCCAGCGAGGGCGGCTCGATCGTGACGTCGCGGACCGGCAGCGTTGCCAGCAGGCGCAGCAACGGCTGGAGCTCGGCCACGCTGAAGCGCCAGCGCTCCTCGGCGTAGCGCAGATCGGCCACAGTGGGTAGCGCCGCCAGCAGCCGCTCGATCGGCTGATCTTCGACGTGCAGCGTGATCTGCCGCCGCGTATGGCGCAGCAGCCCGGCGATATGATCGACAGCGATCAGTCGTCCGCCGCGAATCAGCGCCACTCGATCGCACAGCTCCTCGACTTCGCTCAGCACATGCGAGGAGAAGAAGATCGTCGCGCCGCGCCGCCGGGCCGCTTGCAGCAGCATGAAGAGCGCGCGCTTGCCGAGCGGATCAAGACCTTCGGTCGGCTCGTCCAGGATCAAAACGCCGGGCCGGTGCTGCAAGCCCTGCACGAGATTGATCTTCTGCCGCGTGCCACGAGACAGCGCGCCGATCGGCCGGTGCAGATCCTCCGTCGCCAGATCCAGCGCCTCGCGCACCGGCTCACGATCGATCGCTGGACGTCGCTGCAATCGCGCTAGCTCATCCAGCAGTCGCGCGCCGGTCGTGGCTGGGTCGAGACCGGCGACATCCGGCACGAAGCCAAGCTCAGCCCGCGCGTGCAGTGCCTCGTCAGGCCGCGCCATGTCGCAGCCCGCCAGCCGGATCGTTCCAGCCGAGGGACGCAGAAAGCCGGTCAGCAAGCGGATCGTCGTGGTCTTGCCCGCGCCGTTGGGCCCGAGAAAGCCCAGCACCTCGCCGCGCGCCGCCGTGAGATTCAGATCTTGAACTGCCAGATGCTGGCCGTAGCGCTTGGTCACGCCGCGCAGCTCGATCGCGATGGCTGGCTGGCTAGCAATGCCCAAGGAAGTCATGCGCTAGTCCAGCGGGATCACGAGCGAAGGCTGCGCCGGGAAGAGGGTTTGCAGCAGCAGCTGGTGCTCGCCGAAGGCCGATACATCGGGGAACATATCACGCAGCTGGTCCAGGCTGCGATGGCCAAAGACCAACTGTAAAAAGACCAGCGGCGGGCAGGAGGC
>DASWTW010000278.1:0-21946 GCA_036401895.1 Herpetosiphonaceae bacterium | reverse complement strand
ACGAGTTGCCCCAGCCCACGCCGTATTGTCCGCGCGCCGGATCGGTAAGCTGGCGGGCGCTATCCAGCAGCGCGTTCCAGTCCCACGCGCCCTGCTCGGCTAGCTCGTTGGGCGTGGCGATACCTGCGGCCTTGAAAAGGTCGGCGTTGTAATACACCACCAGCGTCGAGACGTCGCGGGGCAGGCCGTAGAGCTTGCCGTCGTGGGACAGCTCCCGGAGCGGCTGGTCGTAGAAGTCGTCGAGCGTGAGGCGGGGATCGGCGTCGATGTAGGGCTTGAGATCGAGCACCTGTTCGGTCGCGACGATGTCAGCCAGCCACACACCGCCGATCCAGAAGACATCGGGAGCGGTGCCGGTCGCCAGCTCACGCTTGAGCTTTTCGACATAGTCTTCACTCAGATCGGGCTCGTAGACGACCTGGATCTTTTGACTCGCCAGCGCCTGGGTAGCGGCATCGGCAAGCGATTGATATGCGGCTTGTTCGCCGGTGCTGCCGGGCTGCGTTCGCCAGCGAATCGTCGTTGCGCCGCTCATCGATCCTTCGGGTGCAGACGCTGCGCCGCATGCTGCCAGGATCGTCGCTGCGATCGCCAGCCAGCTGAACAGCTCAAGACAACGCCTCCGGCGCATTCGGGAAACTCCTTCTTCGTGCTCTGCTCGTCCTGCTCGTCACGCTGCATGCCAGCGGCGAACGATCGACGTGCTGTGCCGATCCTACCACGAAAGCCGGATCTGCCGGGCGACATGCTGGCCCATGAGCAGCAAAAAAGCGCAGGGCCTTGACCCTGCGCCGGAGCATTAAGCTATGCGATTAGACGGTCGGCGTGGCGTCGTGGTGCGGGCCTTTGTGCTTGCGCGTGCAGGTCATATCGTACGCGCCAACCGACTTGCCCTTGACGAACATCTCGCCGGACATGCGACACTTGTTGGGACCAAGGATCGTGACCGTCTCGGTGAGATCCATGCGCATGCCGGCGACATCGTAGGTGCCGCTCCACGAGCTGACATCGCCGACCCAGCCCATCGACGTAACGACCGCAAAGCCGGGAGCCGAGGTCATCATGGGGCGGGTATGAACGCCGGTCTCCTTGGTAAAGCCCCAGTATTGATCTTCTGTGAAGGCCTTACCCACCGGAGGATTCTTTTCTTTGAAGTCGATCACGAGCCAGGTTCCGCCGACATCCCAGCTGTTGTGCATCTGGCCGGCGTAGGGTAGCTCTTTGCCTTCGACGACCTTGGAGCCGTCGCACTCCCAGTGCCCGATGAAGAACTGTCGCCGATCCTGGCTTTCCGCCCCGGTCTCGGGCGCAGCCTCGGTAAGCACGCTTACCGCTTGCTCGTCGTGATCGCCGAAGACCGGAGCCAGCGCGTGAGTCAAAGACGGGATGATGTCCGTGAGGTGTGCGATGATAGAGTTGAACATGACGAATACCTCCCGATAGGTGGTGTGTAGAATGGGACGTTGGGAAGAGTTGAGCAGCACGCGGCAGGTGCGATCGCTGAGCTACCAGCGCCGGATGCTTAGCACTCTATGTATAGTTGGTTCAGAAGCTGATGGCGGGGTTAATGGTAAGCTTTGGAAGGGCGCTCGTGGTACCTCGCTGTTCTGAAACGTTGATAGCGCGAAAGGTTGGGGCCTCGTCCAGGAGACGAAGCTGGCTCGAAACGTACTGGTTGGATGATTTGCCGGTGAGTAAAATGCGCTGCCTGCATTTGTTTAGATAAATACCGCACCGGCACAAATATCACGCGCTCGATGCAAAATCTGAGCCGTCTCCAGAATCGTTGAGCGAAGTGGGCGAATCAGCCATTGCATCTTTGGTCGGTTTCGTGTATTTTTTACTTAATTTATACCGGCGCGGAATCTGCGCGAAATCGCGTCTGATTGCATCTGGTATAATATTGTGCGCGGCCCATACCATGCGTAGACCGGCTGTGTGGCAGATCTGGGAACAGGCGCACTGCGTATCACCCAAGTAGTACCTGCGATATGATCTTCCTCTTGTATCCCAGGTAGGCCCTACAATGTTGTTTTTGGTTGCCGTGCAGGCTTCATCACCATGTCGGGAGCGACGTGGTAAAGCTGCACGGTCTTGAGGTGTTTGTATGTTCAAATGGCTTGGCCGGCTTTTCAGCGGCGATACTACCGAGCGAGTGTTGAATGATCTCTACGCGATCGTAGATCAGGTCAACGACCTCGAACCGGAATTTGAAGCCTTGACGAATGAACAGTTGCGCGGCAAAACCGATGAGTTTCGTCGCCGTCTGCGCGAGGGCGAGACTCTAGACGATCTGCTGCCGGAAGCATACGCCGCCGTTCGTGAGGCCGCCCGCCGCACGATCGAGAAGCGACACTATGATGTCCAGATGATCGGCGGTATTGTGCTGCACCAGGGCAAGATCGCCGAGATGAAGACCGGCGAGGGCAAGACGTTGGTCGCGACGCTGCCGCTCTACCTGAACTCCCTGGAAGGCAAAGGTAGCCACCTGATCACCGTCAACGACTATCTGGTTCGGCGCGACGCCGGCTGGAATGGTCCGATCTATCATCTGCTGGGCGTGTCGCTCGCCGCGATCGCGCACGACTTCTCGGCGATCTACGATCCCGACTATCTCGATCCCAAATCGAACCTTGAGGATGAGCGCCTGGTCCACTGGCGGCCGGTCACCCGTCGCGAAGCCTACGAGGCCGATATTACCTACGGCACGAACAACGAGTTCGGCTTCGACTATCTGCGCGACAATATCGCGACGCGCTACGAGCAGACGGTGCAGCGGCCGCTCAACTATGCGATCGTCGACGAGGTTGATAACATCCTGATCGACGAGGCGCGCACGCCGCTGATCATCTCCGGTCCGGCGCGAGCGGCAGGCGACGATTATCACTATTTTGCAAATCTGGTTAAAGGTTTACGCGGTATCGAGCAGCGCGAGTACGACGCTTATAAAAAAGATCTGGATTTTGGTGACAACAAGCGACGAACCGATGCTCAGCGCGCGATCGACAATGCCGATTATGTGCTCGATCTCAAGCATCGCAGCATTGCGCTGACCGACGCCGGCATTCTGAAGATTGAGCGCCGGCTGAAGGACGCGGGTCGCATTCCCGACGATGCCAGTATTTACGAGCCTGAGTATTTTGAGCTGACGCATTATCTCGACAACGCGATCAAGGGCGAGTACGTTTTCAAGCGCGATAAAGATTATATTGTGCAGAGCGGCGAGGTCGTGATCGTCGACGAGCAGACGGGCCGTACAATGCCTGGCCGGCGCTGGTCGGACGGCCTGCACGAGGCGGTCGAGGCCAAAGAAGGCGTGCGCGTTCAGGACGAGACGATGGTCTATGCCACGATCACGATCCAGAACTATTTCCGCATGTATACCAAGCTCTCGGGCATGACCGGCACCGCGCTGACCGAATCGGAAGAGTTCGCCAAGATCTACAAGCTCGACGTTGTGCCGATCCCGACCAATCGTGAGGTTGTGCGCGACGATCGCAACGATCAGATCTATCGCTCGGAAGAGGCCAAGTATCGGGCGGTGGTGCGTGAGATCATCGGCGCGGCGATCAACGGTCAGCCGGTGCTTGTCGGCACGGCCTCGATCGAAAACTCCGAGCGGCTGGCGGCGTATCTCAAGCCGGTCGGCCTCAAGAATCTGGCGCTCTCGTCGGTGCTGATGACGGTGATCCGCGACTCCAAGGGCGTGAACGAGGATGTGCGCAAGGCTTTTGCCGAAAGCCTGGATCTGCCGATCTCGCAGGTGCCGTTCACGGTGCTGCGCCAGACCGCGCAGGCGCTGAATCTGCCGACCGATCCGTCGGCGCCCGAGATTCTGGATCGCTTTGCGACGATGCTCAACATCGAAGATACCGCGCGGCTGGCCGAGATTATCCGCACTGGCATGGCGCATCAGGTTTTGAACGCCAAGCTGCACGAGCAAGAGGCGGGTATCGTGGCGCAGGCGGGCCGGCCCGGCACGGTCACGATCGCGACCAACATGGCCGGTCGTGGTACCGACATTTTGCTGGGCGGCAACTCCGACGCGCTGGCGGCGCAGTATCTTGAAGAGAACGGCGTGCGGCGCGAGCAGATCAAGGCGGTCGCCAAGCTGGTTGCCGACAACAACGAGCAGCAGACGCAGCAGGTGCTGGAGCGGCAGAAGCTGCCCGCGATTGTGCTGGAAGAGCTTCAGCGCGCCAGGCAGCAGTACGACAATATGCTGCATCAGTTCGAGGCCAATCCGGCGCTCTTCTTCCTGAGCCACTACGCCGAAGGCTCGGCCGAGACTTTCGCGTCGCGCTGGGCGTTCGTCAACGATGTGCTGGATAACGAGGTCGCGGCAGCGCGCCAGGTGGTGCAGAATACGCACGGCCTGCGCGAGGAGCAGATCGCTCAGATCCAGGCGGTGCGCTCCGACCTGGAGTCGTATCGCAACGACAAGGCCGAGTTCCTGGCCAATCAGCTCTTCGATCGCATCTACGCTGCCCGCGCGCGCTTGATCCAGGCGGTGCTGCACGGCAATCTCGACGAGGCCCGCAAGCTGATCGCGGAGACGCCGACGCTGGACGAGAGCCTGATCGGCGGCATTCAGCAGATTAAGGTGCAGGTCGAGGCCGACGCGAATCATATCCGTGAAGTCGGTGGCCTTAAGATCATCGGCACCGAGCGGCACGAGGCGCGGCGCATCGATAACCAGCTGCGTGGTCGCGCCGGTCGTCAGGGCGATCCCGGCGTGTCGCGCTTCTATATCTCGCTTGAGGACGAGCTGATGAAGCGCTTCGGGCCGAGCATCGATCGCGTGAAGGGCTTTATGTCGCGCGCCGGCTTCGAGGACGATATTCCGATCGAGTTCGGCGTGATCTCGAAGTCGATCGAAAACGCGCAGACCAAGGTCGAGGGCTACAACTTCGACGTGCGTAAGCGCGTGGTCGATTACGACGACGTGATGAACAAGCAGCGCGAGGTTATCTACGCGCGGCGACGGGCGATCCTGGAGCAGGGCGAGATCCAGCGCCGCTTGCAGATGCTGGTGCAGCGCTATATCGGCAGCTACGGCGATTGGGTCGCCGGGCAGGTCGAGGAGCTGGCGGCCGGCATCAATAACGGCAACGCGCCCGAGATCGAGCGCCAGCTGGCACGGCTGCTGCCGGGCAGCGAGCGGCTGAATCTGGCCGAGGTCCAGTCAGCAGGCGACGAGCAGCGCGCCGCGATGTTGCAGCCGCTGATCGCCGAGGCCGAGGAGCAGCGTCATCCGCTTCAGCTGCTGCTGGAGGACGTGGCCGAGTTTGTCGAGATCGATCCCGAGGCCGCTTTCGAGGAGCTGAAGAGCGCGGATCGAGCCGCGATCGAGCGCTACCTGGACGAGGAGTGGCGCGCCCACACCGAGGGCGACCTTGAGCAGCGCATCAAGAGCCTGTTCTACACCGAGCTTGACCTGATGGTCGATCGCTACATCGACGACTACGAAGGCTGGATGACTGGCGAGATCGAGAAGGCGGTCGACGCGTCGACGGTGCAGGCGACCAACGTGATCAACGTCGAGGGCACGCTGCGGCGCATCCGCCCGGTTCTGCCACAGGTCGATACGATCGCGCCGGAGCGGCTGGCGGGCGCATCGCCGGAGCTGGTGCAGCGCGAGCTGGAGTCGGTGATCAAGGCCAGCTATCAGGAGGGCAACCACCTGCGGCTCTTCGCCGACGAGCTTCAGCGCGCGCTGCCGTTCGTGCCGGGCCTGTCGCCGGATCAGTATCTGAACATGTTCGCCGACGCGCTCGACGGGCTGCTGATCGGCATCCCCGAGGGCCAGCGCCGGCCGCTGATCGAGGGCTGGCTGGCTCCAGTGAATCTGGCGCTCCAGCCGGTTTTTGCCGGCAACTCGCTGAACGAGGACGAGGCGCGCGCGTTTATTGTCGCCGTCAACGAAGCCTGGATCGATGGTCTGGATCGCCTGGCGCAGCTCGGCGACGACGACCAGAGCGCCGGCCTGGAGCAGCTGGTCGATCGCTCGTTCGACCGCTGGCGCTCGCTGATCGGCGTGGATCTGCTCAACCGCTATAGCCGCGAGCTGATGCTCAACGCGATCGATCGCGAGTGGGCCGATTACTTGACGGCGATGGAAGATCTGCGCCAGGGCATCGGGCTGCAAGGTATCGCCCAGCGCGATCCGCTGGTGGCATACAAGACGCAGGCGTTCAAGATGTTCGAGGAGCTGCTCGACACGATCGATCGCACGACGGTCAAGACCTTCTTCAACAATCTGCCGCGCTTTGTCAACACGGTGCAGCAGCAGGCGGCGCTCGGCGCGGCCCGTGTGCGCGATCTCAAGGTCGGGCCGAACGAGCCGTGTCCGTGCGGCAGCGGCAAGAAGTTCAAGAAGTGCCACGGAGCAGCCAATCGTCCGCAGGTAGCGCCGCCGGTTGCGGTGGCGGCTGTGGCTACGAACGGCGACGGCGACGGTAAGGCAGCGCCCGCGCCCAAGCTGACGCAGCAGCAGCAGCAGCGCCAGGGCGGGCAGCAGAGCCAGCGGCGCAACAAGTCGAAAGGCCGCAACGTGCCGCGCCGGTAGCTCGATCTCGATAGCGCTGGGAACGCTCGGCCCTCATCCTGCTTGCGGGATGAGGGCCGAATCTATTGTTTTTCACTTTTAATTGTGCTAAAATTCACATACTTGAACTGTTGCGACGCTCAAAGGAGGCGATCGATGCCACGACGGTATCTTGACCGACGCGCCGAGGCCGAGATCGAAGCGATGCTGGCCCGTGGTGAAGTTGCAAACGCTAAAAAAGACGGACAGCCAGCCGAGCCGCAGCCCAGCGCGCCGAAGAACCGCTCAGGTCGTCGTGCGCCGGGGGACTGGCAGGGACTGGTCGAGCAGCGCATTCAGGAAGGCATGGATCAGGGCCTGTTCGATAACTTGCGCGGCATGGGCAAGCCTTTGAACCTTGACGAAGATCAGTTTGTGCCGGACGAGATGAAGATGGCATTTCAGGTGCTGCGCTCGAATGGTCTTGCGCCGCTGTGGGTGGAGCTGAACAAAGAGATCCGCGAGGATATTGCCCGGATGGTGCGGATGCGCGAGCATGTGCATAGCCGCGACGACCTCAACGCGATCGAGCGCGAGCATCTGCGGCGCGATTATCTGCGGCGGATCGAAGACATCAACGGCAAAATCGTCAACTACAATATTGTCGCGCCGTCGTCGCAGGTGCATCTCGGGCTGCTGATCGTCGAGGATGAGCTGGCGAAATTCGATCAGCCCGCAGCGTAGCGTTTGAGAATCTGGCTCCCCGACTTTTTTGACATTCCTCCGATCCTCGTTACAATGCAGGTTGTTAAGCGCGGATGCTTGTGACAGCAGTCCGCGTTTTTTAATGTTTTTCGTTTGCTGCATAACCTATGAGGATTGTATATGCGCCTGATTCTTGTTCGTCACGGTGAAAGCGAATGGAATCGCATCAGCCGGTACCAGGGCCAGATGGATGCGCCGCTGTCGGATCTGGGCCTGCGCCAGGCTCAAGCGCTGGCGGAGCGGCTCTCATCCGAAAAGCTGGACGCGATCTACAGCAGCCCGCTTCAGCGCGCCCGCCGCACCGCCGACGCGATCTCCCGGTTTCATCCCAGCCTGACCATCCAGGACGACTCGGCGCTGCTTGAGATCCATCATGGCGACTGGCAGGGCCTGTTTGCGGCCGATGTTCGCGAGCGGTACGCCGAAGACCTGGAAGAGTGGCGCTCGTTTCCGACGCGCGCGCAGATGCCCAATGGCGAGAGCTTCAGCAATATTCTCAAGCGCTCGCTCAACTTCCGGGAGCGTGTCTGCCGGAAGCACGGCCCGGACGCGACGGTGGTCGCCTCGACGCATGATGTGGTGGTGAAGATTTTGATCGCCGATGCGCTGGGCATGCATATGGATCGCATCAATCGGCTGTGGATTACGAACGCCTCGATCAGCGTGATCGAGTATACCGAGTCGGTGCCGTTCCTGGTCTCGCTCTCGGAGGCGTGCCACCTGGGCCATCTGGAGACGGTTCGCGAAAAGCAGGAGGCGATTTAGGAGCGGGCAGGCCCTCACCCCTGCCTCACTTTGTTCGGCATCCCCTCTCCCGTTGCGACAGGAGAGGGGATTTTTGGTACTTCTTTGTTCCGTTGTTCCGTTGTTCCGTTGTTCTCGTTCATGGCCCTCACCCCCTCACCCCTGCCCCGAACCTCGGCAGGCTTCTACACCCAGAGGGTACCCGGGTTGCCTTCGGCACAGGCGAGGGGGAATTTGTTTGTACTCCTTTGCTCCTTCATTTATCCCCTTTGCTCCTTTGTTCGCTTGTTCGCTTGTTCCTTCGTTCGTCTCCGGTTCTAGGTTCTTGGTTCTTCCCTCCGTGCTATAATCGCGCTTTAGAATCCCGTTTGCAGCTGTGCTTGTCGTGTGCTCGGCGGGCCGGTCGTGAACAGCTAACGTCAGGTGGATCTATGCAGCTTTTCGACGCGATTCGCAGCCGCCGCACGACCAACGGCGCGTTCCAGCCTCAGCCTATCGCGCCTGAGCATATTCGGCAGCTGCTGGAGCTGGCCTCGCACGCTCCGTCGCATTTCAACTCCCAGCCGTGGCGGTTCATCGTGGTGCAGGATCAGGCGCGGCGGCAGCAGATCGCGGATATTGCCGGCGAGTCGATGCGGCTTTTGATGGAAGAGGGCACGTTCTGGCGTCGCTACAGCCGCTATTTTCGCTTTTCGCAGGCCGAGGTCGAGCAGAGCGCCGATGGGATCTACCTCGACAACATGCCGGCCGCGATCAAGCCGTTTGTGCGCTATGTTTTCTCGCCGAAGGGCGGCGCGGTGATGAACAAGCTGCATGTGCCGCGCGTGCTGGGCAAAGACGCGCATAAGCTGGTCGCGTCGTCGCCGCTGCTGCTGGGCATTACGCTGACCCGCGCGGAATATCAGGAGGATCAGCTTTCGGGCATGTACTCGGTGATCTCGCTGGGCGCAGTGATCCAGACGATCTGGCTGACGGCGACGGCGCTGGGCATCGGCATGCAGTTCGTCTCGACGCCGATGGAGGTCGAGGGGCAGTGGGAGCGCATCGTGGAGCTGCTGCGCGTTCCCGACGATCAGGCGCTGCTGGTGCTGTTTCGGCTGGGCTACACTGATCCCAAGGTCAAGCGCCCGACGATCGACTGGTCGTCGCCGCAGCGCAAGAGCGTGGATGAGCTGGCGTTCACCGAGATGTGGGGCCAGCCCTTCACGCAGGGCCGCGATCCGCAGCGTTAAATTGCAGGAGAACTATGATTCAACATATCGTACTGTTTCGGCTCAAGGCAGACGTGGACGAGGCTACGATCGCGGAGCATATGGCGGATTTTGCCGCGCTCAAAGACACGATCGCCGAGATCGCGCAGATCGAAGTGCAGCGCGACATCGTTGGCCGGCCGGTGTCGTCGCATTTCGGTCTGATCAGCCAGTTTGCGGATCAAGAATCGCTGCGGAGCTACCAGCAGCATCCGGCGCATGTGGCGGCCTTCGATCGACTCAAGCCGCGTCTGGATCATATGCTGGTGCTGGACTATGAGCAGTAAATCCCGGCGGCTGAGCCAGGCTGAGGAGCGATCGCGATGATGCTGATCGACTTACACACGCATACGATCGCCACGCCGCACCACGCGACCTGGGAGCCCGACGCCCTGGTGCGCCACGCCAAAGAGCAGGGCGTGGCCGTGCTGGCGGTCTCGGATCACAACACGACCAGCCAGGTGCAGGCAGCGCTCGACGCGGGCCGGCAGCACGGCGTGCATGTGATCCCGGCCCTGGAGCTGGACTCGGCGTTTGGCAGCAAGCTCTGGCACGTGCTGATCTACGGCATCGATCCTGCGAATCCGGCAATTGTAGAGCTGGCCGCGTCGGTGTTCGAGCGCAACGCCCGCGACGCGCAGGAGATTGCGGCGTATTTTCGCGAGCGCGGCGATGCGCTGCCCTGGCTGGAAACGCTGGATCGCCAGCCGACCGTCGCCGACGTGGGTCATGCGCTGGTCAAAGCCGGGATTGTGCCGCCGCAGCCGGGCGTGGAGGACGAGGCCGCCGGGACGGGCTGGATCATGACCAACCTGCGCGCGCTGTATCGTCCGGTCACGGTAGACGAGGCGATCGCGGTGACGCATCGTGAGGGCGGGCTGGCGGTGCTGGCGCATCCTGGACGCTCCAAAGGCGTCTACGCAATCCCGGCGACGGCGGAAGATGTCGCGGCGATGGCGGCGGCGGGACTGGATGGCATCGAAGCGCTCTACTCGGGGCACTCGTCGGAGCAGCAGCAGTTCTACAGCGAGCTGGCGCATCGGCATGGCCTGCTGATCACCGCCGGATCAGACTCGCACCATCCGGCGCAGGGGCTGCGTGGCCGTCCAGCGCGAGACTGCGCGGCATTTCTGGCGCGTTTTGGGATCGCCTTCGAGTAGCGCGGTGGTTCACAGGTTGCGATAGGGCGGCTTGCCGGGAGCGCCTGGTGCGGCGTAGCGAGGCGAGAAACTGACGATGCTGGCGACATTGGGCCGTCTGAGAACCGGATTTGTGCTGCTGGCGCTGGTGCTGGGCATCGGCACGATCGGCTATCTGTGGCTGGAAGACTTCAGCCCGCTGGAGGCGTTCTATGCCACGCTGCTGGTCGTCTCGACGCTGGGCTTCAGCCAGATCTTGCCCAAAACGCCGGGCGGCATCGCACTGACGATCGTGCTGATCTTTAGCGGCGTCGGCACGCTCTACTACTTGCTGGGCAGCTTTGCCGAGGCGCTGATCGAAACATCGCTCGGCACACAACGAGAGCGGCGCATGGAGCGACAGATTGCGCGGTTACGCAAGCACTACATCGTCTGCGGCTATGGCCGGGTCGGGCGGCACGCGGCGCACGAGCTAAGCTCGCAGCAGCAGCCGTTTGTGGTCGTCGACAACGATCCCGAGGGCGTCGAGTATGCGCGCAGGGAGGGCTGTCTTGCGATGTTCGGCGATGCGACCGAGGATCGCGTGCTGCAACAGGCGGGCGTCGAGCGGGCGCGCGGCCTGCTGATCGCCACAGCCTCGGACGCGGCCAATGTGTTCATCACGCTGTCGGCGCGGGCGCTCAACTCACGGCTGCTGATCGTGGCGCGGGCCAACGACGAGCCGACCGAGTCCAAGCTGATCAAAGCTGGTGCCGACAAAGTGATCGCGCCGGAGGTGGTGGGCGGGCAGCGCATGGCGGCGCTGATCCTGCGGCCCGAGACCACGGATCTGGTCGATACGCTGACGCTCTCGCACGATGCCCAGAGCTGGATCGACGAGGCGCTGATCGACGAGCGATCGGCGCTGAACGGCCTGACACTGGGCGACTCCGCGATCCACAGCCAAACCGGCGCGCGGGTGATCGCAATCCGCCGCTCCGATGGTACACTGATCACGAATCCTGATAGTCATGAACAGCTGCGCTCCGGCGATGTGCTGATCAGCGTCGGCAACCGTGACCAGCTGGCGCAGGTAGAGGCGCTGACCCGATCAACGCCGGAGCGAGCCGGCGAAAGGAATACTTCAGATGAAATTATCGGACCCACGAATCGATAAGCTGAGCGAAGAGATCGTGGATTTGCTGGCCGAGCAGGATGATGTGCGGCTTCAGGCCGACGATGTGAAACTGCGCCACGCGATCCGCGACGAGGTGGTCGACGAGCTGACGGTTGAGGAGCGGCTGGATGCCGAGGTGCGCAAGATGCTTGAGCAGCACCGCAGCGACATTACTATGGGCCGCATGAACTACGACGAGCTATTTCGGCGCGTCAAGCAGCGGCTGATCACCGAGCGGCGGATTATTTTGTAGACCGGCGGTAAAGTGTGAGAGCAGAGCGGGCGGCGTGTCGGTGGACCGTCGCCCGTTTTGTTATTCCTCAAAGCTCGACGTATCGACGTCCATCTGATGAACCTCGGTGATCTGAAGATCGTTGTTGAGCGTTACATCGAAGCTCAGTGGGAAATCGGTATTCAAGGCGCATCCATTGCGCTCGTTTCCGCTGTTCCATTCCAGAGCAACATCGACAAAGCCTGTGCCAGCAACCCGAATGCCCTCTTCGGAAACATTGATCGCGTTAATCTCAAGGTCGCTCAATCCATAAATATAGGGTTGTGAGGCCACAGCGTAGAGGGTTTGAGGAACAACCTCAGTCAGATGGTTGGTTAGCGCTTCCGCTAACCCTTCGATCTCGATGATCTTCTCGCGTGGCGGATTTGCAACAATCAGGCGAAATTCATTGTATCCCCGCTGTAATGCCTGTTCGCGTAACCGGCGGATTTGATCGGAAGACTGTTGCAGCGCTGAGCGTGCCTTAATTTCGATCGCGATCGTTTTGCCGTTTTTGGTCGCGATCAGATCGTAGCTATCGCCTGGGCTCTCTGGCTCTCTTACGACGTGGTATCCTTCGGCTTCTAGCTCAGCGGCAACTTGATCCGCTTTGGCTGCTTCTAAATACTGAATTGCGTTCGTCATACCTGTTCCTCATCTATTGGCCCAAAGACAATGCGCCGTGAGCTAAGCTGTCCAATCTCGATGTAGAGTATATGTTTGATCTGCTCATTGCCGAGTAATGCGATCAATTCCTGATACACATTGGCAGATCCAGCAGACGCAGACAGAGCAAAATCTTTGGTTGTATCAACCCTTTCTGATAGGCATTTTACAACCTGACGATCGTCAGCATACACGACTCCATTGAGCGCATCAAGAATCGGCTTGACAATATTATCAATGTCGCTCTGAGTTTTCTCGCTATGAAACCAGGTAATACGAGCATAGACCTCGCCATCAAGTGGCTGATTGTTCGACATAAACGTCCGAGCTTGCCCTTGCAATCTTGCCTGATACCCTTGTTTATGCTTAGCTTGCAATGATCTCGGCTGTTCCGCAAAAAGCATGGTAAATGGCATGAGCAGATTCCATAGTGTCTGAAGTTGTAGCAGTTCAAATAGAGTATAAACTGTATGACAGACGAAAAGAACCATCCTAGCACAACAAGGGAATTATGCGCGAAACATCGGAGCACTCTACATCGTCCGGCTCGTTGAAGGAAGTTGCTCAGCTTTTCTTGAAGCTGGGCTGTATCGCATTTGGCGGCCCGGCGGCGCATATCGCACTGATGCGTGAGGAGGTTGTGCGGCGTCGGCGCTGGATCGACGAGCAACACTTTCTGGATCTGCTGGGCGCGTCGAATCTGATCCCCGGCCCTAGCTCGACGGAGCTGGCGATCCATCTGGGCTACGTGCGAGCCGGCTGGCGCGGCCTGATCGTCGCGGGAGCGCTGTTTATTCTGCCGGCGATGCTGATCGTGATGGCGCTGGCGTGGGCCTACGAGCGCTATGGCAGCCTGCCCGAAGCAACGGCGATTCTCTATGGCGTCAAGCCGGTGATCCTGGCGGTGGTGCTTCAGGCGCTGTGGACGCTGGGCCGGACGGCGGTCAAGGATTGGCTGCTGGCAGCGATCGGGCTTGGGGCGCTGGGGCTGTATCTGCTGGGCGTGAACGAGATCGCGATTCTGGTGCTGGCGGGCGCAGTAGTTGCCGGGCTGCGGCTGGGCGTGCTGAGGCGGGAGGCGCTGGCGCTGCTGCTGCCGAACGTGTCGCTGCTGGTTGCGGGAGCGCAGGCCGGGGTCGATTTCAGCCTGTGGCGCTTGTTTCTGATCTTTCTGAAGATCGGCTCGGTGCTCTACGGCAGCGGCTACGTGCTGCTGGCCTTTCTACGCGCTGATCTGGTCGAGCACACGCGCTGGCTGACCGACCAGCAGCTGCTCGACGCGGTGGCCGTGGGCCAGTTCACGCCGGGGCCGCTCTTCACCACGGCAACCTTTGTGGGCTACCTGGTGGGCAGCTGGCCCGGCGCGATTCTAGCCACGCTGGGCATTTTTCTGCCGTCGTTTATCCTGGTGGCGATCACGAATCCCTGGATTCCGCGTCTGCGCAGCTCGGCCTGGACCAGCGCCGTGCTCGACGGCGTGAACGTCGCGTCGCTGGCATTGATGGCCGCCGTGACGGCGCAGCTGGGACAAGCCGCGCTGATCGACGTCCTGACGGTCGGGCTGCTGATAGCGGCCGGCGTGTTGCTGATCCGCTTCAAGATTAACTCGGCCTGGCTGGTGCTGGCCGGCGGCGTGATCGGACTACTCGCCGCGAGTCTGCGAGGCTGAGACACGCGAGACCGGCGGCGTGCCGGTGCTGCGTCCATGCGCGGCAGCAGCTTGGCGATTCCTGCGCCGGGTGTCGCTGGGTGAGGTTCCAAGCAGCGCCTGGCCCATAACGAGGGCGGTCGCCACCAGGCCGCCGATCAGGCCGGCAAACACAGTGAAGAGCGCGATGCGCGGAAAGGATGGCTTGATCGGCAGCAGCGCTTTGCCCGCCAGCTGCACCTGCGAGTGCTCGTCGGTGTAGAGCGTGTCGACGTAGCTCACAAAGGTGTTGGCCCAAACGTCGGCGAGCAGCTGCGCCTGCTCCGGTGTGGAGGCGGTAGCCGCAACCGTAAGCAGATCGCCGGTCGCGTTGACTGCGATCTCCTCGGTCAGCGTGCCGGGCATGTAGTCGGCCGGCGCGACACGCTGAAGATCTTCGGGCTTGATCTGCGTCTCGATCGCCGCGCTTTCGGCCAGCGCGAGCAAGCCCTGACGGCGGGCCGCGATGTCGATCGTCTCGATGCGCACCAGCGGCTCGTTCGCGCCAACCTGCGATCCCGTCTGGCGAATAAACATCAGCACCGACGCGGTAGCGGTGTACTCTTTGGGTAATAGCATCGAGATGCCGGCGACGAGCAGCACGGCCAGCAGCGCGCCGACGACGATCCAATACCAGCGCCGCGCCACAGCCGTCAGATAGGGACGCAGATCTATATCGTCGTATTCTTGCATGCGAGATCCTTAGATGTAGGGAGATGATAGCTCCACAAACCGCAGGGATTATATTGACTTATCCAGGCGGTGTCAAAGCCCGGCAGCGATATTGATTGACAGCGCACAGAGACTCCGGTATCGTACCGTAGCTGGCAGCGGCTTGATCTAGTCGGCAATGAGGCGAATCCTTGGCTGTATCTGAATCCCCTATTCCTGCCTCCTGGGCAATGTGGAACATTCGCGCGCTTCATGCGCGCTGGCTCCTGGTTGGTGTCTGGGTGAGCCTTTTTTTGCTGCGCTGCTTGATCTATCTGGCGCTCACGCCACCCTGGCAGGCGCCCGACGAGCCGACCAGCATCGAGCTGCTGCTCACGATCGAGTCGCGTGGCCGCCTGGTTTCGCCCGCCGATACCGACATCGAGATTCAGCGTGAGATTGTGGCCTCGATGCAGCGGGCGCGCTACTGGGATCTTGGCGGCTACGGCTACGCGCCCAAAGTGCCCAACGCCGCCTTCGACGATGTGTACGCCTGCTGCGGCACGCAGCTGCACCGGCCGCCGCTGTATCATCTTTTAATGCTGCCGGCGGCAGGTCTGACCGAAGGCTGGCCGCTGGAGCAGCGCCTGATCGTGCTGCGCGCCGCAAACATTTTGCTGGGCATGATCACCGTGGTGCTGGTCACGCTCATCAGCTACGACCTGGCGGCTGTGCATCGGGCGCTGCCGCTGGTGATGCCGGCGCTGATCGCCTTCCATCCCCAGTTTACCTATATCAGCACGATCTTCAACAGCGATAATCTGATCACGCTGATCGGAGCGCTGTTTTTCTTCGTCTTGCTGCGCGCCATGCAGCGCGGCCTGACGCTTCGGCGATTGCTGCTGCTGGCAGGCTTGATCGGGCTGGGCTTTTTCACCAAGCGCACGGTGATCTTTCTAGCGCCGGCGCTGGGAATTGCCATGCTGGGCCGGCTGCTTGAGCTGTGGCGTGGCTACGGACAGGCCGCGCGGCGCTGGCTGCTCGGAGTTGGCGGAGCCGCCGTGCTCGTGCTGAGCGCGGTCGCCGCTATTCCGGCACTGCGATTGGCGGCGTATGACTTCACCAGCCGCTTCTTGTTTTTTAGCGATCCGCTGCTGTATTTGAACTTTCTGCGTGAGGGCTTCTTCGCGCCAAACGTGTCGATGTGGGGCTGGTTCGGCACATCGCTGCTGTTTCTCAACCAGAGCTTCTGGGGCAGCTATGCCTGGCACCAGGTTTTTATCCCCGGCGCGTTGCAGCGAATGCTCCTGGGCTGCGTCGTCGTGACGTGGCTGCTGGCGCTGCTCTGGACCGCGCTTCGTCGCCGGCAGTTTCCAGCCTGGGCTCGCGGCTACATCTGGCTCTGCGCGCTGTCGATCGCCGTCGCGCTGGTGGTAACGCTGCTGAACGCGCCCGCGCCAGTTCTGCCGCAGGGCCGCTATCTGTTTCTGCTTCTGATCCCGATTGCGCTGCTGATGGCGGTAGGAGCCGTGAGCTGGTGGCCGCGTCGCTGGACGCTCTACGGCGTTGGGCTGGTGTGGGTCGCGCTGATGGCCCTGGATCTCTACACGCTCAGCGCCGTCTTTATTCCCGGATTCTACCCATGAGCCCGCGCTCGCGCTGGCCGACGCTGCTGGCCTGTCTGCTGATCGTGGCGCTGAATGTCTGGCTGTGGTCGCTGCCGCTGGCGCAGATCGTCGAAGGGCCGCAGCCGCAGCGGATCGGCGAGCGTCTGGCGGTGCTTGAGCCGGGCGTCGTGCTGCGGCAAACGCTGACGCTGTCCACGCCGACGCCGCGCGATGTGGCGCTGCGTCTCTGGACCCAGCGGATCGTGCCCGCCGAGCGACCGTTTCTGCGGATTCGCGGCGAGAGTAATGGCGAAGTGCTTGGCGCTGCGACCATTCCTCTGGCACCGGCGAATGGCGCGTTTCATCTGCGCCAGGCTCCCTGGTGGCGGTTGCCGTCAGGAGCGCAGCAGCTGACCGTGGTGATCGAGGGCAGTGGTCTGCGGGTTGCGACCAGTGCGACGGATCAGGTGGCGGGCGGCGACTTGGAGATCAATGGTTCTGCACAGCCGCAGAGCGATCTTGTGCTTCAGCTCGTCAGCGGCGACCTTGGCATCGAGCGCTACCTGCCGCTGAGCCGAATTGCCCAGGGCAAGCCCGGCGTGCTGGCCTGGCTGCGCTATCCGCTGGCGCTGCTCTCGCTCTACATGATCGCGATGATCGGCCTGCTGCGCTCACCGGCCCGGCTGCTGCGCTGGGTCGAAGATCCATCCGGCATTTCCGCCGAAGGCTCGACATCGACGCGCCAGCCATGACAGCACCGCATCTTTCGGCGCTGCCATGGCTGTTTGGCTGCTCAGGTTAGCGGCAGGCTTCGACGTAGACCGGATCGTTGGCGGCTGCGGAGACGCGAATCTGACCATTGGCCACGCCGTCGCCATCGCCAGGACCGCCGTCGTTGACGGTATTCGCCACGCCCAGATCGTCCACGACGCGCAAACAGCGTCCGCCGAACACCGCGCTGCCGGCTGCGCTCGTACCCCAGAACACGGTTTTTTCGGTGGCCTGCGGCATGCGGAAGACATAGCCGGTAACGCCTGGCTGGCCCAACAGCCGGCTGTACTCAGCTCCCGCTAGCTCAGTCGTCACGACGCGGTACGCGCTGTAGGCTAGCTTGGGCCGGTTGAGATCCTGCCCGTGGAACAGGCCCGATGTTTCGCGCCCGTCAGCCGAGTCAAAAACCGTGAAGTAAGACAGCTCGCGGACTCCGGCGGCCAGCCCCTCGACAAAGATCTGCGTGAGCTTCTGCGCCTGCTTGGCCTCACTGCTGCCCTCCGCCGCAGCGCTCCAGTAGCCGGTCTCCGGCACCAGGATCGGCAGTGCGGCCACGCCATGCGCCTGCATAATGCCGCGAATCTCGGTGATCTTGCTGAGGATGCTGGTGAACTGGAGCGGATAATAATGGATCGCCATCGCATCCAGATAGGCACGCGCGCCGCCGGGCTTGGCGTTGAGCGTGGCCAGCACCGTCGGCAGAAACTCCTTGACAAATCCACGATTGCCACCAGGCGCCAGGAACGCATCGTAGGCGATGCCGCCGATCATCACGCGGGCGCTCGAGTCCTCGCCATGCACGACGTTGGCGATGTCGGCCAGCATGTGGGCGTAGGCCGCGCCGCGCTTGCCCCAGAAGCCTTTCGAGCCCGGATCATCCTGAAGGTAGTCGACATAAAAATCGGGCTCGGCGTAGAACGACCAGTCGCGCACACACAGCTGGCCCGGCGCATCATTGCTGCCGTCGCAGTCGTAGCGCTGAACCATCGCGCGGACAAAGTTGATGCGCTTCTCGGGGATCGTCGCGGAGCGATCAGCCTGCCAGGCCCAGGCCGGATCGCCGGTGATCAGGGCGAAAACTTCCATGCCCACCGCTTTGGCGTTGGTAACCTTGGCGTCGAAGACCGACCAGTCCCAGGTCTGCTCGTTGGGCTGGACCGTGCCCCAGTCGAGGATCGTCGTGACGCGCTTCGAGCCGACCGACTGCATATGCGCCAGGCCAGTCGTCGCGTCGACATTGCCGTAGATCACCACGCCGAACGGGTTGATATACGTGGGATCGTAGAGATTGATCGAGAGCGGCAGATACACCTTGCGATCGAGCGCGGCCGGCTCCTGGGCTGCGGGCGTCGTCGCGGAGGGGTGGGCGGCCTGGGCTGGAGCAAGCACACTGCTGAGCAGCAGCGGCAGCGCAAGAATCAACATCCGAAAGCTAAACGGCAGCATAAAGTAAAACCTTCTCCCTGAGTGGTTGAATTCTGACTCTGGGCTGGGAAAGTGTAGAGGTCCGGGCAGGAGCTACGGAGATGGACGCGAGTCACCAAGCATTGGCGCAAAATGATACCATGCTTTGACCTGTTTGGCAGGATGTTTGGGGCGGAAATTGAGAGCGGTAAGCTATCGAAGAACCGCCCTGCGTGCTCGGATTTCATGTTCTGGCACGCAGGACGCGGCATCGGCAGAAAGCGGGGATCACTGGCCTTTCATGCGCAGCACCACGCCAAAGGTGCGCAGCACGATCAGCAGATCCAGCCAGGGCGCCTGGTGCTTGATGTAGTACAGATCGTATTGCAGCTTGATCATCGCGTCTTCGACGGTATTACCGTAGCCGTAGTTAATCTGCGCCCAGCCGGTCAGGCCGGGCTTGATCGCCAGGCGCGTGCGATAGAACGGAATCTGGTGCTGAAGCTGGTCGATGAACTGCGGTCGCTCAGGCCGTGGCCCGACCAGGCTCATCTCGCCGCGCAGCACATTGATCACCTGGGGCAGCTCGTCGATGCGGGTTTTGCGCAGAAACTTGCCCACGCGCGTGATCCGCTGATCGTCTTTGGCCGCCCACTGCGCCTGGCCGTCGCGCTCGGCATTCTGGATCATCGAGCGGAACTTGCGCACTCGGAAGCGCCGCCCGTGAATGCCGGAGCGCTCCTGCGCGTAGAAGACCGGCCCCGGCGAGTCCAGGCGAATCGCCAGCGCAATGCCGGGCAGGAATGCCAGAAAGACCAGCCCGCCGATCAGACCAAACAGGAGGTCGTTGACGCGCTTGATCATCTCGAAAAAGTTGCTGGCCGCGTGGCGCTGGAGCGGCAGAGCGGTGTACCACTGGCTGCCGATATGCTCGACCGCGATGCGCCCGGTCAGGCGCTCGTAGAGCAGCGGCATAGGCGTAACCGTCACGCCGCGCTCGTGGCAGGCGATGATCTCCTGAAACAGGTCATCTTCGAGCCGCGCGCTGATCGCGATGATCAGCTCGTCGATGCGGTACTTGTGGACGATCTGCGCCAGCCGCTCGTGGCCGCTGAGCACCGGCACGCCGTTGAGCGAGGTGAACTGCTTCTCCGGGTGATCGTCGATAAAGCCGATCACATCGTAGTGCGCGCTGTGATCGCGCCAGATCGTGCGGGCCAGCGTGGTGCCGGCCTTGCCCGCGCCGATAATCAGCACCCGGCGTCGAGTCTGCGGCCCGCGCATCGCGCAGGCGAACGTAATGCGCCAGCCGAGCAGCAGAGTCGTCGTGCTGATGATCGCCATGCCGGGCGCGAGACGCGGCAGCGCCTCCGTGGGCGTGAGCTGCGCAAGCAGGCCGGGCGTGCTGCCCAGGATCGGCGCGGGCGAGGTGATGAAAAACAAGATCAGATAGGCCAGCGCAATCGTGATGCCGCCCGCCAGAATCCGCCGCACGCTGGTGCCGACCATCACGGCATAGCGCAGGTTATACAGATCGCTCAACATGAGCCAGAACAGCCAGCCCATGAAGATAAAAAACGCCCAGAGTGCCTGCTGCTGCCACAGCGACCAGTTGAGCAGCCGCTGCGCCCAGGACGACCATACCAGCAGCGAGCCGGCGATGCCCAGGCTGATCAAGAGGAGATCGCCCATGACCAGCAGCAGCCGCCGCTCCGGGATGGCCAGCCGTGAGCGCAGACGCGCCCGCCGCCGTGCTACGGGGGGTTCGAGTACAGCTGATCGATCCATATGCTACAGTGCTCCTTCAATGTGTGTCGATGCGCATGCTCTGGTCGTCGTTGACATCAAAGATGTGTATGCGTCCTATTCCCGGCCGACGTGACCATTGAGCGCAAACATGTTGAGTGAGACACTACGCGCTTAGCTCTAGCCGAAAGAACAGTTAAAAACAGTGCATCGGCCCGATGAGTTGCGTTCACACGTCTTTGTTCTCTGTTCTTTGTTCTTTGTTCTCTTAAAAAATGTTCCATCGATCGGGCAGACAGATCGCATCATCGCGAGGCTCGCCGGCGAGCTGGATCTGCTAGGCCGTGGTGCGGCGAATCTGTGGCCGCAGCGTGCGCCGCACCCAGATCGCGGCGCTGGACAGAATAAATTTACTCCACACACCCAGCCAGACTAAGCCCGTGATCGGCCAGGCATAGTTTGCCATCAAATGTTTGCGATAAAAGATCCACATCCCGTGGTGCATCCCCCAGGCTTTATGGTAGGGCTTGGCATGGACGCCGCCCTGGCCTTTGAGATGGACGATGACGCTGGCAGGATAGTACCATACTTGCCAAGCTGCTCGTTTCGCGCGCACGCACCAGTCGATGTCTTCGCCAAAAGCAAAGATCTGCTCGTCGAGCGGCCCGATCGCGTCCCAGACCTCGCGCCGCGCCAGCAGGCAGCAGCCCGAGACAGCGTCTACCTCGCTGGCCTGATCGACCGGCAGATGCGTGAGCAGATACTGGCCGAGCTGCGGATTCTGGGGCCAGAACCTGTGCAGTCCCAGCATGTAGCTCAGCGAGGCCAGCGGCGTGGGCATGCCGCGCTTACACTGCGGCTGGAAGCTGCCGTCAGGATTCAGCACCTTCGGCCCGGCGATCCCGACCTCGGGATGCGCTTCCATGAAGTCGTGCAGCGTGTCGAGCGAGCCCGGCCTGAGGATCGTGTCGGTGTTGAGCCACAGAATGTAGCGGCCGCTGCTCTGCTCGATGCCCTGATTGGTAGCTTTCGTGAAGCCGGCGTTGTAGCTGTTGCGGAGCAGCCGGACCTCGGGAAAGTGGCGCTCGATCTGCTCGGGCGTGCCATCCGTCGAGGCGTTATCGACGATGATAACCTCGTAGCTGACAGCCGGCCGGCTATCGCGCAGCGACTCCAGACAATCTTCCAGCACCGCCCAGCAGTTCAACGACACCATACATATCGAAATATCGACCATAAAACCTTCTCGCATCAGACCAACGATTGATAAACTTCTAGTGTTTCGCGGGAGCAGCGCTGCCAGCTAAACGTCGCCGCACGTGCCTGGCCGCGCGCGCCGAGATCACGGGCCAGCGCATCGTCGGTGAGCACGCGGCGCAGGGCGGCTGTTAGCTCGGCCACATCGTCGGGCGCAACCAGCAGCGCGGCATCCTCGGCGACCTCCGGCATCGACGAGATATTGGTCGTGATCACGGGCGTGCCGCACTGCATCGCCTCCAGCACGGGCAGGCCAAAGCCCTCATAGCGCGACGGGTAGACGAACACGCGCGCGCCGTTGTACAG
>DASWTW010000277.1:0-30530 GCA_036401895.1 Herpetosiphonaceae bacterium | reverse complement strand
CTGCGCACCGTCATAGCTGTAGGTCCAGTCGTAGCTGGTCTTCTTCTGCTCGATCGGATTGCCCGACGGCTGGACGATCTCGTGCTGCTGCTGCTTCGACGTGATGTTATGGATCGTGTCGTAGCTCAGCGCCAGCTCATAGCGATTGGTCTTATCAGGATTGAACTGATAGCTTCCCGACGCGCCGACCAGCCGGTACAGGTTGTCGTACTGATAGGACTGCGTGGTCGGGCCGCCGAACTCATTGGGATGCGGCACCGGCACATCGTTGGCGAGAGTGAGCACATTGCCAACGTTGTCGTAGCCGTAGTTCAGGTTCTGGAAGCGATTACCGGCGCCTTTGCCCGCTTGCAGATTCTGGAGGCGGCGGTTATCGGGACGATAGGTGTACTGGGTGCGAATGCCGTTCCCGGCCTCCATGAACGCTCGCTGCTCGAACGTATCGTATTCCAGCCGCCGCGCGTAATTGTAGGTGTACTGCGCCTTCTTACCGACGGCTTCCCGGACCAGGCCGCCCGAATCGTAGCTGTAGGTCAGCCGCTCACCGTCGGGATAGGTCATGGTTTGCAGCCGGCCGAAGGTGTCATACAGATAGCTGGTGGTATAGACCTCCGGCGAGTTGGGGCTTCCGCCCTGCGTCGCGCTGGCGACGGTCTTGATCTCTTTGGTGACCTCGCCGAGCTTGCCGTAGAAGCGCTCCTCCGAGCCGGACTCGTCCGTCACCAGCGTGATCCGCCCGGCGCGATTATCCGCCGCACCTGGCGCGCCGTAGCTGTAGGCAACATTGTTGCCCGTGAAGTTGGGGTAGACGATCGCGGCTAAGCGGTTGAAGTCGTAGCTGTAGCTGATCTGCTTGTTTTCGGCGCGCAGGTTGGCGGTGATCTTGGCGACCATGTTCGAGGCCAGGTCATAGACCATCTCGGTCTTGCCGGCGTCGGGACTATCGATCGCCGTCCTGCGGCCAAGGTTATCGTAGGTCATACGGGTGACGTTGTGCTGGTCGTCCTCCACCGTGACGATCTGATCGAGCGGATCGTAGCGATAGCTGGTCCAGATCACCTGCTCGGTGCCGTCTTCCAGCGTATTGAACTCCTGCACGCTCGTCGTCAGCTCGCGCACATTTTGGTAGGTCTTCTTCGTGATGCCGTTAGCATCCGTCACCGTCGTCAGGAACTGGGTTGCGCCCAGACGATCTTGACCAAAGCCGTAGCTCATGGTCGTCGCGGTGTTGTCGGGAATGACCGTTCGCGTCGTGCGATTCAGCACGTCGTAGCTGGTGCGGGTCGGCTGGATCGAATCGTAGGCTGGATTGAAGGCGCCTGCCGTTCCCAGCGGCTCCGTCACCGGATAGAACTGCTCGACGGCGCGACCCACGAAGTCGAAGGTCTGCCGGCCTGAGACGATCATCACGTCGTTGGGTGAGGTATCCGCACCCACATGGATCGTGCCGTCCTTCTTGGTCTGGAGCACGCGCTTCAGGCCATCGATGAAGATGACCGTATCGATGGTATCGGTGGCGCTGCGGTATTTATCAAGATGCTGCGTGAGCGCCCAGGGCACCGCCGCATCGTGGTGGTACTCGAAGCGGATCGTCGCGGGCTCGCCGCCTTGCTCATACGGGCCAGTGATGCTGGTGTTGCGCCCAAAAGCATCAAAGGTGTAGGTCGTCCGGTTATTGTTGAGGTCGGTCGTGCTGGCGGCCTTAGCATACTTGAAGTTATAGGTTGTGGTGGAGCGGTAGCCGAAGCTGTCGGTCACCGCCGCGACATGCGTTTGCACAACCGAGTCGTACTCATACGTGAGCTGGTAGCGCTGACCGCGCGCGTTCGCCGGCTCCGTCACCTGGCGCAGATTGCCGTTCGGGAAATAGGCCAGATCGGTAACGGCTACGCTGCCATCGGCCAGATACTCACGGACCTGCGTGACATCGCCGGTGACGCAATCGACGGTGGACTCGCGCTGGCGCATGACCGCGCCGTTGCCCACAACCACGATCTTGTTGGCCGTGCCGACAACATAGATCGCGGCGCAGTCGCTGTAGTCGATCGTCGCCGCGATATCGTCCTGCGTGCCGGTATCGCCCGCGTCGAAGAAGCCGGTCACGTTGCCGAGCGCATCGTAGGCGTAGGTGGAGAAGGTGCTCTTGCCCGGCGTCGACTGACCCTCATAGAAGCGCTCGTCGGTGCGCACGCGCTGCGGAAAAACCGTTGCCGTCGTGCTCTGCGGGTTGACCAACTCCTGGCCGGTCTCGACGTTGTGCAGCCGGTAGCTGTTCGCGGTCTCCTTGAAGGGACGGCCGGCCGCGTCTTCCATCCGCTCATGCTTGAGCAGGCCCTTGGTGTAGTAGCTGTCGGTGTGGAACTCGCGGATCACCCGGCGATACACGGCCTCGCCGTTGGACGCATCGCGCTGCTCGGCCGTAACCTTCGCGTAGCCATAGAAGTCGCGCTCCAGGCGGTCATAGCGGCCCTGCTCATAGCGGAACGTCGTGACCTGCGTATCGACGCCATCGCCAGCATGACCGTCATCGACCGAGACCTTGGAAAGCACCCAGCGCGACTGGGGCTGATCGTAGGTGTTGCCGTCGCGCTCGTACTCTAGATCGATCGTCGCGCCCAGCGGCCGGTCGATCGACTTCAACAGGTTGGTGCGATCGGTGCGATTGCGGGCGACCGTCAGCTGGCCATCGTCGGTGCTGAACACATGATCGGTGTAGCCGTCGCCGTTGACATCGCGGAAGATCGTCTCCTGGCGCGCCATGGTCTGGTTATAATCCGCGCCGGGATTGATGATCAGATAGCAGGCTGCCAGACACAACGGGACGCCGATCGTGAAGTACAGGCCGCCGCCGAAGCCGACGCTGCTGCTGGTCGCGATGCCCTCCGGCAGTGTGCCGCTCCACAGCGTCTCGGGCGCAAAGCCGTTGCCGGTATTGAGCGCCACGCGTATCGCGCTACCCGTGAGCCGCACGCGGTCAAGCAGGCCGTCGCCGTTCAGATCGTCAAGCGTCTGGCGGGTCTCCGAGTCGTTCTTGGCCAGCGAGAGACCACCGGCGAAATCGTAGATGCCGCCGTTATAGCCCAGCGACGCGCCGATCGACGCATTATCGCTGCGCCCATCGTTGAGCACCGCGGTGCCCCACGGCTCGGCTGCGGCAAAGCGATAGCCCAGATTCAGCGCGACCAGCAGCGTATCGCCGCTGCGCGACACACGGTCGGGTAGACCATCGCCGTTCACGTCCAGCAGATCGGTTTCCCCGTCCGACTCGCCATCACCCAGACTGCCCGAAAAGCCCAGCGAGACCATCTGGCTGCCGGTGGTGTTGCCCCGCGGGGATGACTGCCCGGAGGTGTTGACCTCGCCGCGCGCGTCGGCCTTGAAGTGAGCCGCGTTGCCGCCGATCCCAATGTTGCGCGCCTCCTCGCTGCTGTCGCGAGGCAGACTCAGACCAGCCAGCGCGCGATTCTGCGCTTCCAGGCCACCGGTCGGCTTGGTGTACTGCGCCCGGCCATCGGCGACAATGTCCGGGAAGCGGTCGCCGTTGAGATCGAGATAATCCAGCTCACTGCCGCTGGTGCCTGTGGAGATCGAGCCGGACAGGAAGCTCACGCCGCCGCCGATCGCCGTCTGCTCCGTGCGGCTGAGCCGGCTAACCGCCCGCGCGCCTGCGACCAGATCCGGCGTCGGCACCTCGATCGTATCAGCGCCCATGCGCGAGCTGCTGCTGGTTGCGCCCGTCACCCACGCGCCATCGTCGGGACCGGCCCAGCGGTTGGCTTTTGGCGATGGGTTGAAGGCATACGCGGTTGCTTTGGCCGGATCGTAGCCGTCCTGCTGAAGCTGATCGATGTCGAGCAACAGCCGCGACTCGTCGATCGGCTGTGCGGCGCGATCGCCGTTCCCGTTGTAGCCGGCATAGCTCCAGCCGCGGTAGGACTGGCCGTAGAGATTGGTCGTCGTGGCGCTGAAGAACGCGCTCGGCACGGCAAGCGGCGGATCGCCGGCGTAGGCGAT
Source organism: Herpetosiphonaceae bacterium (assembly GCA_036401895.1). Lineage (GTDB taxonomy): Bacteria > Chloroflexota > Chloroflexia > Chloroflexales > Kallotenuaceae > LB3-1. The sequence goes on along the minus strand of DASWTW010000277.1, from coordinate 26,516 downwards.
CGTCACCGTTTTGTTGGCCAGCCTGGCCGCGAGCGCCGGATCGGTCGTGCTATAGGTAAAGTACAGCTGTTCGCCAGCCTGCACATTGAGCGGCAGCGTGATCTGCTCGGCCTGGCTATCGGTGATCGAAATCGTCTGCTTGGCCAGCAGCGCACCCTGGCGCTTGACGGTAAACGTCACCTGCCCATCGGTTGCCGCGTCGCCGTCTCCGGTCAGCTGCGGTGTAACCGTGATCGTTCCGGCCTGCGGAGCGGTCCAGAACTCCTGGGGCGCGCTCAGATTGCTCGCCGGATACAGATCGATGTCATAGGGCGGATCGACCTGGATCAGCGGATTGCCCTGATCATCGGTCACTGGCACGCCATTGGCGGCGGCGGTATAGACCAGGCTGGGCGTCCACGCGATCTGGCTCAGGTCGATCGGCGAGTCGACGCGAACATGCAGCCGCAGCGCATCGCCCTGAGCAACCGAGATCGACTCATCCAGCGCGATCGAGCCGGTTTGATCCGAGGCCAGCGTCCGGGATACGATCGGCGTGCCATTCTTGAAGACCTGCAGCGTCAGATCGTCGGTGGTCGGGCCGCGCTTGACGAGATCGCCCGACAAACGCACCGTGCCGGTGATCGGCATCTGGACCTGAATACCGCTGCGTCCGGCCAGCACAAAATCATCCGCTGCCTGATACGCGTAGGGATCAAGGCCGTTGGCATCCGTCGTCGCCGGCGTGTTCAAATAGGTGATGCCCGGATTCCAGGCCACCTGATCGTAGGCGCCGTCGAGCACGGACTGTACGCGGAAGTAGATTCGGTCGCCGGCGCTCACCTGAAGCGAGTCGACACCGGTCGGCGTTCTGGGCGCGTAGTCGGTCGCTCCGATCCGCGCAGACCACAGCTCGCTGTTGTTCTGCTGGATCGCCACGCGCACGCCGTCCGCCGTCTGGTACTGGCTGCGCGCCGCGCCGGTATCCTCAAGCAGCGCGACCGTTCCCGAGATCTGGACGCGGCCATCGTAGGGCGCAACCCAGCGGCGCAGCGTATCGTGGAGCGGGAAGGCGTCGAGCTGCTCCTGGTACAGATCGTCGTAGTCGGGGAGCAGATCCGTGTCATCGACCGCGCCGCTGCCGACCGGGACGGGCGTATCCGCGCTGTTGGCTGTGAAGGTCGGCACGCCCTGCGCATTCAGGTGATTGAAGAGGACCTGTCCATCGCGGATCAGATCGGGCAGGCCATCGCCGTTGGCATCGCTGAAATAGATCGAGCCGGTGGTTACGGTAGTCGCCCGATTGGCGAAGACATTGGCCGCCAGGTAAGCCTCCGCGCCGGCCGAGATCATCCTGGCTTTATCGCGAGCGATGGCGGGCAGCGTGGGCAGCGTGACAGCTGCTCCAAACTCAGTGGTGCCGTTCGGGCCTGACTGGTTCAGGCGGAAGGCGAAGCCGTCGCCGTCTTTGAAGATTTTATCCGGCAGCTCGTCGCCGTTGAGATCCAGAAATGCCAGCACGCCATCGCTGGTGCTCTCGTTATAGCCCACCTTGCCGCCGAATGAGCCCTGTTTGGTCGGCGCCGCTGGGTTGAAGCCGAGGTACAGGTGGCCGCCAATGCTGTCGGTGACCGTGCCGCTGAGCGCGCTAGCCTGGCCATAGCCCAGCAGCCCAGCCGTCACATCATCCGCGCCGGTATTCCAGGGCTGCGCCGGATCGAAGGCCGCATAGGCGCCATTTTCTTCATGTAGATCGTCGTAGTAGCCAAACTCGTGCGTGTGGAAGGCGGTCCCATCCTCGCCATACTGGGTGATGGCGGTCAGCAAGGTTTTCTTGAATGAGCCCTCGCGGTAGGTCAGCTCATAGCGCCGCACAAGCGAGCCCTCAAACGAGACCTCAATCCGCTTGAGCAGATCCGCCGTCACCTGCTTGAAGCCGCCGCGCCCATCGATAATCACATCCGCGCGGCGCGTAAACTCCGGCAGCTCGCGATCGCGCAGGAAGGTGACGGTGTAGGCGCCGGGCGTGCCGTTGAACTGAGTATAGGCGATCGTTTTGGGATACAGCTGTACGCCGGGGACGGTGCCGTTCTCGACGCCTGGATCGGTGACGTGCGTGTAGGTGTAGACCACGCTGTTACCGTTGAGATCACGGATCTCCTGGAGCGCCCAGCGGAAGATGTTGCCGCCGTCATCGGTCAGCGTGGCCTCCGCAGCCGGCGCGCTCTGCTCAGGCGTGCCGCCGTAGAAGAAGCGCGTGCCGTCTTTGTTGATAACTTCCCACCAATAGTTGCCTGGCTGGCTTCCGTGGCGAATAATCTTCGCAAACGAGCCTTCGACGCGGGTGTGGAAGATCTTTTCGGCGCTGCGCGGCTGGAACTCGGCCCGGTGGGCGACCGGCGTCAGCTGCTCGCCGTTCAGCAGATAGGTCTCGGTTTCCAGGGCGGCATCGTAGCGCGGCACGCCCCAGCGCGTGTCGATCATGATCGCCGGCAGCTGGAGATCCCAGCCCAGACCAAGCCAGCCATTGGCGTTGGTGGAGTTGTAGGCGACGCTAAGATCCGGCTGCATGTCGTTGCGGCCCGGCGGCACCTCGATCGGGACGCTGAGCCGAACATCGCCGGTCGCGCTGGCGCCGGGCGGATCGATCAGATTGACGCCGGCGCTGGGATCGGCGGCTTTGATATCTTTGATGCTGGTCGGGTTGTAGGAGAGCGCTTCGGGATGATCGGGCACCGTCACGGTGGCGTTGATCATGTCGGTGAAGTGATCGGTCAGACTGACGACGACGCCGGCCTGCGCATCGACTGACACCCGATCCAGCTCTTTCCAGATGCCCGCCTGATCATCGAAATAAAAGGTTTTAATGTCCTGCTCGGTCAGGCCCGGCGGGATCAGCGTTTTATCATAGGGCAGGGAAAGCTGAATCTTTTCCCGAAAGCGCGTGCCATGCGGGAGGAAGCGGTAGCCACCGCGCGGCCCCTGCGTCACATTGGTCATCCCGGCATCGAGCGCTGGTAGCTCCTGCTGGGCGAGCGGAGTGATGCTGATCGGTGTGTCCTCGGCCACCGCGCCCGAACCAAGCCCGATGACCGCGCCATCGTGTGCTACTTTTTTGGTTTGACCGGGCGTGGCGAGAATGAGTTTGGTGAGAGGTCTACTCCTCTCCCACGCATTGTCGGGCTCGTGCGCGAAGACTCGACCATTCGGGATGATCAGTGACCCGATCAGCGCGAACAGGAAGAGGAGACGTAGGAAAGACGACATACAGTGATACTCCCATGCATAGCGACGCTGAGTAGTCCAAGAACATGAGCTCACAGGGGGCATTAACATACGACGTACGTTACTTGAAACGGTGCGTGCGGGGCGTTCCGTGTTCAGTCGGAGGGCTTTCGGGCGCGTGAAGGTATGCTAGGCGATCAACCACCTTCTTTATTGCAGACGGTGCTTTCACAGAATCAAAGCCGGCCGTTGATGCGACACGCGAGATCCGTTAGAACACAATAAAGCGCGCTTCGATTCGGCGATGTCGAAGGCGCTGGCAGCACCGGGGGGATGGCTGCGGCCTACGTTTAGAAATGTAAAATGAGTAGAACTCTCTTTGATTGTACGTGACGGCTTATCTCATTACCAGGGAGTAGAAATGAGTACTTTTTTGTACTCCCTCATTCCGACGATGTCCCACACCAGATGGAGGTCTGCACTGTATGATCACAACCGCTCGGCGCGTCCACTAGTTGGACACCGCACACCGCGGTCGTGAGCCCACCCGCCGCCAAGTGTATAATCAAGGCCAGGCCGAGAGAAACGTTATTTACTGTCACGCTCCTGAGCAGATCGCGTGCGTATGGATCAATTGGAGCAGAATCGTGATTTGGATCAGCTCCGAGGCGCGGGAATTATGGCCGCGCCATGAGGTGTCTGAGGTCGAGAACAACCATGGATCGTAATCAGCCTTTCATTCTGCTCGTCGAGGATGCGCTCGACCTGGCAAGCGCGATTCTGCGCGAGCTGCATGCCCAGGGATACCGTGTAGCTCATGCGCCGGATGGCTCCGCCGCACTTGCGCTCCACGCTGCCGAGCGACCGGATCTGATTATTCTGGATTGGATGCTGCCAGGGATCGACGGGCTGGAGGTGCTGCGCCGCATTCGGCAGCACGACACGACGCCCGTGCTGATGCTGACGGCGCGCGGCGAAGAAACCGATCTGGTGCTCGGCATGGAGGTGGGCGCAGACGATTACCTGACGAAGCCGTTCCGTCCCCGCGAGCTGATCGCGCGCGTGCGGGCGCTGCTGCGTCGCAGTGCGCTGCTTCAACAGACGCTTCAGGCCGACCGCGCGCCGTCGCCGGATGTGCTCAGCTACCGAAGCTTGCGGCTCGACGCGACGGCGCACCAGGCGACCCTCGACGGACAGCCGCTCGATCTGACACCCATCGAGTTCGGTCTGCTCGATCGGCTGCTGCGCAACCCCGGCCGCGCATTTAGTCGCAGCTATCTGCTCGATACGGTCTGGGGCCAGAGCTACGTCGGCGGCGACCGCTCCGTGGACAACGCCATGCTGCGGCTGCGCAAAAAGCTCGGCCCGCTAGGAGACGCCATCGAGACCGTGTGGGGCATCGGCTATCGCTTGCAGCCGGCATCCGCGCCCACGGACAATCCTCGATGATGCGGTCGCGCTGGTTGGGCAATCTCATCCTGAGCCTCAGGCCCGATCTACCATCAATTATGTCAATCGAATCGACATCATGATCCAGACATTCCTGGTCGGTTGTTTCGTGCTGAGCGAGCTAGCAGCGTTCATGCTTGCGCTGCGATTGCAGCTACCTCGGGGCACGCGCTGGCGGCAGATCGTCGCGGAGCTTGCGGCTGCCGGCGTGCTGACAGGCGGCATGAGCGTCCTGTTGATCCTACTCACCATGATCATGCTGTGGTGGCACGAGCCTGCAAATCCACTGCCGATCGTGGTTGCAGCCGGCGCAGTGCTGCCCATCCTGCACGGGCTGACCTACCTGATCCTGCGCGGTGCTGTGTACGCTCTGCGCTGGTGGAGCCATCTACGCCGGCAGCGCCTGCTGTGGGCGCTGACCCATGACCAGCTCGTGGCGGTGCTGGTTGCGGGCACCATCGCCGCGATCTGCTCGCTGGCCGTGGCCCTGACGAGCGGCACCGTACGCGACTCGCTGGCGGGCGACGCGCTTAGCCAGCAGGCGCTGAGTCTGTCGTTGATCGGCACACTCTACCTGGGATTAGCCGTTGCCCTGCTAATGGCTGCCCTGCCGCTGGCTGTTCTACTCTCCTACGTGCTCGTGCGCCGGATCGTCCGGCGGGTTGAGCTGCTGGCACAGGCGACCGATGCGGTGCGCCAGGGACAGTATGCGGCGCAGGTGGCGGTTGTAGGTCAGGACGAGATCGCCAGGCTCCAGGCGAACTTCAATGCCATGGCCACCGAGCTGGACCTAACGCTGCGTGAGCTTCAGGTGGAGCGCGATCGGAGTGCGGGGCTGCTGCAAGCCCAGCGCGAGCTGGTCGCCGGCGTCTCGCACGAGCTGCGCACACCGGTTGCAACCCAGCGCGCCTATCTCGATGCGATCTTGCGCCAGGAAGCCGACCTACCGCCGAGCATCGCCGCCGATCTGACCGTCGTCGAGCGCGAAACGCAGCGGCTCCAGCGCTTGATCGACGATCTCTTCACCCTTGCGCGCGCCGAAGTCGGACGGCTGACGCTCACGGCCCAGCCGCTCGATCTCGGTACGGTGACTGAGCGCATTGTCACAACTCTGGCACCGCTGGCCTGGCGCAGCCGACGGATCGAGCTTGCGGCGCAGATCACGGCCGAACCCAGGCTGGCGCTTGCCGACGAGGGCCGGTTTGAGCAAGTGCTGCGCAACCTGATTCACAATGCGCTGCGCCACACACCGCCCGGCGGGCTGGTCGTCGTCGCGGTCGCCGCCGAGCACACCTCGATCTGTGTGCAGGTCAGCGACACCGGCAGCGGGATCGCGCCAGATGATCTACCTCGCATCTGGAACCGCTTCTACCGCGCCGATAGCGCCCGAGCGCTCGATCAGAACGGCGCCGGTCTCGGGCTCGCGCTGGTCAAAGAGCTGACCGAGGCCATGGGTGGCAGCGTTGAGATAGCCAGCACTGTCGGCGTGGGCAGCTCATTTACTATTCGGCTGCCGCGCGCTGGCGCTCACAGCACCACATAGCCAGGAGCGGCCTTCCCCTTCGGTAAAAGATTCCCCGGCCACCGGCAAGCTCATTGTTTGCGACAGCTTTGCGACAGATTCTCGATAAACCTGCGACAGGTGGTGGTTATGGTTGATCACGGCAAGGGCTGCCGACCAGTGTAGCCAGCCTGCTCAACCAATCACAGCCGGAGGTCATCCGATGCGAACATTCGAGATCGTTTTACTGCTGGCGAACCTGTTAGCGCTTGGGCTGAGCTTTAAAAAGCAGCCACGGCGAGTTTGGCTGACGGTGGTAGCTGTTAATCTGTCTGCGTTTCTTATTCATGGGCTATACGAGGGCTTGCGCTACCAGATGGCTTTTTCCTACCTGTTTGTTATTCTGCTTGCCGTTTATAGATTAGCAACTATAGGTGGCAGATTCTCGAAGGCCAGGCCGCCGAAAGCGCTCACGATCAGCGCAGGCAGCGTATCGTTGGTCTTGCTGGTGGCTACCGCGTTGCTTGCGTATGCGCTGCCGGTATTTACGCTGCCCACGCCGACCGGCAGCTACGCCGTCGGGATACAGTACGTGCATCTGGTCGATGAAAAGCGCACTGATCCTTTTCTCGATGCATCAGCCCAAAACCGCGAGCTGATGGTGAAGATCTATTATCCTGCGACGAGCGACGACACAAAGCCATTCGTCCCATACTTTGGCAACTCACGCGCGTTGATCCGGCTGTTCACAGCCCACTATGGCCTGCCCGCTTTCGTGTTTGATCATCTCAACCTCGTACGAACGCACTCCAAAGTAAATCTACAGATCGCGGATGCACAGCCAAGCTATCCCGTGATTCTGTTCTCGCACGGCGCGGGTACGACCATGGAAGTTCAAACCAGCCAAAGCGAGGATTTGGCCAGCCACGGATATATTGTTGTAACGATCGACCATACCTATGCCTCGGTCGGAACCGTGTTCCCTGAGCGCATTGTTTCGGGGCGCGAGGCGACAACCGACTTTAAGGCGGCTGATCCGGCGGCGATTATTACGCAGATCATGGCCGACGATGCGCGATTCGTGATCGACAGGCTGGGCGACATGAACCAGGGGCAGCTGGTAACCATGTTTCAAGGCAGGATCGATCTCCAAAAGATCGGCGCTATCGGTCACTCGGTTGGTGGCGCAGTCGCCTATAACCTGGCGATCAATGATCCCCGAGTCAAGGCGGCCATTGATCTGGACGGCATCGTTTTTATCACCCCGCAAGGAAGCCCTGAGGAGGTGGTACCGTTTCTCATGCTGGCCAACGATCAATACCATATTCAGGCGATCCGGGAGCGCCGCAGCCTGATGAGCAAGCTCGAAGATCTGCCCGCCGAGGAGCAAGCGATCATGCGCGCAGTGTACGGAAGCGCGGAGGCATACGCCGAGGCGTACAACCAGGCGCAACAAAACAGCAGAGGACTGCGCGAGGTGCTCAAGGCGTCGGGGAATGTCTTCACGATCGCAGGCAGCGACCACATGAAATTTACAGATATTGGGCTATTTATAGGTGTCAAGCAGCTTCGCGAGCTAATCGGCATCCGGGGAGCAATCGATCCGGCAACCTGCCTTAAGATCACGCAGGCTATAACACTGGCCTTTTTTGACCGGCAATTGCAGGGTAAAGCCGAAGCGTCACCGGCATCCCTGGCTAAACGGTATCCAGAGCTGCAACACATTGATTTGAAATAGCCGGTGATGGCGTGCGGGAAGAGCCAAGCCTGCGAAGTGCAGGATCGATCGCATAGATTTGGGCGCGCCTGGCTCAGCTATCGGGTCTGGCAACCGGCGAGGAAGATCAGGAGGGCGGCGACTGAGACCCGTCGCCGCCCTCCTCCTGAGCGAAGAACGTATCACGATCCTCCGGCAGGGGCCGACACGAAGGTGCGGACCGCATTGATGACGTTCCAGATATCCTCGTCGCTCAGCCGCTCCTTGAACGCAGGCATGCCCGTGCCCGTAATTCCCTCAGAGATCCAGCTGTACAGCTCCTGATCGGTGTGGCCTTGCGCGAGATGCTCCTGGAGATTGGCCGGGCGCGGATTCAACGTCGCCGCGGCTGGACCATCGCCGAGTCCGGTCGGGCCGTGGCAGGCCACGCAGTTTTGGGCGTACACCTCGCGCCCACGAGCGATGGAGGCTGCCGTCGCCGGCACCGAAGGCGGCTGGGTGGTCAGATAGGCTGTCGCGAGGCCGTTGCTGGTGCCGAAGATACCTACGATCAGCAGAACCACAGCGATCCACCCGGCCTCGCGCCGCGCCCGCCGTGTCGGGAAGCGCGGACGCTGGACAAAGATCAGGGTCGCCGCGACAAGCGCCGCCACGCCGATGATCGTCACTGGCGTGAGCGCATTCCAGACTAGCCGGGCCGGCGAGAATAGCGGCCGGCTACTACCTGGTGCGCTCCCCACCGTAACATCAAACGCGGCTGTCTGCTCCGCCTGATCGGGCTGCTCCACGCGTACGGTGGCCTGCCAGGCTCCGGCCATGCTCAAGGAGTTGCCGCTGGCGCGGTACTGGCCGGGAGCCGCCGGCTCAAGCGGGATCTCGCGCTGGCCCATGTCCATATCCTGGTGCTCCACCGTAACGACCACCGAATCAACCGGCGCGGGCTGGCCGGCGGCATCCGCGACGGCGACCACTAGCTCATTCGTGCCGGCCTGGTTGGGCGTGATCGAGAGGGTGGCCTGGAGCGCGCCCAGCGGCTGGGTCGCGGTAAAAGGTGTCGCCTCGGGGGCCTCGGTCGTGGCGGGCGGTAGGCCGGAGAGGAGCCCTGTAACAGCCAGGATCAGCACCGCCAGGAGAATTTCCCCGCGCACGACCAGCCCAAAGAGCTGCTGACCACGGGTATCCTCGGCGGCCGTCGGCGCTGCCTGCTGGCCACGGATGAAGCGACGGTGAAAGACGAGCAGGTTGATCGCGCCGAGCAGCAGCAGCGGCAGGATCAGCAGGAGCTTGCCCGAGAGCACCGCTCCATACACCGTATCAAGCATCGCCTGCCAGCTGGGCACATGCACCAGGCCCGCGTACAGGCCCGTGGCAACCAAAACCACGACGCTGGCTCCCGCCACCAGCGAGAAGCGGCGCACCGTCTGTCCCAGCAGCGCGCGGCGCTGCGGCAGCGGCAGCGTCGGCAGCAGGGCCGGCAGTGCGAGCACGAGCTGCGCCAGGCCACCGATCCAGATCGCGCCCGCCACGAGATGCAGCCAGTCAGCGGCGACAGCGATCACCGTTTGGTTGGGCACCGCGCGCGCATGGCCCGACGCCGCGATCGTAAGCAGCATGGCCGCGCCAAGCAGCGCTCCGGCCCAGCCGGTCCAGCGCGCCACGCGGGTCTGCGCCGTCAGGATCGCCAGCACGGCAACCAGGCCGATCAGACAGCCCAGGCGTACCAGCCACAACGTGCCATAGGTCGTCGTGAGCAGGCGACTGATCGCCCGCCCGCGCAGCACCTCCCCGAGTGGCACGCCGGTTGCGTCGGCGGCTTGCACGAGCAGCGCGGCCAGACTCAGCCCGAAGAGGAAGAGCAGCGCCAGCCAGCCCAGCCAGCGCCAGCGCCGGATCGCTCGACCGAGCAGCGCGGCATCCGTAATTCCGCTGGCGCGCACAGCCGGCGCGAGGATCAGCGGGCCAAAGGCCAGGCCACCGACAAGCAGAAACGCGGACAGGTAGGTCAGCCACCGCACGAGCGCGCCCACCTCCACCGGCGCACCGCTGCTGGCAAGATCCAGCAACGGCCCGGTGCCTGCCGCCGCGCCGACCGAGAACGCGAACACGCCGCGCACGACGTGTCCATCGATGGACAGCACACGCCACACGACCGTATAGGTGCCGGGATCGCGGATCGTGACGCTGGCCTCCAGCGCCGCCACATCGTCGGCGGGAATACGGGCATCGCGGCCATCGACGCGTACCCGATCGGCGGTATAAACTTCTAGCGTAAAGAACTCGCGCTCGATCGGCTCGGAGAACTGGAGATGCACCCGCGACGGAGGCGTGGCCAGCACTTCCCCGTCGGCGGGATCAGAGCCGATCAGCTCGGCGTGGGCGGAGACCGGCGTTAGAGGGATGAGCAGCAGAAGCAGGAGCAGCAGGCCAGGCAGCCACCTCCAGCGGCGATCCTGTATCCAGCGCTGGATCGGTGGTGTGTTCATTTCAACCATCCGTTGCATGACTTTCTTCGCTACGGCCAGCGCGTGGACGTGGCGCGGAGAAGACTTGATCTGTTCCCCGCGCTACATAACATCCGATCACGCTGGCCTGTCGTCGGCGCTAGCCCTCGGCAGCCGGCCGTCGCCGCAAAAGCGCGATCCCCGCGACGGCGAGCGCCAGCACGGCGACGATCAGCGCCCCCAGGGCGAGCAAGAGTGCAAGATCCGACCCGGAGTCCGCTGTGCTTGCGGCCGGAGCGGCTGCCGCCTCGGTGTCGGGGGACGTTGCACCGGCCGGAGCGACACTGGGCGCTGGGCTTACCGCAGCCGAAGCGGCCGGCGCGGCTGCCTCACTCGTCGCGACAGCCGCTGTGCCCTCGATCGCCGGGCCAGTCTCGGTTTCCGCACCTGCGGCTTGCCCAACGGTGACGAAAGGCGCCGGGTTATCCTGGCCTTCCGGGTTTTCCCAGCCGACCGTCTCGCCGCCCTGGTAGGTTTGATACGCCTTGAACGTCAACACGCCCGGCTCGCTGGGCGTTCGGCCAACAAACGTGAAGTCTTCGTATTCGTCCGACCCGATCTGGCCGCCAGACCAGACCACGGCGGTGATTCGGCCGGCACTGTCACGCTCGACCTCGCGCTGCCAGCCCGCTTTCGGCTGAAACCGCGATACGGTGAGATTCTCGGGAAACACGACGCGCAGCTCGACCGTCGGCACGTCCCTTTCATTGGGAACGCGAATGTTGAAGGCCAGATTCGTGGATGGCGTCACCGTTCCCGGCAAGACGCCCACATGCGCTCGCGCTGTTCCGCCACCGACGAGCACAAGCAGAAGCGCTAGCACTATCCCGAAGATGGGGCGGGCAGCGCGTGTGCGCTGCTCCCCTCCGAAGATTCTTCGACCCATAGCTAACATTATCCTTCGTGCCGTGCGGATTGCAGCGCCCAGCCACGGAGTGTCACACCGGCTACAGCCAGCAGACCGGCGAGCGTGATCAGCAGCGGCAGCGTCGAGTCACGGCCGGTGTTCGGCAGCTGCTGCGCCGGTGCAGCGCTGGCCTGCGGCGTGCCGCTCGTGCCAACGGTGAAGGTGAAGTCGCCGCTGTCGGCCTCGCCGTCCTCAGCCGAGACATTTTCCCAGGCGACGGTGTAGGTGCCAGGCCCGAGGTTGGGTGCAAGAGCGACCTGCATCGCCTTGCCATCGTTCGCGACGGCGGTTGCCGCGCCGGTGCTGACGGTTGCGCCGCTGGCATTCGTCACCGTGATCCGGCTCTTGGACGCATCGACCAGCTGGCTAAAGTTGATTGTCACGCTGGCTGGCGCGCTGGCCACGGTTGAGCCTTCTGCCGGGTCCGAGCTGACATAGTGGGCATGAGCGGAGGTGGACGCCGGCGCAAGAATAGCCAGCAGGGCCAGAAGGATCAGGCCGGAAAGATTCGTAGCACGAATCATACAGAACTCCTTATTGAATACCGTAAACAGGACACGCGAATAGGATGTATTGAGTGTTGATCCCACACGCGGCGAGCCATGCAGGACAAGCACTCAGACGGAGAATATGGAGGAGTGGGAGGAATGCGCAGCGGGTGGTTTCTCAGGCGGAGAATGGACGATGCCCTGATGCACGGGCGGATCGTTCCAGTCCAGGATTCGCTCGACGACCGGCTCAGGCAGAATCCCATGGCGCGCGACCACAAGGTGCCAGAGCGGTTGAAGCATCAGCATAGTCGATGTGGGAGCAGTCAGCTCAGGCAGCGTGGCTGGCAGCACCACACGCATAATCTGATCTGCGGTCGCGTGAGTCTGCGCGAGATTGGCATCGGTATCTTCGGACGAGTGCGTATGCCAGCCGTATGCATCGTGCGCGTGGAGCACACGACCGTGATGCTGATGTAGGCCCAGCCGGTCAAGGACTATATGAAAGGCCCATTGCTCCGGAGTCGCATGACCGCCATGCTGCCAGACCGCCGTGGTGAGCGGCCCCCAGGCAACCAGCACCACCGCCACCCACAGCACCAGCGCACTACGGAAGAGCCACCAGCAGCAGGCCGCCACTATCTTAGCACACCGACAGATACGCCACCGGATCGGAGCGAACGATGCGGCCGGCAGAGACATCAGGTTGTCCTCCACCAGACAGCGACCAGCAGCGCGAACAGGCCACCGGTAGTGGCCAATGCTCGGGCGAAAGAAACTGTGTGCATGGGATGCTGGTCGATCTCGTCCTGCTTCATCGTGGGCGTCACCATCGTTCCCATCGTCGCGTGACTCAGGTCGTCATCCGAACCTGTTGCTCGCCCTAGTGTACCAGAATTTGTTTACGACGTGGATCAGGCATCCTCTTAGCTGCGCAAATATTCAGATCGAAGTAGAAACCATTCCTTTTATCTATGCGAATAATAAGAAAAAGCTCTGTCTGTAAAGTGTTTTTCTAGGTAAATACTTCAAAATGCAACATTAACTATCGCCGACATAAATTTTGCACATGTTTAGCTTATAATCTCTAGACAGATTAACAAGGCCATAAGCAAGAGCATAAAACATTAATCCAATAGTCGAGTGTAAATTTCTTTACACTCTCTGAGCGCGATCCAGCTTTCTGGATCGCGTTCATTGCTTGGCAATATATTGCTCTGCAAAGGTATAAAATGAACCAATCACCTAATGAAGCATGTTACTCAGCATGGACTCTCGCCGAATCAAAGGTACTACACAGATTTCTGGTGCGGATTGAGCGCGCAGTGATCAAGTAACAACGTGCTAACCGTGTTGACGCAGCCTGGAAGAGCATCGTACTTGTAAACTTTTGTAAAAAAACTTAACAAACTATAAACATGGGCTACGGTTGCGATGATGGGCAGTATCGCGATGCTCGTCACAGCGCTGGCCTATCTTTATCCTCCGCTGCGCCCGCCCCGATCGACTCACGCGGCGCTCAGCAGGATTCTGCGCTTGCACACCTGTGCTACAATAACAGCACATATGTTTGGCAGGTGGACGTTATGAGCCCGACGATCATCATGGAACCGGACGTGCAGCAAAAGCTCACGATCCTCGGGAGCGAAGCCTCGGATGAGGTCACCGATGTGCCTGGCGCACCGAGCATCCAGCAGGGCATCCAGCACGCCACCGAGTTTATCTACAACGCGACCCAGGAAGGCGGCGGCACTTCACGCCTCTTCAAAGTCTTGCAGACCAATAGCTGTCGCTTCGCGTGCAAATACTGCTTCACGTCCTGCGCGATCCGTCGCAAACGCACGACCTTCAAGCCTGACGAGCTGGCGACGACCTTTGTCTCGCTTCAGCGGGAGAAGCGCGTCGACGGCCTGTTCCTCTCCTCGGGCATCGTACCCGACGCCAATACCACGATGGAGAAAATGCTTGCGACGGTTGAGCAACTGCGGCTGCGTGAGGGCTACACTGGCTATATTCACCTCAAGCTTATTCCGGGAGCGTCCTTCGAGTATATTGAGCGAGCCGTGGAGCTGGCAGACTGGGTATCGCTCAATCTGGAGGCGCCGAATCAGGCACGCTTGAGCGAGCTTGCTCCCGCCAAGGAGTTTGCGCAGAGCATGTGGGGTCGTCTGGCATGGGCCGCAGAGCTGATGCAGCGCGCGCGTCGGGAAGGTCGCAAAGCCGCTCGCAGCATCACCACGCAGTTTGTGGTCGGCGCCGTGGGCGAGAGCGACCGCGAGCTGCTGGAGACCGTGCAGCGGGCGCACCGCGAGCTGGGGCTGTGGCGGGCCTACTTCTCGGCGTTCCATCCCATCGAGCGATCACCGCTTGCCGATGCGCCCGCCGAAGACCCGATCCGCGCGCTGCGGCTTTATCAGTCGGACTTCATGATCCGGGATTATGGCTTTAACTTCGCTGAGCTGCCCTTCGACGAGCAGGGGCTCCTCCCGCGCGGCAAGACGCCGAAGCAAGCCTGGGCGGACATCCATCTGCACGAGCCGATCGAGGTTAACCGCGCGCCGCGCCACATATTGCTCAAAGTTCCCGGCATTGGGCCACGCTCCGCCGATCGGATTATTGAAGCGCGGCGGCGTACACGGCTACGCGAACTTTCACAGCTCAAAGCGCTGGGTGTGACCACCAGCTGGGCAGCGTCCTACATCCTGCTCGATGGGCATCGTGCCCCGCAGCAGCTCAGCCTGTGGTAGATGGCCCTCAGCTTGGGGTAGCGTATGGCGGAACGTCTTTAGAAGAACATGCAATAGATGAAACCGTGCAATAGCACGGTTTCATCTCAAATGCTGCCGGCAGTATGGCTATTTGGTTCGACGGACACACTGCTTACAGCAATTTGCAGAAGGATTGATCCCGTAGCGACGTAGTGCATACGCCTGAATCAATTAATACGCTCGTTGCTCTAGAGCTTGATCGCAATGATCGCGTACTTCCACTTGCGCAGCTTGCCGAACAGCTCAAGCATCTTCTTCTGAAAGCCATACTTCTTATCGATCAGGCGGTCGGCGTGCTCAGCTTCCTCGCCGGTTAAGAAGCGAGCCTCGCCTTCCACCCACTCACCCTTTGGCTTACCGCCTCCATCCGAGGGAACCACGCGCACACGACTGAAGTTACGAATACGCTTAACTTTCCCCGTGTGAGCCGGCGCATTGACGTACAGCACACCGTTCTCTTCCGCAAACCATACGGTCGTCGGTACGCCCTGCCCGGTTCTTTTGAATGTTTCAAGGCTAATATACTTCTGGTTGGCGAACTGGCCTAATCGATCGTTCATGCTCTTGGTTCCTGTCATATACTTGATAGTCATTGCTGGCTCTGGCGTGCCATCGTCAGTAACGCCACACTGTTTGTTTCCACTAACATGCTGACAAGCTCGGCACGATGCGACCGCGATGTTCAGCAGCACTTCCTCGCTGACCGGCTCGCCGGCCTACATACCTCAAATGCCCGGTAATACCCTATCGGCTGTGCTGCCGGGAGCGCTACGTGCGCTTGCACAAAGTCCCAGCAATATACTATCCATTGCTTGATTAATAGGTGCAAAGTGCTCCTGCTGCGCGAGGATTTCGTCGCGCGTTTGAACGTATGGGCCTTCCGTCAGATCATCAGCACCGTGCTCGATCAGCATCTGGACGCTCTCCGGCGTCACTTCCAGATGAAACTGCAAAGCCACCACCTGATCGCCGTAGAGAAACCCTTGATTCGGGCAGCCCTCGCTTTGTGCAATCCTCAACGCGCCATGCGGCAATGAAAAAGTATCGCCATGCCAGTGGAAGACCGGCAGCTGTTCCGGCAAGCAGCTAAAGAGCGGGCTGCTCCGGGCTGCTTCGGTAAGCTCCACGGGAAACCAGCCAATCTCCTGGTAGCGATTAGCAAAAACTCGCGCGCCCAGCACATCGGCTACCAGCTGCGCGCCCAGGCAGATTCCCAGAACCGGCGTGCCGGCTTTGAGCGCCTGCTCGACGAGACGTTTTTCCAAAGCCAGCCACGGATACCGATCATGCTCGTACACATTCATCGGCCCACCCAGGATCACCAGGCAATCGACGGCGGCAATCTCGGGCAGTGGCTCGTTGCGATACAGGCGTGTGCTTAAGAGGGTATGACCATGCTGCTGACACCAGCGACCGATGCTGCCGATGCCCTCGAAAGGAACATGCTGGATGTAATGAATGTTCATGATCGACCCTCCCGAACACGATCGCCGCTGCCTAAGCGTCGGCTTCGTAGGCCAGCTTCAGCCAGCCGATGACCTCATCGTCGATCTGCTCCGGCGATAGAAGCTCAACTCGGTGTGTCACGCGGCCACCACCAACCGACGTTGCGCGCTGCAAACGTCCGCTCGGCTTGACGTCAGGCAAGACCAGGCCGAGATCCACGCGACTTTTTGTCGTCGGCTGGATCACAGCAAACTGGCGTTTGCGCATGATGGACACGTAGGTTTTGCATACATTCGTCCGCACCTCGCCATCCATTGTGGCTACGATCTCGTTGAGCCGCTCATAGACCGGACGCAGTGCTGCTTTCGGCCCGGCGTACTGCTCCGTAACCTGTTAACTACTCGATCCGCTTCTTATGAAACGCCGGCAGCATCAGGCGGCGCTGCTGTTTATGCTGCTCACCGTTCATATGCGTGAGGCCGACAAACAAGCGCCGCAAGGAGCTATCGGGCGGCATGCGCAGCGGCGAGGAGCCGGGATCAAGCGCGTGAAAAAGGCCGGTGTCGCTCAGCACAAGCTGGTTATACTCGGGAGAAAACACAAAAACATAGGCGGCAGCGCCCGATCCTAGCGCCGCAATATCGCCATAGGCTGCGTGAAGATAGCGCAGATACGCGGCGGGATCACGCATCAATCGGATCAAGTTGCCATACGCGCCAAGCAGCGGCATGGGGCGCGGCCCTGGGATCGTGGTTGGGATAGCATAGGGTGCTGTCATCACCGGCTCCTTCAGCCCGATCGGCTACGCTTCATCGCCGGAAGGCGCCGCAAGATAGCGCAGTGCCCTGACGGAAGGTGCGAAAAATAGCCGCCGCCGGTTGGAATCACCCAGTCGACAGGCAGGCTCACGCTTATTTTGGTGATCGTGCCGTCGGCGTTGCGTGTCGGCAGCCCGAAGATGCGGACGCGCGTCCCACGACCCTCGGAGTTCTGCCCGGCGATCGGATCGTAGCCGTCGCCATTGTTGCGAAAGCTCGGATTGTTGAGCCAGGCCCGCGTCACGAACTCAAACTGCCGCTCGAATGACGTTTGATAGGCCAGAAACATCAAGCCGCGATCGCCGGGAGCCGGCAGCGGCTGCCCAAACACAATGCCGGGCCGAAGCAGGCGGTGCGTCTCGATCTGCGCCTCGCTGATCTCAAGCGTCGCATCGTCGCGGGGGTAGGCGCGCCGGATATGCGCGGCGTGGGGACAGATCAGGCCAAGATTATCGACATGGGCCGGCGCATAGCCATCACCGGCTGCCTGGCTATGCTGCGCCGGCGACATGGATGCTGGAGCGCGGACATAGGAGAACGCGTTATTGGCATCGGCATCCTGGCCCAGGACCGGATCGTCGGCATTGGGAGCACGTAAAATCGGTGCGCCGCTGAACCAGCGTCCCATAAGCTTGGCCGCGAGCGGCTCAGACGTCAGGCCGGCAAGCGCCGGGTACTGCTGCGATAGCTCGCTGGCAGCCGTCAGCGGTAGTCATGCAGGTATAGTGGTAAGCTACAGGACAGCGATGAATCGTAGGGAGGAACCCTGATGCCACGCTGTCCACGCTGTCAGTCCGAGTCCGTGATTAAGAATGGACACATTCAGAGCGGCCAACCCAAATTCGCGTGCAAGCAGTGTGGTCGCCAGTTCGTGGAAGCCTCGCAGCAACGCCTGATTCCACCGGAGACCAAAGCGCTCGTCGATAAGCTGCTCTTGGAGCGAGTCTCGTTAGCCGGCATTGTGCGCGTTACTGGTGTCTCGGCGCGCTGGCTGCAATACTACGTCAATCAGAAATACGAAGGGCCACCTCGGCGCGCCGAGGTGCCAGTTAAAAAAAGCCGCTTGACGATCCAGTGTGATGAACTGTGGTCCTTTGTCGGCAAGAAAGCCAAGAAATATTGGGTCTGGTTGGCCCTAGACGTCGAAACCCGCCTGATTGTTGGTTGTTTCATTGGCGCACGTGATGAGGCTGGGGCGCAGGGCTTGTGGCAGTCGTTGCCCGCCGGGTACCGCCAATGTGCGGTGTGGTACACCGATTTTTGGCGTGCGTATGCGAAGGTGCTGCCGAGCAAGCGCCATCACGCGGTGAGCAAACAGAGCGGAAAGACGAGTTTGATTGAGCGCTTCAACAACACCCTGCGCCAACGCTGTAGCCGCTTGGTACGTGAGACTTTATCGTGCTCGAAGAAGGGGATCAATCATATTGGTGCGGTGTGGTTTTTCATTCATGACTATAACGCACGCCAACTCGGTCGTCTTGCCACTGCCACTACACGTGCATGACTACCGAGAAAATCATACAGGGACTGCTGGCACGGCCAGCGAAGAGTGCATGCCTGTGCTAACTCAGCATTCCATTACAGATAAAGTCGAGCTTAGTCGTGCAGCTTCCGATTAACAACGAATCGACAGCTTCTGGGCAAGCAGCAAGAAGAACTTTTAAACAGATGTAGCTACAGTAGGCTCAAACCCAGATAGCACTACGAGCTAGACATCATCAAAGTAGAGCTGACGAACGAGTCGCAATGCTACGCTTCTTGTCCTTGGGTGCGCGAATCGAGCAGAGCAGCATTGCCAAACATGTACCTAAAAGCCGAGCTTATCTCACTACCTGATTTTGAATACCTGTAACGTAGTTGGGGTGGCACGTGTCATGCACCTGTCGCCAAGGAGAAGACGATGACTCAAACGTCGGAACTTGATCTTGCGTCATCACAATCGAGTGAAATCAGTCTCACCTCAGCAGAATTCAAAGCCAATCCCTACCCGACCTTTGCCCGGCTCCGTGCCTGCGACCCGGTGTATCAATATGCCTCGTCGGATGATGCCCACACCACCTGGCTGGTTACGCGCTACGCCGACGCCGAGATGGTGCTCCAGGATGCGCGCTTTGTCAAAGATCGCCAGCATCTCTCTTCTCCACTAGGACCGCGACACCCACCCAGCTCGGCCGCATCACCCGATGATCTCTTCGGCATGGGCTTGCTCAGCTTCGATCCGCCGGATCATACGCGGCTGCGCACACTGGTCAACCCATTTTTCACGCCCCGGCAGCTAGAGCAGCAGCGCGCACGCATTCAGGCCATTGCCGACGAGTTGATCGATGACGTTGCCGAGCGGGGCCGCATGGATCTCATCGAAGACTTCGCATTTCCACTGCCGATGCGTGTGATCTCGGAGATTTTGGGCATACCTGCCGAAGATCGCGCACAACTGCATCAGTGGTTCAAGGTGATTGCCGATGTACTTGACGATCCGGTCGCCTATCAGCAAGCGAGCTGGTGTTTCCAGGCGGTTTTCGACTACGTACGCGACGTGATCGAGCGCAAACGCCAGGCACCTGCCAATGATGTCATCACTGTGTTGCTGGAGGCCGAGGGCGAGCAGATCTCGCCCCGAGAATTAGTTTCGATGGTCTTCGTGCTGATCTTGACCGGACACGAGACAACTGCCAATCTGATCGGCAATGGGATGCTGGCCCTGATGACCCATCCCGAACAGCTGGCGCTGATCCGAGACAATCCCACGCTCATCAAGCCAGCGGTCGAGGAGTTCCTGCGCTATCACAGCCCGGTGACACTCTCGACGTTCCGCTGGGCTCGTGAAGATATCGAGCTAGGCGGAAAAGTAATCCGGCGTGGTGATGGGGTCGTCGTCTCGCTCTCTAGTGCGAATCGGGATGAGACAGCTTTTGCGCAGCCAGACCATCCCCATCTGAAGCGCTCCGAGAACCGCCATCTCGCCTTTGGCAAAGGCATACACTATTGCCTGGGTGCGCCCCTGGCGCGGCTGGAAGGCCAGATCGCGATCAACACGCTCGTGCGCCGCCTGCCACAGCTCCGCCTGGCTGTCGATCCCGATACCTTAGAGTGGCGGCCCGGCTCGACAGTTATGGGAGTATACCATCTGCCGGTAGTATTCTAGTAACAATATCTCAGGAGAGTTAGCGGTGCGAGTAGCCTGTCGTCGAGACAGCGTTGCTCGCACCACTTGTGCTGGAAGCTGGAAGTCTCCTTGGCCGGATTGTAGGAACCTAGTTGGCCTGGTGAGCACATATCCAGGCTGACCGCAGGTCGAGTTAAGGCCTGACATCATCTTCTGGCTGGTATTCCCACAGTGTTGGAAGCTGGTTGCTGGCACAACATGAGATCGCGCCGACATCGGTATATGCACATTCAAGGAGGGAATATTTCACCGTTGCTGAGGAATCTTGCTGCCAGCGAGGAATGCCGTGAGGACGTGGCCATCCTCCAGCGCAAGCCTGAGGCGATTGAAACCACGTCCACACTCTGGGTAATGAGCAGAGAATACTGCATCAGATTGTATTGTTAGACGGCGACCGGCTCTTTCATGTATTGGGCAACGGAGCGCATGATGGCAAAGCTATCCTCTTTGACACGGCCCTGGCGGCAAACTGGGTACAGGATCGGGTAGATATCGCGATCAAGCATCCATTCCATCTTCTTGCGGCGCTCTTCCGGCGAGCCAACGACGGAGAACGCCCGCATCATCTCGTACGACACCAGACGTCGCGCGGCAAGAATGCCTTCCGTGCGCCAGACCTCACGCAGCTCTTGCGCCGCCGGCCCAAAGCCAGACGCCTCCATCACCGGATAAAAATGGGGAGCGCCAAAGAAATAGGTCAGGCAGGTGCGCAGCGCATCTAAGCACTCATCGCTGTCGTCGAGCGACATCATGGTCAACGTGTAGAGTTTGATGTCGTCAGGATTGCGCCCGACCTTGGGTGCCTCACGCTCAAAGATTTCGCGATAGCGGTTGTAGGATGCTTCTGAGAGACCGTTGGAGATGACGCCATCGGCTTTACGGGCGGACAATGCGATCATCTGCGGTCCGAGCGCCGACAGATAAATGCGCGGTGGGTTCGCCAGTGGACCTTCGCGGAGGCGAAACTTAAAGATCTTGTAGATGTCGCCGGGATATGAGAAGCGCCGCAGCGGTGCACCTTTCACCACGGCATCGCTGGGCAGGCCGACAATCGCCGCCTGCAGCTCTTCCTCACTCTCAGGATTGAGGATGCCGCGCAGAATATCGATCATCTCACTGGCGCGCTTGATCGGGCGATCCAGCGGGATACCGTGAGCGGCCTCCATCCAGCTGCCGCCACCGGTGCCGATACCATAGTGGATGAATCGACCGCCGCTCATCCGCGAAATCGTCGCCGCAGCCATCGCCAGCATGGTAGGAGTGCGCGAATAATAGTTAACGTCGCCGGTGCCAAGGCTTAGCTTGGTGGTATTCATGGCAACCGCAGCCAGGACAGCAAAGGTTTCTTTTCCGTCGCCTTCCCCAACCCAGTACCCTTCATACCCAAGCGCCTCAGCCTCCTGAGCATATTGAATAATCTCCTCCATCGACAGGTCGCCAGTATTGAGGAGTGATACGCCAACATTGTTCAGCATCATCCGCTCCTTTCGGGATGAGATTCGGTCTCTTGTGTTAGATATGTAAACTATCTGGTAGGCGGTGTTCGCCTAGACAGAGGAGCCCTGTCAATCCCATGCATGGTTTTGACAGGGCCCAGGCGAACGCTCACAGCAGGCTAGGAGGCAGCAAAGATCTCCGGAACCGGCAGTGCCTTACCAGTCTCAAGCAGGCTCTTGAGGCTGGACAGGATGTAGACCCAGCCGATATGCATCTGGGCAGCCTCGAAGGTCTCGTCGTCGATGTCGCTCTGGGTCAGCTTGATCAGCGTCAGATCGCTCAGCGGCGTCAGCTCCCAGCTCAGCGTCGACGGCTCGCCGCCCTCAAGCCAGAGCGGCTTGAACGTGGTCCTAAGGACGCTGTTCTCCTCGGCAGCCAGGATCTCGCCTTCGCCGGACACGTTCCCCTCGTGATCGAGAGCGCGGTAGCTGGAGCCGACCTTCCAGTCGGTCTCATAGCGGCTACCGAAGTAGTACTGCTCAGTCAGATCGCTATCGGTGAGCGCCTTCCAAACGTTCTCGGGGGTGCTTTGTACGATCAACTCATACGCATGATCAGCCATTGTGGACCTTCCTTTCAAGGGTACCTAATGCGACTCTCGATGTCGCTCTGGATGTGACGAGTATAGGGGATTTACTGTGCAGATACTTCTTGAAGATTGCTGTCTTCGCAGGTGCGGGGCCGTGATGTTGCGCTCATCAGGGTGTAGACATCCCCAATCCGCGCCATCCGGTTGCCCAGAGGGAGCCACCAGCGTTGCAAGCCATGCAACCAACATCTGAGGCGCCCTCTCCTAATCGACCTCGTCGCACAGCAATCACTTCCAGATACTCCGAAGGCACCACCACGGTACCATCGCTGGCCTGATTCTCCTGCTCAAATAACATCCGTATGTCATGCTTCAGCTGTTCACGGGCATCGGGCGCAAGCGTCTGCAAGGCCGTCACAGCCGGGCCAAAATAATTGCATGTTACCTCTAGGGCATGCTCAAGTGAGCGATACAGGTGGACGAAGTAACCCTTCTTGGTCTGGAGCGAAGTAACCTCTGCTCCAAGAAGAGTACCCACATACGATTCAGTTCCCCATAGCGCCGGCGGTTTCAAGCCAGGTGGTGGCGGAGTATAGGCTGCCATAACCTTTCCCATCTTGCCAAAAAAGCCCTCCGGAGTCCAGTTAATCAGGCCAATTTTCCCGCCTGGTCGACAAACCCGTACGAGCTGGCTGGCCGCCTGTTCCTGATTAGGAGCAAACATCACCCCGAGTGTCGAAAGCACAGCGTCGAAGGAGGCATCGGGAAAGGGCAGATCTTCTGCGTCGCCCTCAAGAAAGGTGATCGGCAAGCGCTCAACTGCTGCGCGCTCACGTGCCCGCTCGATAAAGGAGGCGACATAGTCGATCCCTGTGACCTCGCAATATCGACGCGCGGCAGCTATCGCGACGTTGCCGGTACACGTAGCGATGTCGAGCACCTTTTGGCCAGCGCGCAGCTCAACAGCCTCGCAGAGATTCTCGGCCATACCGACGAGCGGTGATGCGATAACGGAAATATCGCCTGCGCCCCACGCCTGCTGCTGGCGCGTCTTGATCGCAGAGAAATTGGGCGTCACACTCGGCTGAGTGGTCATAGCTGTCCTCCTCTGCGCTGCCAGATCCGCAATGCTTCAGCCAACTGGTCGATCTCCTCTTCGATGTTGAAGAAATTTGTCGAGACCCGTAGCGCGTTGTACTCAAACATTGCGCGAACGTGAATCTTATGCTCGTGCTGGAGCCAGGGCACAATCGGCGCTGGATTATGGCCCTCAAGACTAAACGTGAGTAGGCCGCTCGCTCCAGACCGAGGCGTGTGAATCTGCGCTCCCGGAATGGCGCTCACCGCGTCGTAGGCATAGGCATTCAAGGCAGAGATGCGGTTATATACCCATTCGAACGTGGCAATTTCTTCCAGCCAGCGCAAGCAGGCAATCTGGCCCGCAACGCCCGCCGTCTGCCGTCCTCCTAGCTCAAAGCGCTGAGCCGATTCCTTGAAGATCCACGACTTTAATCCGGTGTAGTTCAGCGAGAACCAGCCGCCGACATAGGTTAGTTGCAGGCGATCCAGGACGTCACGCCGGACATACAGCGCGCCCGTGCCGTCTGGCCCGCACAGCCATTTTTGCATCGGGAAGGCATAAAAATCGACGCCTAGTTCTTTGACGTCGATGGGGATCACGCCTGCCGACTGTGCGCCATCCGCCAGGACCAAAATACCGGACTGATGTGCTAGATCGGAGACGGCGCGCACATTCATCACCGCGCCGGTCATGAAGGAGATGTGTGAAAGAATGATCAGGCGTGTGCGCGGGGTGATCAGCCTGGCAATCGCTTCTTCGGCCGGCTGCTGTAAGCCTGGTCCCAGATCGGCAACCCGTACAGTGACGCCATAGCGGTCACGAATATAGTGAACCAGGACGAGCAGGCTAATGTGCTCATGATCGGTGATAATGATCTCATCGCCTGACTGCCAATCAAGACCGTGACAGACGATATTCAGCCCCTCGCCGGTGTTCCCCGTGAGGGCAATCTCATCACTCTGAGCATTCATGAAACGTGCGAGATGACCACGTGCCTCATCATAGAGCGCACCCATCGCCGCATACGCGGCCATGCCAAGACGACCCTCAAAACACTCTTTTTCGAGCCATGCGTTGATGGCAGGTGACACACAGCGAAGCAGCGGGCCAAACGAGGCGGTGTTCAAATGGATCTGGGTCGTAACGCCGGGTAGCTCCTCGCGAACAGATGTACGATCTACGGTGGGATCGATCATGGCCTCTTCCTTTCGTCTCCAATTAGCAAACGCGCGGATTCGGACCCATGCCCAGGAACTCCTACAGGTCACTCAGCGCTGGAGGCGTAATACACGATAGGGACCTTGGAAGTCCCTGCGACGAGTATAGGGCAGGCGTCTGTGCGTGCGCTTCTTCCAGGTTGCTTGTTGTTCGACACACCCACAAAGGAGCAAGCTCAAAGAAAAGCAGCGGCGCCAGATGCTCTAGAATGAGGAAACAGTGACATACCATCAGAAGCGCCAGAAGATTATGGGACCATGACTGGTGATCTCGAAGGTATTCGTCGGAGTTGCCGCTTCTGTTCCAAGATGCAGCGGCATATGCTAGGCAGGCGCATCGTCGAGATGCCTGTATCCACCAGCGCAGCCAACAGATGAGGAGAGCCCAAGCAATCTCTAGCTCACTTGGCAGCACCGCAGCACTGGATCGAAACATCGGCGCATTGTTCATTCCAGGACAAGGAGAAGACGATGACTCAAACGGCGGAACTCGATATTGCCGCATCTGAATCGATCAAACTGGACCTTGCCGCAGCAGCATTTAAGGCCAATCCCTACCCAACGTTCGCCCGGCTTCGTATGTGCGACCCGGTACATCGTTATGCCACGTCTGGGGAACAAAGTACCTGGCTGATTACGCGTTATGGCGATGCGGATTTGGTGCTCCAGGATGCGCGCTTTGTCAAAGATCGCCAGCATGTGTCTTCCCCACCCGGACAGCCTCATATACCAAGTGAAGCCGCTTCGCCCGCCGATCTCATGAACATGAGCATGGTTGATTACGATCCACCGGATCATACGCGGCTACGCTCGTTGCTCAACCCATTTTTCACGCCCCGACAGATGGAGCAGCGGCGCGAACGTATTCAGGCGATCACCAACGAACTGATCGACGCCGTGATCGAACAGGGCCACATGGATATCATCGACGACTTTGCCTCGGTACTGCCCATGCGCGCAATTGCTGAGATTCTAGGCGTGCCGGCTGAAGACTGCGCCAAGCTGCACCTGTGGACCAAGGTAATTGCTGATTCGCTCGGCAATCCTGCGTCGTCTAAACAAGCCGGTGAGTATCTACGGGCCTTTTACGCCTACCTGGTAGCCTGGACCGATCACAAGCGCCAGTCGCCGGGTGACGACGTGATCAGCGCGTTACTGCAAGCCGAAGGCGAGCAGATTTCCCCTAGAGAAGTGGTGACCATGGCCTTCCTGCTGCTCACTGCGGGCCACGACACCGCTGACAATTTGATCGGCAATGGGATGCTGGCACTACTAACACATCCAGAACAACTGGAACTGCTCCGGGACAATCCTGCGCTGATCAAGCCGGCAGTTGAAGAGTTTGTGCGCTACCGGAGCCCATTTCTGCTTTCAACAATGCGGTGGGCCCGCGAAGATGTCGAGCTAGGCGGTAAGCTGATCCGACAAGGTGATGCGGTTCTGGTCTCCCTGTCAGCAGCCAACCATGATGAGACCGTCTTTGCTCAGGCGGGTAGCCCCGATGTGACACGTCCCGAGAATCGCCATCTCGCCTTTGGCAAAGGCATTCATTATTGCTTGGGCGCCCCCCTCGCACGGCTGGAAGGCCAGATTGCGATCGGCACGCTTGTGCGCCGCCTGCCGCAGCTTCGCCTGGCTGTCGATCCTGAGACCTTGCCTTGGCGTCCAGGCTGGCTAGTTCAGGGGTTGGACCATCTGCCGGTGGTGTTCTAGCAGTCACCCTCGTTGCTGCACAAATGACGATCGGCAGCTTGAGGTGCTGAAGGCCCGCTTTGAACTCCGCATGCTCACCATAAAAACAATCAGCCACGACGGCCGAAACGGCAGGTTCGCCGCGACCGCCTGTTGGACAAGGGCGAGCGCCAACTGCGGCTTGGTACGAAATTGGGAACCCGCTTTACCCCGCGCGAAATGCTGGGCGGGCGTGTAGGGCTCGACTGCCAGCGGGTAAGACACCTGGTCATCCGCCCACAAGGAACTCAGCGAGATGACGCCGTTGTCGATCTTGCCAATCGAACCGACAAGGCAGAAGCGCTTCATCGTGAACAGTTGAACGCTCACAGGACCTCCCACTCCAGGTTGCGATTGCTGGTCCACACTCACAAAAGGTGAGGCTATGCGCGCTTTGTTCGAATCACCGGTCACCACCGCAGCCGCTCAGCCCGACGTCAATCATCTGCTGGTATCGCTTCTGGTGCAGTTCAGCCTCATTATTCTCGTGTCTCGC
>DASWTW010000276.1:0-5009 GCA_036401895.1 Herpetosiphonaceae bacterium | reverse complement strand
GCCGGATCGACCACCAGATCAAGCTGCGCGGCTTTCGTATCGAGCTGGGTGAGATCGAAGCCGTGCTCCATGCGCATCCGGCCGTGCAGACGGCGGTAGCGCTTCCCTGGGAGGCGCAGCCCGGCGATACCCGGCTGGTCGCGTATGTCGTACCGGCTGCACCCGCACCGACTGTCGATGAGTTACGCGCGGTGCTCACGACGCGGCTGCCGAGCTATATGGTGCCCTCCACGTTTGTGTTCCTTGACGCGCTGCCGCTGACGCCCAACGGCAAGATCGATCGGCGCGCGCTGCCTACTCCTGACCAGTTGGCGCCCCGCGAAACGGTGCCGGATGCGCCTCCGGCAACGCCGACCGAGGAGCAGCTGGCCGCGCTGTGGTCGGAGCTGCTGCGCCAGCCGGTCATCGGGCGCCGCGACGAGTTCTTCATGCTGGGCGGGCACTCGCTGCTGGCGACGCAGCTGGTGGCGCGGGTGCGGGCGACGCTGGATGTGGAGCTGCCGCTGCGGGCGGTTTTTGAGTCTCCAACCCTGGCCGGCTTAGCGGCGCGCATCGACGCGCTGCGGGACACGGACGCCGCACGTGTGCCGCCGCTGGTGGTGGTGAGTCGTGCGCAGGCGCTGCCGCTGTCGTTCGCGCAGCAGCGCTTGTGGTTCCTTGATCAGCTTACGCCCCACTCCGCCGCCTACAATATGTCGTTGGCCCGTCGCCTGTGTGGTGTTCTCGACCTGTCCGCGCTTCAGCAGAGCGTGAATACGCTGGTCGCCCGGCACGAGACGCTGCGCACCACCTTTCAGCTCCACGACGGCGATCCTGTGCAGGTGATCGCCCCGCCCCAGCCGCTGCCGATCAGCGTGCTCGATCTGGCGGAGCAGTCCGCCGCCGAGCGTGAGGCCGTGCTGCTGAGCCAGGTGGCCGAGGTCGCGCGCCGTCCCTTTGATCTCCAGCAGGGGCCGCTCCTCCGGGTGGTGCTGCTGCGCGTGGCGGCAACAGAGCATGTGCTGCTGCTGAGTATGCACCATATCATCACCGATGGCTGGTCGATGGGCGTGCTCCTGCGCGAGCTGAGCGTGCTCTACACCGCGCACGTGAGTGGCCAATCCGCCGCCTTGCCGGCCCTCGCGGTGCAGTATGCGGACTACGCGCTGTGGCAGCGGCAGTGGGTCACGGGCGCGGTGCTGGATCAGCAGCTGGCCTACTGGCAAGACCAGCTGGCCGACGCGCCGGTGCTGGAGCTGCCGAGCGATCGACCGCGACCGGCGGTGCCCACCCATCAGGGTGGTCTTGTACACTTCATGGTCGACGCGGAGATCACGAGCGGCTTGCGACAGCTGAGCCAGGCGGCGGGTGTGACGCTGTTCATGACGCTGCTCGCCGCCTTCCAAACGCTGCTCAGTCGCTACAGCGGCCAAACCGATATTCTGGTCGGCTCGCCGATTGCCGGGCGCAACCGCAGCGAGCTGGAGTCACTCATTGGCTTCTTCGTCAATATGCTGGTGCTGCGCACCGATCTATCCGGCGCTCCACCCGTGCGGCAGCTCCTGGCACGAGTGCGCGATGTGTGTCTCAACGCATATGCGCATCAAGATCTGCCCTTCGAGCAGCTAGTCGAAGAGCTGCACCCGGAGCGCAGCTTGAGCTATAATCCGCTCTTTCAGGTTGGCTTTGCGCTCCAAAACACGCCGGTCGCGCCGCTGGCATTGCCGGATTTGCAAATGAGCTCGTTCAACGTCGTCAGCGGTACGTCGACCTTCGATCTGTCGCTGTTTATGCGCGAGGTGCCGAACGGCCTGGCCGGACGAGTGGAGTATAACGCCGATCTCTTTGACGAGGCGACGATCGAGCGTATGATCGGGCATTTCCGCGTACTCCTCACCGCGATCGCCGCCGATCCTGACCAATCGATCACCACGCTGCCGATCCTGACCGAGCCGGAGCGCGAAACATTACTCGTAAGCTGGAGCGCGCCCTCAGCCGTCGTCCCACCGCGCTGGGTCCATGAGCTATTTGAGGCACAAGCGCTGCGCGCCCCTGGTGCGCCGGCGCTGATCTTCGAGGACATTAACGGCCAGGAGATAGCGCTCAGCTATGGCGTGCTCAATTGCCGCGCGAATCAGCTGGCGCACCATCTGCGGTCGCTGGGAGCCGGGCCAGGTGTGCGCGTAGGACTCTGTGTCGAGCGCTCGCCGGATCTGGTGATCGGGCTGCTCGGGATTCTCAAGGCTGGCGCTGCCTACGTGCCGCTCGATCCCGAGTATCCTGGTGAGCGGCTGAGCTTTATGCTTCAGGATGCCGCCGCGCCGATCCTGGTTACGCAGCAGCGCCTACTGGCCCAGCTTTCTGCTCCCTCAGTCGATGTGGTCTGCCTGGATCAAGACAGCTCGCTCATCGCTGCCTGGCCGGAGGAAAATCCCGAGATCGCGCTCAGCCCCGACACGCTGGCCTACGTGATCTATACCTCGGGCTCCACCGGCCTGCCGAAGGGCGTGATGGTCGAGCATGGGCAGCTGGCCAATACCTTGAGCGCCAGCCAGGCCGCCTTCGCGTTCACCAGCGACGATCGCATGCCCTGCATCGCCTCGTTCTCGTTTGATATTGCGCTCTTTGAGCTGTTCTGCCCGCTGCTGGCCGGCGGCAGCGCCGTGCTGCTGACCAAGCAGCAGGTGCTGGATCTGCCAGGGTTGGCGCGCACGCTCCAAGCGATCACGGTGCTGCACACGCTGCCCAGCCTGATGCGCCAGATCGCAGGATATATTCGCGACAGCGATCTGCAACGGCGCTACAGCACGCTGCGTCAGGTCTTTGTCGGCGGCGATGCGGTCGCGCCCGATCTGCTGGCCGAGATCCACGATGCATTTCCTGGCGCGCGGATCAATATTCTCTACGGCCCGACCGAGGCCACGATCATCTGCGCGACGCACGCCGTGCAGCCGAAGCAGATCCTGAGCAAGCATCTGATCGGCACGCCCATGCACAATAGCACGCTGCGGCTCTACGATCCGCATGGGCAATTGGTGCCGATCGGTGTGCCGGGCGAGCTGTACATCGGCGGCGCGAGCGTGACGCGCGGCTATCTCCACCGCCCCGAGCTGACCGCCGAAAAATTTGTCGCGCTGGATAACCAGCGCTGGTATCGCACGGGTGACCTGGCGCGCTACCTCCCCGACGGCACGCTCGAATTCCTGGGCCGCAGCGACCAGCAGGTCAAGATCCGTGGCTTCCGCATCGAGCTGGGCGAGATCGAGGCCGTGCTCCATGCGCATCCTGATGTACAGGAGGCGGTTGTGCTCGCACGCAGCGATCTGGCGGGCGATCCGCGTCTGGTTGGCTATGTCGTTCCTGCGCCGAACTCGTCCAGCGCTTCCATCGCTCAGTCTTCGCACGTAGACGACTGGCAGACGCTCTACGACGAGACCTATGGTGAGAGCCAGCCGGCCGATCCGACCTTCAATATCACCGGCTGGCACAGCAGCTACACCGGCCAGCCCTTCCCGGATGCCGAGATGCGTGCGTGGCGCGACGCAACCGTCGATCGCATTCGCGCGCTTCGGCCACAGCGAATAATGGAGATCGGCGTGGGCACTGGCCTGCTGCTCTTTCCGCTGGCCGAAGCGTGCACTATGTATCACGGAGTCGATTTCTCCGCGCCCGCGCTGGCGCATATTCGCCGGCACCTGCCGACCGAGTGGAAGCATGTCACGCTGGCCCAGCGCCGCGCCGACGAGGCAGCCGATCTGGCTCCCAGCTCGATCGATACCGTGATTATCAACTCGGTGGTGCAATATTTTCCGAGTGTTGAGTACCTGGTTGGGGTGCTCTCCCAGGCAGTGCAGCTGCTTGCGCCGGGTGGTCACATCTTTATCGGCGATGTGCGCAGCCGTCCGCTGCTGGAAGCTTTCGGGACGGCGGTTGCGCTGGCTCAGGCTCCGCTCGATACGCCGCGCGAAACGCTCCGGCAGCAGGCGCGTCAGCAGGTAATTCAAGAGCGAGAGCTGTTGCTCGATCCCGGCTTCTTCCATGCCTTGCGGAACGAATTTCCGAGGATCAGTGATGTCCAGGTCGAGATCAAACGCGGGCGAGCGCACAACGAGCTGACGCAATTCCGCTACGATGTGACGCTCACGGTTGATAGCCCAGCATTGCCGGCCTGGTCAGGCATAGAGTGCGACTGGCTGGCCCAATCCTGGACGCTGGCAGATCTTCAGGCAGTACTCCAGGCCCAACATACCGATCAAGTTCTGGTACGCCAGATTCCCAGCACACGAATCCAGCCACTGCTACAGGCGGCTATCCTGCTGCATGAGTCGACGGGGCCGTCGACAGCAGGCGAGCTGTGTGCAGCAGTCGAGAACCTTGATGAGACAGGGGTTGACCCGGAGGCCGTGTGGACGTTGGGTGCAGCGCTTGGATATGATGTTCGCATCGGATGGAGCGGCAGCGGCGCGACTGGTTGTTACGACGTGGTGTTTAGTCGATCGGGCCAGGCACGGCTACCACAGCGCCCCATGCAGCCGATCGAGTCCTGGAGTGCCTATGCAACTGTTCCTGCCGCCGCGCGAGTAACGGCGGAGCTAGCACCACGGCTGCGGCAATATCTGCGGGCACACTTGCCCGAGCACATGATCCCGTCGGCGTTCCTGGCGCTCGACGTGCTGCCTTTGACGCCCAATGGCAAGATCGATCGCCAGGCTTTACCTGCGCCGGACACACTCGCGCGTCATGGAGTATCAGCGCTCGTCCCACCGGCGACGCCGACCGAGGCGCAGCTGGCGGCGCTGTGGCAAGATCTCCTCGGTCAAGCAGCCATCGGACGCGATGACGAGTTCTTCGCGCTGGGCGGGCACTCGCTGCTGGCGACGCAGCTGGTGGCGCGGGTGCGGGCGACGCTGGGGGTGGAGCTGCCGCTGCGGGCGGTCTTTGAGGCGCCGACCCTGGCCGGCTTGGCGGCGCGCATCGACGCGCTACGGGACACAGACTCCACACAAATGCCACCGCTGGTGGCGGTGGAG
>DASWTW010000275.1:0-8730 GCA_036401895.1 Herpetosiphonaceae bacterium | reverse complement strand
AGGTCGGGATGTGATCGTTGCGGCCCCAGCAGCGGCATATGAACCCCGAACAATCTATGCCACGGGCACAGGCGGGCACGTTATTCGACACTAAAATCCAACCGGCCTGACGTCCCTGCGCCATCGCAGCGTTGTACTGGTCGACGGTCTCTTCGCCACCCCAGCAGTAGGCCATGCTACGGTTACGGAACGAGGGATCGTTCGCCGCCGGATCGGTTGGGTCGGGAGCGTAAAGGTAGCGAGGAATAGCACCCAATTGCCCGCCGCTGCTTCTGCGACGGCCCTGGCAGAAATCGCCGTTGAGATCCAGGTTGCGGTCAGAAAGTTGAACTCGGTTGCTCCAGTATTGCCGCGCGTTATTCATGATCGTGTTGCGGGTGATCCGCGGTCCGGGTGAGCCAGCCGAGAAGCCATACGGTCCCGCAAAGTCGAGCGACGATCCCGGATCTGAGACATCGTGCGGCTCAGCGCTATCGACTGTTGGCGCATCGCCCGATCCGCCGCCGCTGCTAAGCGGGGCCTGCTGGAACGACAGCGCTTGAAACTGGAGATGGTGAATATCGACCTGCTCCCGGCGTGTGATCAGGGCGTACACTTCACCGTTGCCATCCACTGCGAGACCGTTGCGCACGTAGATGAAATCGTGAGGAACCTGGGCCTCGCCCAGGAGCTGACCGTCCACGTTATAGCGCTCCACGCGCCGAACAACGCGAATCGCGTCATCTGGCTGAGTCACGTAGTCGGCGGTGACATAGCTGGTCGCATCAGGTCCAAACCCGAGAAAACGACGAACCGGTCCAGGCTGCGGCAGATCCAGCATTGCAGGGGTGGACGATGCCCCTCCGTCGCTGTCGATCAGCTGAAGCCAGCCAGGGCCTTGCATAGAGGTGAACTGAAGCTGGGTGGCGCGCTCTGCGGCCGTAGCAGCAGCATCGAACGGTGGCAGCGTGCCGAGATGCGTGCCAGCCGCCGCCACTTCGATAACGATATGGCCGTCGACGGTACGTGCCAGACCCAGCGCCCGGCCGCGAAACTCATCGGTCAGCTCAAGAACAGGCTGCGCTTTTCCCTCATAGGATACGAAGATTGGACGAGGGCTGCCATCGTGGTTAAGGGCAACCACGCGCGGCGCGGACCGCGCATCGTCAAGCACATACACGCCGTATCCATCCACTTCCACATCACCACCGCTGGTCACATATGGACCAAGATCAAACCCACGCTGATATGTTCCATCCGACGAATAGTTGATCATCCGGTTCGCCGCAGCGTCGATGATCCAGAAGCTTCCATCGGGACCCAGCGTCATCGCGGACGGCCCCCAGACGATAAGTTCTTCGGCGTCAAAATTCGCATAGTAAACACCCTCTTCAGCGGGTGAGTCCTTTCGCGTGATGCTAAAAAGGATTTCCGCATTGTCGGCCGGCTGATCTGCGCTGGATACATCATTTGTTGTCATCTGGCTACTCCTTTCGATGCTGAAACAAAACCCTGGTCACCTTCTGCGCGGTCAACAGCACCAAGCGATACAAGAACTCCACCTCCATTCTCAGCTAGCTGACGGTTGAGTCCATCAGAATATCGAAACACTCAATCTACCTCTACAACACACACATTAATGGCTTTGTTGGTGGATGAGGTGGAGAGCATCGATGCAGGCGCGAACAATCATTGGCTCCGCTGCTGAGGCCAGCGGATACGACAGCCGGTATGCAATATATCCTGCCAGCACCTCATAGCCGCCCTCCGCGTACGCCCGTTCAGTGGGCACGTACGAGGTACAGCCGTTGGTGTAGCCTGCGAAGAGCGTAGAGGCAAAGGGCGAGCGCTGTTTGATCATCAGGCCGGTTTCGGCAAACGGTTCGGCAGCTACCCCGACGATGCCAAGATCGCCGATCTCAAATGTCTGGACTTCCATCAGCGCACCGTTGGCGCCCATACGCGCTGACCAGGGAAACTCTTTGTCCATACGCTCCGCCAGACGCGGCAGGTCCGGCCGAAGCGCAGGATCAAGGCTCTGCATAAGCGGTAGCTCGATCTCACAGGTGCTGGCTACCAGATCAATCGCCGTCTGCCGTGTGCGTATCCCGTCGTAGACGCGGACGATCTCAGCTCCTAGCAGCGCACCCAGACGATCGCACGCCGCAGACGTAGCTCCTGCACCACCGATCGGATTGATGTCGCCGCAGGCACCCTGAACATAAAGCATTGGCGATCTGGTTGCTGCTTCGACCACCGTGCGCGCGCTGCCGATAAAGTCCGCTGATACCGCCAGATTCTCTGGCCCTAGCACGATAGGATGGCAGGCGAAGTTAACGATCGTCGCCAGCGGGCTGCCATCGCTGCGGTCGATCCGAACCACAGCTACGCTGTGATCTACCGGGCCGGCTGGGCTCTCGCCGATGATGGTATAGCCCGGCTTGAGCAGTTTGCGCCGGTTGATACCAATCGCCGCGTGGCCGCTGGCATATCCAAGGCGCGCAGGCATTCGCGCCAGCCACGCCCGCCGCACAGCAGCCGTAAGCTGGTGTGGCAAAGCGGCGACATATGCTCGATCGATCGCGCGTGTACAAGGTGTTGCGTAGCCAGGCGGGCCGGAGTGCGTATGTGTACAGCACACCATGATCTGAGCTTCGGCAAGATCCGGCGCCTCCCGCACACACGCGCGTGTCGCTGCGACGACATCAGGATGAATAGCTAGCAGATCGCAGCTGATCAACACAAGCTGTCGACAGCCATCGTCGAGCACCAGCGCCGTGGCATAGAGCTCATCCCGGATTGATGTGCAACCACCAGCGCGGCCGGCAAAACCCATGAGCCAGGTGCCGATAGCTGGCGTCAGGCTCACTCTTCCGATCCCTGCTCGTAGCCGGCCCATGAAGCTAGATCCTCACGCGTCTACAAGCCGCTCTAGCATATCTCGCCGCCCGGCAGATCGTGTTTAGGCAGCGACTCACTGCGGGACAATACGTTCACCTGGCCGATTCATCGGCCGCAGTAACCCCATACCCAGGGAACGTTTAAGCGCCGTATATGCTTTCATGACGGAATTGGTTGCATCATCAAACAAGAGCAGTGACAGCGCTACATTTCGAGGCAGAATCGCTAGGATTCTCTTCAGGAGATTCATCTCGGTTATACTTCTTTCTAAGGGCAAGAAGCTACCGAAAACTTGCACTTCTTTATGCATTAAAGGTCATCGTGTAGCGTTGTATGAGGATGACTCAAGCTTGTCACAGCAAAGCTTCGGCGGGACTCAGCATTCTTCAGGTCGAAATGGTACGGCTGGCTATGAGAGGAGTAAAGACTCTATGACTGCGAAGCAACGCATTTTTCTGATCGACACCGATACCGCCTCCGATGATGCCGTCGCGCTGATGATGGCGCTGCGCTCGCCCGATGTGCAGGTCGCGGCGATTACAACGGTGGCCGGCAATGTCCATGTTGAGCAGGCTACCCGCAACGCGCTGACGGTTGTCGAGCGCGCCGGCGCCAACGTGCCGGTCTATCGCGGCCTTGCCAAGCCGCTGCTGCGGCCGGCCAACGATGCCACGTTTTTTCACGGCGCCGACGGCATGGGCGATCTCAATCTGCCCGCGCCCAAGCAGCAGCCCGAGCCGGAGCACGCTGTTGATGCGCTGATCCGCGTTACCGGCGAGCACGCGGGCGTGATCACGCTGGTCACGCTGGGACCGCTGACCAACGTCGCGGCAGCGCTCACCAAAGCGCCCGAGATCGCGCATCAGGTCCAGCAGTGCTATGTGATGGGCGGCGCGGCCAATACGATCGGCAACATCACGCCGGCAGCCGAGTACAACATCTGGTGCGATCCCGAGGCCGCGCAGATTGTGTTTCAGTCAGGCATGCCGATCCTGATGATCGGCCATGAGCACTCGCTGGGTGAGGCCGTGCTCAGTCTGGAAGAGCTGGCCGATATCCGAGCGCTGGGACCGCTGGCCGAGCTGGCGGTGGATTGTAACGCGGCGGCGCTGCGCGCCAGCACCGAGTGGCTGCAAGAGGCCGGCCTCACCCAGCCCGACCCGGTGGCTATGTCGGTCGCGCTCGATCCCACGATCTGCACCGTTCGCGAGCGCTGCTATGTTGCCGTCGAGACGAAGAGCGAGCTAACTCGGGGTATGACGGTTGTCGATCGCTGGGGCGTGCTGAATCAACCGGCGAATCTCGACATCTGCTACGCACTTGATTTCGATCGCTGGAAAACGCTGCTGCGCCAGCTTTTGAGCGAAGCGGCTCAGCGCTAGCACAGATCTGCTGATTTGAGGCGATCCATAAATCTTATATCAAGAAGAATAGATTTATTCTCCAGTCTTGCCGTCGATCAACTCGCGTAGAATATCGGCGTGTCCGTTGTGGCGCGCGATCTCCTGGATCATATGCACAGCGATCCGGCGCAGCGTATGCCCACGCGGCGAGTTCTTGGCGACATCGTCCAAGCCGGCGGCTTGAATAATCGCATGTGAGCGCGCCGTCTCGTCCTGGTAAAGCGCGACGATCGCTGTGGTTGTATCGTCAGCCTCGACTCGCCAGTCGCCATCAGGGTCGGCATCGGACCAGGGAAACTCCACAGTTTCGCCCAGAAACACCGCGCGAAACCACCAGCGATGCACGTAGGCCAGGTGTTTGACCATACCCAGCAGCGTTACGCCGGAAGGCACGACCGAGCGACGCAGATCTTCGTCGCTCAGCCCCTCGATTTTCATCAGTAGTGTTTCCTGACAGCGCTGAAGCTGAGCGTCGAGCACTTCAAGCTCGGAGCCGGCCACTGGTACCGTACGGCGTGAGTCGGTCATCATATACTCCTTATCAGAGTGTGTTGTCGCATCAGTCCGCTAGCTTGTACAGGCACTTACACAGCCGGCTGCGCAGCCAGCCACTCCACCAGCGCCGCCGCAACCCAGGTTGGAGCCGGCTGTCGATACAGCTCTGTCGCGTCGCTATACTTCAAGTCCACAATATGCCCTTGCAGCGGCCCGGCCACGTACCGAAACACCGAGCCGGCATCACGGGCATCACTTTTGGCACGCAAGCAATGCTGCACATAGCCCGGATAATCACCGCGTCCCAAAAGGTCGATGCCTTCCTCGATCGTTCGGCGAGCAAAGGCCAGTCCTTCGGCATCAGGATGATACGATCGCTCAGGCGGATCGCCGTAGCCAATCCCATGGTGCAGCGAGTCGGCAGTCGAGACGATCACCGCGTTCTCTGCCAGCCGCGACAGCTCGTCGATGCCCGGCAAACGCTCGGGCCTGCCGCCTGTGAGATACGGGTAGCGCTCGATCAGCTCAGGCCCTTTGATGCCGCGCCGTTTGGTCTCGGCGGCCCAGAAATGCCGAAAACAAAGCAGCGCATGATCGCCCCGCCACTCATCGCGCCCGTCGATCCCCGGCCCTTGAATGCCCCAGAAAGGCCAGCTGGCCGGATCATCGCCGGCGGCAACCTGAATCCGCGCATTCTCCATCTCTTGCGTGAATGCGTGCAGCACGCTGACCACGATCACGCGATCCGCGCCGCTGTCGAGGCAGGCGTTAACGGCGGCGGCTGTGTGCAGGCCCGAGTCGAGCGGGTTGGTGTGGGGAAAGACGACCACACCGCCGGCCCGCAGCGTCGACGCGAAGTCCCACTGGCGGGCTGCGTCAAGAACTTCCAGCGTGCCGTGCTCGCCAAGCTGCGCTAGCTCACCTTGATACAGGGCGTGAATTTCGCGGCGCAATCGCTCTAGATCAAGCTTCATCATCTTCTCCCCGCTAAGCCATCGCCCGGAGCAGGCGCTCGGGCAGCACGATTATAGCTGAACTCCACCAGCGCGACGATCGTTCCTACGCGCCGGCAGCAGGGGCAACCTGGCGGCAGAAAGAACATCTCGCGAACAGCTCAGCGCTGGCTGTGATCTGCGGAAGACCCGGCGAGTCGCTGTAGAATGAAGACAAAGCTATCACCTGGAGTATCACATGCAGCTCAATTACCAACGCTACGGCCAGGGCGCGCCGCTGATCATCTTGCACGGGCTGTTCGGCTCGCTGACCAACTGGAATACCCTGAGCAAACGTTTCGGCGAGCATTACACCGTCTTCGCCGTCGATCAGCGCAACCACGGCGCGTCGCCCCACAGCGACGAGTCCAGCTACTTGCTTATGGCCGAGGATCTGCGGGATTTTATGCAGGAGCAGAGTCTCACCTTGGCCCACCTGCTCGGCCACTCGATGGGCGGCAAGACCGCCATGCAGTTCGCGCTGAGCTACCCCGAGCTGGTGGAAAAGCTGATCGTCGTGGACATCGCGCCCAAAGCCTACCCGCCCCACCACGACACAATCTTTGACGCGCTGTGCGAGCTGAATCTGAGCGAGTACACCAGCCGCGCGGAGCTGGATCGAGCGCTGGCCAGCAAGATCGACTATGCGCCGACCCGACAGTTCTTGCTTACCAACGTTACCCGCGACGATGCCGGCCGCTTCGCCTGGAAGATCAATCTCGACGGCATCTACCAGACCTATGACGCGATCATCGGCGCCATCGAGTCCACCAGCCACTTTGACAAGCCTACACTCTTTGTACGCGGCGAGACCTCAGATTATATTCAGGACGAAGATCGGCCCCAGATCGAGACGCTCTTTCCGCAGGCCCAGCTCGTCACCGTTAAGGGCGCGGGTCACTGGGTCCACGCCGAAGCGCCAGACGCCTTTTTCAGCACGATCCTGGCCTTTCTACAGGCACCTGGCTCATAAGGCCATGCGTATGTCGCTACTTGGCAGTCATAGCGATACGGTGTACTCTACCTTTATGTCGTACTCTCAATACGAGTAGCGGCACCCGAAGAAGTCGGTCTTCCTTAAGACGTACTATTGATAGGAGTTTGACGCATTACTAGTCGGTTTCACACGTAGTTATGCTCCCATATCCTTGGACCCGTATATTTACAAGGGTTTGTATCAGCATGCTACGGGTTAAGTTTGGCCGGCGATTACGGCAACTCCGACGATACCGCGATCTTACGCAGGAGCAATTTGCGGAAGCAGCAGATATTTCTGTGGATTTTGTCAGCAACATCGAACGAGGGATTAGCGCTCCTTCATTTGAAACGCTCGAACGAATAGCTGAGGCGCTGGGTGTAGCGGTCGCCGATCTGTTCATCTTCGACGATCTTACACCTCGTGCCGGAACCAGCCGGTCGCATGTGCGGCCACAAGATGCCGCGCAGCGCGAGGTCGGCGATGAGCGGTAAAGGCAGCTAGCCGTGACAGGCTGTTCGTTCCTGATCAACGTTCCGTTAAGCAGAGAGCCAACATGGGCAACCGCATCCTCTATCTGGTTCGGCACGGACAAACCAATCGGATCACTCGCGCACTCGATTCCCTTGGGAACGGCTTAACTGAGCTAGGTCGCGAGCAGGCAGCGCTAACGGCTCAGCGATTGAGCGCGCTTCCGATCGATATTATCCACCACAGCCCGCTGCGCCGGGCGGTAGAGACGGCCAGCATTATTGCCGCCGCGTGTCCCGCAGTTCCCGTACGACCAGCCCGGCTCTTGCAAGAATGTATTCCGT
Source organism: Herpetosiphonaceae bacterium (assembly GCA_036401895.1). GTDB lineage: Bacteria > Chloroflexota > Chloroflexia > Chloroflexales > Kallotenuaceae > LB3-1. The sequence goes on along the minus strand of DASWTW010000275.1, from coordinate 1,169 downwards.
ATCTGCCGGCCGCATTCATCGAGTGGTACACCACCAGCTCCAATGAAGAGATTTGGGAAAAACGGCAAACGCTGCCCTCAGAGCTAAAGCCATGGCTGGATATGTGGACTGCCGGGACCGAGTGGAGCCGAATCGAGCAGGGAATGCAGCAGGCCCGTCGCTCCTTTGAGAAATACTTCGTCCCGGCGCATCGCTCGGATCGACACGAGCTTGTTGTCTGCCACGGCAATATTCTGCGCTATTTTGTCTGTCGAGCGCTCGGCGTTTCTGAAGCCGCCTGGATTCAGACCGATGTGCATAACTGCGGGATCAGCGAGATTCTCGTCGAGTCCAACGGGCGGACGATGCTTGTCTCCCACAACGACACCGGCCACTTGCCCTACACGCTGCGCACATACATCTAACCTCCTCGGCCAGCTAACTCCTCCCGGTCTTGCAGCGCGGACTAAAGTTGCAGATCCAGCCCAGAATCACGTACGATAGCCATAGCGCGATCAGGCCAGACAGCGATCGTCTTTGCTGCCTGGCTCGAACCCATCGACGATCTCAGGAGGAGATATGGCATCACTCAACGAGCGCATCGGTGAAATTATCAAGCAAAAGCGCCAGCGCGATCGGCTGACGCAAGCAGATCTTGGCTCGCGCATCGGCGTCAGCGGCTCGTATATCGGCAGCGTGGAGTCGGCCCAGACCAGCATTCGGATCTCGGAGCTGGAAGGATTGGCGCAGGTGTTTCGTACCACTGCCTTTGAGATGATCGCCGAGGCCGCGCAGCCCGATCCACGCACTTTTTCCAGCACAAATCGTGAGCGCAATGCGTTTCTCACGCTGTATGATGCGCTCTCGCCGGAATACCAGCAGCAGGGGCGGATGTTCTTATTGTTCTTGCGCCAGCAGCAGGAGCAACCTTCGACGGATAGCTAGCGCAGCTCGTGATCCGCAACAATCGTTACAGATTGCTATTGTGGTTCGACGGGAGATAGCAGCAGAGTCCAGCAATGCTAGACTCTGCTCTGTGTAGTTTCTTGTCAGAAGCGCTAGCGATAAGGGCGCAGGCCGCCTGCAAAGCGGGACTGCCAGTACGCGCCATAAATACTCACGTGTTGCACGCCGGTCTTTGGCGAATTGGCGGAGACCATCATTCCATCTCCGACGTACAATGCAACATG
>DASWTW010000274.1:0-6087 GCA_036401895.1 Herpetosiphonaceae bacterium | reverse complement strand
GCCGGTGGCCTCGGCGGCACGCAGCGCGGCCAGCGTTGAGGTCGCGGCATACACGCCGGTCAGCACATCCACCAGCGCCACGCCGGCTTTCATCGGCTCGCCGTCGGGCTCGCCGGTGATGCTCATCAAGCCGCTCTCGGCCTGAAGCAAAAAATCGTAGCCGGGCAGATGCGCTTTGGGACCATTCGCGCCGTAAGCTGTGATCGCTGTGTGGACAAGCCGTGGATTAATTGTGCGTAACTCTGCCTCGCCAAAGCCCCAGCGATCGAGCGTGCCGACTTTGTAGTTCTCGATGAAAATATCGCTGTGGGCGAGCAGCCGCCGCAAGATGGCGCGGCCCTCATCGCGGGAAAGATCCAGGGTCAGGCTGCGCTTATTGCGATTGGCCGACCAAAAATAAGGGCTCTCACCGCCGACAAACGGTGGCCCCCAGGATCGCGTTTCGTCGCCGCGACCAGGCTGCTCGACTTTAATCACATTCGCGCCGAGATCGCCGAGCAGCATCGCGCAGTACGGCCCGGCCAGAACGCGAGAACAATCCAGCACCGTGATGCCGGTCAACGCTTGCATACAAATCCGCTCCACTCCAAGATCAGCACGGCCGGCTCTGGCAGCCGCAGATCGCAGGAGCGGAGCGGAAAAACTAGCGCCGGCTGGACAGTGCCAGCGGACCCGCGCCGTTGCGATCCTGGGCGATAAGCACAGACTCGATCGCCGAGCGCAGATCTTTGTAGGTCCGCAGATGCCGGAGATCGATCCCTTGCGTGATGATCACTTGTGCCATCGGCGCGGTAATGCCTGCCAGCAGAACCCGCGCGCCGAGCAGCTCGGTCGCTTGAATAGCCTGGAGCAGCAGCATAATCACGTGCGTATCCAGCGTCGCAATGCCGGTCACATCCAGGATCGCGACGCGGGCTTTTTGCTGCGCCACGCCATGCAAGAGTGTGCGCATAATATCATCAGCGCGCCTGGTGTCAATATGGCCGACGATCGGCAGGACAACCAGGCCGTCGAGCACGGGCAGAAGCGGTGTAGAAAGCTGCTGCACCGTCTCGAACAGCTGCTGCTGGCGCTCGCTGGCCTGCTGGATCGCGTGATTCTTGGCCTCTAGATCATTCGTGCGCTGCTGGATCGTATCGGCCATGCTGTTGAACGCCGCCGACATGCGCCCAACCTCGTCGCGTGAGGGCGGCACCTGGCAGCGCACCAGCAGATCGCCCTGGGCCATGTTGGTCGCCGCCTGCGCAACCAGGCTCACCCGCCGCGCGATGTTGCCGGAGATCGCGATCGCCGAGCTGAGGCCGATGATCAGTGCCAGGATCGTGCTGCCGACCAGCGTGGCGATCAGGCGATTGGCGGCGACGACGGCTTCCTCGTTGCGCTGCTGGAGCAAGGTGGTTTCCACGCCGCGAAACCAGGCGATCTGCGCGCGAACATTATCGAACATGAGCTTTTCGCGGCCGGTGCTGACAAAGCTGTCCAGGCTGCTGATCCTGATCTGGCTGAGATCGACCTGCTCGCGCAGCTCAATGCCGTGTTTCAGGTTCTGGTTATTCCAATCGCGGACATTCCTGTCGATCTGCTTCAGCCGCTCAACCTGAGGCGGATTATCTTGAACGAGCTTTTGCAGGCGATCTTGATACAGGGTGTAGGAGGCGCGGCCGGCGTTGTAGGGCTCCAAAAAGACCGGATTGCCGTTAAATAAATAGCCTCGGTAGCCGGTCTGCATGTTCACGAGCTGTAGCAGCATGGCGTCGGTGCTGCTCACGATCTCAAAGGTGCGCACAACTTCTTGCTCGCGCGCCTGCGCTGTCATGATCTCGTTATACACGAGCGCTGCCATGATCACCACAATGATCAGCATGACCGACGAAACCAGCAAGACTTGCGTCCGAATACTCAGGTTGTTGAACTGCGTCATTACAGTAGCTTTCTACATAGCTGAAATGGAGGGTGCAGTGTTTGCAGCCACAAAAGCTGTGTAATCCATGTAGAAATAAGTATGACTTGCCACGATGCAGATGCTATAGCACCAACGTCAAGGAGTACCTTGAACCATTGCCGAGGAGCGCATAGTACTGGCTGGATCATACACAGGGGCGTACGACAAGCTGTGGTGCCGAATGAGGAGCGCGCTGCATACGCCTGGCAGCCTATGCAGCGCGAGATATGCTAGGATTGAAGCTCGCGCAGAGCCTGCGCAACCAGATTGCGGGCCAGCGGCAGCTTGTAGCGGTTATGCTGGAGCGGCTGTGCGCCAGCGATCGCGGCCTCGCCTGCCTGACGCAGCAGATCCTCGGTCAGAACCTGGCCTTCCAGCAGCGACTCGACCTCGAACAGGCGCACGGGCGTATTCGCCACGCCGCCCAGCACGATGCGGACATCCTGCGCCGTGCCGTCGACAATGTGCGCCACCGCGGCTACACTTGCCAGCGCATACGCCCACGCCGCGCGATCCATCGCCTTGAGATAAACGCTGCGCCCCCGAGACGCCGGAACGATGATCTCGACGATCAGCTCGTCCGGCCCTAGCGTGTGCAGCACCCGGCGATCGGCGGTCGGCGGCTGTAAAAACTCGGCCACTGTCACGGTTCGCTCGCCCTGCGGGCCGACGATGCGCAGGCTGGCGTCGAGAGCCAGCAGCGCGGCCGGCGGATCGGAGGGATAGACAGCCACACACGGCGACTGATCGATGATCGCGTGGTAGTCGTTGCGGCCTTCGCGGGCAAAGCAGGTCTCGCCACCCTTGAGCCAGCAGTGAAAATCGCCGCGATAGTACCAGCAGCGCACCTGCTGTAGCAGGTTCCCGCCGAGCGTGGCCATGTTGCGCAGCTGCGGCGACGCGGCCTCGCCGGCGGCCTGGGCCAGCGCCGTGTAGCTGCCGACAATCTCAGGATGGAGGGCCAGATCATCTAGCGTGGTCAGCGCCCCGATCCGCAGCCCATCGGCATCGGCCTGGATATAGCGCAGATCGGCGGCCGGCTTAAGGTTGACCAGCCGCTCGGGCGCGGACAGTCCTTCCTTCATCAGCGGCAGCAGATCGGTGCCACCGGCGATCGGCCGGCTGGTCGCGCTGAGCAGCGGAATCACCTCGTCCAGATCTGCAACATCGATATGAGTGAACTGACGCATATGTTCTCCGTAAAAAAAGCTATTCTGCTCCGCAGACGGGCGCTCAGCGTGGAGCACCGCGTGCAGACTACCGGCAGCGCATGGCGAGCTCGACACGCTGCGTCGGCGGTCCCTGCCAGATTCGCCTGCGAGCGTCCTCAACCGAGTCGCCCCAGGGCATGAACTCATGCAGGAGCCAGGTAACGCCCGCGTCGGCAAAACCTTGCACAATCTCCGCCGATAGCTCAGGATCATCAACCGGCAGATCGTAGCTGATCACCATCTCGAACGGCTCGTCGCTGGTGCGGTGCTCGGCCACGTATGACCGAATGTCGGTCACGATCTGGGGGGACATCGGCAGCAGCGCGAAGGTTTCGCTGTTGGGATCGGGCGCGACTGGATACACACCCTGGCAGCGCGCGGCCCGGCGCATCGGCGCTTTGTTCGGCCAGTACCCGGCGACCCAGATCGGAATGCCGCCGGGCTGGACCGGCATCAGCGCAAAGGTCGTCTCCGGGATCTCGTGAAACGTGCCGTGATACTCAAACGGCTGGCCGCTGCACAGACCCACGACGATCTCGAGTCCCTCGTCGAGCTTTTGCGCCCGAATCTTCGGATCGCCCTCCTCGCCGAACAGCTCGAACTCTGTCTCTGCGGGAGCGCCCAGGCCGACGCCGAGTATCACACGACCGTTCGAAAGATGATCCAGCGTGACCACCTCGCGCGCAACCGTGGAAGGATCACGACGGGCCAGCGGCGTTACCAGCGTCCCAATCGTCACACGTTTGGTATTCATCGCCATCGCCGCCAGCGCGATCCACGGATCGGTCGCTCCCAGCTCGGGCGAAACCAGGAGATGATCCCAGATGAAAACTCCGTCCCATCCGGCCTCCTCCGCTTCCAAAGCCAGATCCGCCAACAGTCGAGGATCACTGTACTCGCCGAGATTCGGCAGGTTCACGCCATAACGCATATGTCGCTCCTTGGTTCAGAAACCATACGCTGGTTTCGGCCCTGAAAGCACCGAATGCTCCCAAACCTGCTCGCCATCGGCCGGTTGCGACTAGTAGAAAGGCTTTCAGGTGCGCTCTAACGCTTCCAATACTTTGTCTGGAGTGATCGGTAGATCGGTGATTTGAAGATCGAGCGCGTTCGAGACAGCATTGGCGATCGCCGCCGCCGTTGGAATTATGCCTGGCTCGCCGGCGCCTTTCGCGCCTGTAGAGTTGGCCTTGGTGTCGGGAATGTCGATCAAAATATTTTCGATCTCCGGCACGTCGCCGATTGTCGGGATTTTGTACCACTCAAGATTCGGGTTGAGCACGGCGCCTAGCTGCGGATCGACTACGCGCTGCTCGGTGAGCGCCAGGCCCAGGCCCTGAATGATGCCGCCGTAGATTTGCGAGTTGAAGGTCTGCGGGTTGATGATCCGGCCCGAGTCGTGGGCCGCGACGATCTTGATCACCCGCACGCGCCCGGTGACGGTATCAACCTCCACCTCGGCGAACTGCGCGCCCGAGGTCACCACCGACACGTCGTCGGGATTGGGGCCGCGCGAGCCCTTGCCGGTCAGCATAACATCGCCCAGCCGCTCCATCAGCTCTTTGACGCTGAGCAGCTCCTCGTCGCGCCGATAGATCACGCCGCCGCGAATCTCGACCTCCGCCTCCGGCACCTCGTGCATCTGCGCCACAATGCTGCTGACCGACTTGCGCAGATCGTTGGCCGCCGATCGCACAGCCGGCGTCATCGAGCCGGTGGTGACGGAGCCGCCTGAGCCGGGACCGAATGGTCCCTGCATGGTGTCGCCGATGGTCACGCTGACGCGATCCAGCGGCAGGCCAAACTCTTCGGCGGCGACCTGCGCCAGGATCGTGCGAGTGCCGGTGCCGAGATCCTGCGTGCCGGTCATCACGGTTGCGGTGCCATCGCTGTTGAGCAGCATCTCGGCGTAGGCCGGCGGTCCGCCACCGCCCCACCAGATCTGCGAGGCCATGCCGATGCCGCGCCGGTAGCGCTGGCCGCTCTGCGAGCCGGGCTTTGCCCGCCGCTCCCAGCCGATCGCCGCCGCGCCGCGTGTGTAGCACTCATCGATCGGAAACGACGAAAACGGCTTATCCTCGCTCTGATCGATGTCGGGAATGTTTTTGCGCCGCAGCTCCAGCGGATCGATGCCCAGCTCCTGCGCCAGCGCGTCCATCGCCAGCTCCAGCCCAACCGCACCTTCGACAAAGCCGGGAGCGCGAAAGGCCGCCATCGGGCTGAGATTCGTAAGCACGCCTTTGACCTCGGTGCGCACGTTGGGACAGCGATACATCATCGTCGCTGGGCCTTCCAGCATCGGAATCCAGCCCATGTTTGCGCCGCCATCGGTGATCCCGCTAAACTCGATCGCGGTGAGCGTGCCGTCGCGCCGCGCCCCGATCTTGACCTGCTGGATCGTACGACCGCGATTGCCGCCCGCCAGGTTCTCGCCCTCGCGATCAAACATTAGATGAACTGGACGGCGGAGTTGTTGCGCCAGGGCTGCGGCGATGATGGTGTAGCGACCGCCGGGAAACTTCGCGCCGAAGCCGCCGCCCATGAACGTGCCGATCGCGCGCACGTTGCTCCTCGGCAGATCGAGGCTTTTGGCCGCGAAGGAACGCACGCCGAACGCGTGCTGCGTGGACTCGTAGATCGTGAGCTGGTTGCCTTCCCAGTGGGCGACACAGCCGTGCGTTTCAAGCGCGTTATGCACAGCAGTCGGCGTTTGCGCGCTGACCTCGACGACGACATCGGCCTCGGCAAAGCCCGCGTCGACATCGCCGCGTGTGGTGGTGCGCGGCTTGTTCTGCTTGAGATTGCTCTGGGCGTTAGCCTGAACTTTCGGCGCGTCCTCACGCAGCGCGGCCTCGGGATCGGAGACGAACTCGCGCGGCTCGTACTCCACCTCGATCAGCGCCAGCGCGTCCTGCACCGTGTACGGGTCGTCGG
>DASWTW010000273.1:0-13880 GCA_036401895.1 Herpetosiphonaceae bacterium | reverse complement strand
GACGCGACGATCATCAGCAAGCCGGTGGAGCCGGCGGAAGGATCGCCCCACGAGACCAAGCCAGGTGAGTCGGGGACAACATCGTCGCAAGAAAGCAAGCAAGAGGAGTCGGGGCAAACATCGTCGCACAAATAGGCCGGATCGCCGGCCGCCGCTGGGGGTAGTGATTCTGCCGCAGCGGCTCATCAAGCAGCAAGACCGTGGCCGCTCTCGATGTCGAGAGCGGCTGCCTTATTTTGTCGTTGCTTGTTAATCGGTCAGATCGAATGTATTTCTGGTCAACGCTAGCTGGGCAATCGTGCTTCCCTGATCATCGACAAACTCAACTTCGAATGCTAGCTCAGGCTCTTCGAAAATGAAAACAATAGTCCCTTGTTCTCCTGGGGTAAGCCCTGCTTCCGGTATATCTTGCCTGAGCGTAACGACTTTAAGCAGGAGATTTGACTCATCTATATCCATCGTTTGTGTCCTCCAGGTGAGGAATTGTGTCATCGACGACATGATAAAAATATGAGCGGCTTTTACCAGTTTGTAACAATATCTTTACCATTTATTGACTTTCTTAAACGACCGTGCTACACTCCTTTCCATCGAAATGCAGCTTTGCAGGTATGGTTATATGACTATATTTGCCTTGCCCCGCTCCAGAATTCATTCGTACAAGGCTACTCCCCCAAGTGTCATGCTTGTTCTTCGGCTGGTCGCTGACCTGTCGATCGGCTGCACCTGCCCATATACCGGTGTATGGGTGGCGTGTGCCCGGCTGCCTGCGCTGCTGACTAACCTCAAGATGTAGGGAGGAAATCTACATGAAGCGATTCTTTAAGCTGCTCGCGCTCGCTGGTATTGTCTCGGCCTCCGCTGTATCGGTGCAAGCTGCGCCCGATGGTCCCTCGACGCAGCCAGTGCCGGAGCAGCCGGAGAAGGGTAAACCCATCGCCGATCAGTACATCGTGGTGCTCAAAGAGTCGGCGGACGGCCAATCGATCGCGAGCAATGCGGGCATCCAGGCCAAGCATGTGTATAAGTCGGCGATCAAGGGTTTCGCCGCCAAGCTGGATGCCGAGCAGTTGAAGGCGCTGCAAGCAGATCCGAACGTTGCGTTCATCGAGCAGGATCAAGAGGTTACGATCTCCAACACGCAGTATAACCCGCCGTGGGGCCTGGATCGCATCGACCAGCAGTATGGCCTGGACGGCACGTACACCAGCTACAACCAGGGCGCGGGCGTGACCGCCTACATCATCGACACAGGTATCGAGTCCAGCCACTGGGATTTCGGCGGCCGAGCCTACAACGTCTATGATGCCTTCGGCGGCAATGGCGAAGACTGCAACGGCCACGGAACGCACGTCGCCGGTACGGTGGGCGGCGCGACCTATGGTGTGGCCAAAGCTGTGCAGCTGCGCGGTGTGCGCGTGCTCGACTGTGGCGGCTCCGGCACCTGGTCGGGCGTGATCGCCGGCATGGATTGGGTGCGGCTCTACGGCGCGCGACCGGCAGTCGCCAACATGTCGCTGGGCGGCGGCTACTCGGCAGCGGTCAACGCGGCGGCGACTAGCCTGAGCGACTGGGGCGTCTTCACGGCGGTCGCGGCGGGCAACAGCTACGGCGCGGATGCATGCAACGCATCGCCGGCCGGTGCTGCCGGTATCATCACGGTCGCGTCCTCGAACAGCGGCGACGGTCATTCCTACTACTCGAACGCCGGAGCGTGTGTTGAAGTGTACGCGCCGGGCGAGAATATTCCGTCGGCCTGGATCGGCGGCGGCAGCAACACGATCAGCGGCACCTCGATGGCCTCGCCGCACGTCGCCGGCGTTGGCGCGCTCTACAAGAGCACCTACGGCGATACCGCGTCGAGCAACATCGTGAACTGGATTGTCGGCAACGCGACGCCTGGCGTCATCAGCGGCGCTCCCGCAGGCACCCCGAATCGGCTGCTCTACAAAGCTGGCTTCTAAACATCGCACCGATTCTGTGCAACCACGCTCTGCCATTGGCGGAGCGTGGTTTTTCTTTGCCGCCTGGCAGCTAGACCACCGCGCGATCGGTGATCTCCAGCGCGCGATCGATGATCGCCAGGCCCTCACGCAGCTGCTGCTCGGTGATGCAGAGCGGCGGATTGATGAAGAAGGTATTCCAGCGCACAAAGGTGAACAGGCCGTGCTCGCGCAGAAAGGCGTTGAGCTCCGGCATCGGGCCGAGCTGATCCGGCCGGGGATTGTAGGGCGTCATCGGCTCGCGGGTGGCGGGATTTTTGACCAGCTCGATGATGCTGAACAGCCCGATCGCGCGGGCCTCGCCGACCGAGGGATGTCGCTGCTGGATCTGCTCCAGCTCGGTCTTGAGCACCTGGCCCATGGCGCGGGCGTTCTCGATCAGCCGATCTTCTTTGTACACGTTGATGCAGGCCACGGCGGCGGCACAGCCCACCGGATGCGCGTTATAGGTCAGCCCGGCGGAGAGTGGACGATCCTCGAAGTGGTCGGCGATCGTGTCGCTGACGATCGTCGCGCCGAGCGGAATGTAGGCTGAGGTCAGCCCTTTGGCGACGGTCATGATGTCGGGTGTGACCTGCCAGTGATCGACGGCGAACCACTCGCCGGTCCGGCCGAAGCCGCTCATGACCTCGTCGGCGATCAGCAGAATGCCGTGACGCGTGCATAGCTCGCGCAATCCCTGCATGTAGCCGTCCGGCGGAATGATGATGCCGTTGGTGCCCACTACCGGCTCGACGATCACAGCCGCGATCGTGTGCGGCCCCTCGAAGGCGATCACATCCTCGATATGGTTGAGACAATCCAGCGTGCAGGCCGGCCGATCGCCGCACCAGCGGCAGCGATAGCGATACGGGTCCATCACGCGCACGACGCCGGGAATGCCCGGCTCGGCGGCCCAGCGGCGCGGATCACCCGTCAGCGTGATCGAGCCAGCCGTCGCGCCGTGGTACGAGCGGTAGCGCGCGATGATCTTGTGGCGGCCGGTCACCATGCGCGCAATCTTGATCGCGTTTTCGGCAGCCTCGGCGCCGCCGTTGGTGAAGAAGGCTTTGCTCAGGTTGCCGGGCGTGATCTCCTGGAGCAGCCGGCCCAGCTCGGCGCGCGGCGCGGTCGTCGCAACGCCGGGCGCCACATAGCACAGCTGATCGATCTGCGCTTTGATCGCGTTGAGCACGCGCTCGTCGCCGTGACCGATGTTGACGCACATCAGCTGCGAGTTGAAATCCATGTAGCGCTTGCCGTCGGCGTCCCAGAAGTAGATGCCCTTGGCGCGATCGATCACCATCGGCTTGACCAGGCTCTGGGTGGTCCACTCGTAGAGCGTGGTTTCCCGCGAAAGGTCGAGGATTTCCTGCCGCGAAAGATCATGTGTGGTCATAGGTCGGTTCCTTCCGCTGCGCCAGGACAGACCGTGCGGCTGCGCTGGCTCTTTCGATCGGCTGCGTTGCTAGCGCCAATTATACGGCCTGCCAAAAATCAAACTGCTCCACCGATCGAGTGAAGCAGCTACAGCGACGAAGGGATTCATTGACCCCTAGGGGCGTCATTCATGACGCCCGGAGAGCCATTGTGCGTGATTCATCACGCCTCTACGGACGATCAATCCCACACAATAGAGCCATCACGCCCCTACGGAATCGATCGATTTCCTACGGCTCCAGGCGCAGCAGCGATACCTGGTCGCGCTCCACGACCTCACGATCGAAGCGTATCGGGCGATAGCGCACGGCCTGCCAGTCGGCGAGATAATCGTCGTAGTGCGGCGACAGCACGTTGCCTGACTGGCCGATCGCCTGGATGAACTGGCCGTTGCTTGTGCTGCTCAGATCGATGATCTGGCGGTAGCTCGGCCCCTGGTGCTGCTTGAAGTCGGTGTCGGGATCGAAGTTGCCGATGTTGACAGTGCCCCAGTTGCCGCCGTTGCCGATCTGGCGGTTGAGCAGCGACCCGATCACAGGCACGTCGCTCAGGGGCAGATGCGTGAACTCAGCGGTATGCACACGATCCCAGCGCCAGCTCGCCACATCAGATCCGAGCTTCTGCTGCAATTTCTGCACGGCCGCGCTCAGCGTCTGGCCGGCGATCGCGCGACAGTCCTCGGCCGGCTCGGTCGTGACATCATCGCACCAGGGACTCGCCGGATCGTCGAGCGTGGCGATCAAAAATTCGCCGACAAAGCCCTCGACGCCAAACTGGTAGCGCGGCCTGAGTCGCTCGCCGATCTCGTCGCGGATCAGCGCTCTGGGCAGCTCCTCGAACCAGGCGGCAAAGATCGCGGCTGCCGCGCTATCGCCACGTGTGTCGCCGTCCCACGCGCGCAGCAGCTCGATCGCCTGGCGCTCCCCCTCAGTCTGTGGCGCGACCAGCTCGATCAGTTGCGGCACCAGGCGCTGCGCGATCGGCGAGACAGTATCCGCCTGAATGGCCGCGAAATCTGCGGGGCTGAGCTGAGCTTTGGCGTTCACCTGGGCCAGAATCCGCTCGGCGCGGTAGGGCTTGAGCCAGTTGCGGCCCAGAAAGTACGGGTAGCTCATGCCCGCCGAGCGATTGTTGGCCGTGACGATGAGCTGCTCCGGCGGATTGTAGCTGTGCGGCAGCTCCTCGAAGGGCACGTAGCCGGTCCACTCGTGACGGCCGGACCAGCCCTCGACCGGGATCGACGGGTTGTCGCCGGCGCGGATCGGGATGTAGCCCGGCATGTAGAAGCCGATGTTGCCGCTCACGTCGGCGTAGACAAAGTTTTGCGACGGGCCGCGAAAGCCGCGCAGCGCCGCCTGAAAGTCTGCCCAGCTTTGCGCACGATTGAGCCGCAAAAACGTGTCGATCGTCGGATCGTCGGCGGTGCTGCCGCTCCACTGCATGGCCAGCGGCTCCAGCGGCGGCAGCGTTGAGCCGGGCGAGCGATTGGCCATGATCGCATCCGAGACCAGCGGGCCGTGGCGCGTGCTGCGAACCTGATATTGAATATCGGCCTGGCCCGCGACTTTGATCGTCTCGCTGGTGATCGTCAGCGGCTCAAGCTGGCCTTGAAACTCGGCCATTTTGCCGTCGGCGTCGAGTCGCTCGCGGAAAAGATCCACAACGTCGACGTGATTGCTGGTCATGCCCCAGGCGATCGTGCGGTTGCGGCCGATCACCACCGCCGGCAGCCCAGGAATCGTCGCGCCGATCACGTCGAGATCGCCGCCCGTGAGATGCGCCAGATACCACTGCGACGGAATATATGACGACAGGTGCGGATCGTTGGCCAGCAGCGGCTTGCCGGTAGTGCTTTTCGCGCCCGTGACCACCCAGCCGTTCGATCCAAGCCCTTCACGGCTGGGCGCGACCAGCCGCAGCCACGCGCCGATTTGCTGATCCAGCGCGATCAGCTCGCTGTAGCCCTGGCGCGCGCTGTCGCCGCCGGGTAGCTCGACGCCGGCCATGCTGTCGAGCCAGGATTTTTGCGCCGGGTGCTGCTCGTCGCTCGACTCGGCCATGATCGTCAGGCCATGCGTTGCGTAGTCGGGGATCAGCTGCTGGGCGCGCTCGGCTCCCACAGCCTGCACAATATTCGAGCGAAACAGCTCGTCTTCGTAGCCCGCGCCGCCAAGATTCCACGACAGCACTTTGCCCAGCAGCACGACATCCGATCCGGTCCAGGGCTCGGGCCGGGCTCTGAGCGCCAGCAGCTCGGGCGGCATGACAGAATGCGTATTTAAAAACGCATTGACGCCCGCGACATAGGCGTCGATGTCGGCTTGGGCCTCGCCGGGCAGCTGCTGCCAGGCCAGATCCGCGCTCTGGCGGAGGCCGGCCGTGCGCATGAAGCGATCGACGCCAAGCGTAAGATCGCCCAGGAGTTCGGAGAGACGGCCCTGGCCCAGGCGGCGCTGAAACTCCATCTGCCACAGGCGATCCTGCGCGTGAACGTAGCCCAGCCCAAACAGCGCATCCTGACGACTCTGCGCCTGAATATGCGGCACGGCGTCACGGTCGCGGCGGATCTCGATCGCTGCGCCAGCTCCCGGCGCTTTGAGTGTGCCAGCCACCACCGGCAGCGATTGCCGCGCGTACAGGTAGCCGCCACCGCCGCCCGCCAGGACCACGATCAGCAGAATGATCCCCAGCCAGGCCAGAATCTTGCGTAGCCGTCTCATCTATCGACTCCTTCTATCATGCAGTGGGCGAGGTGCTGATCGTCGCGCCGGCCAGCATCCGGTCGATCGCGTGCCTGAGCCGCTCGGCCATCTGCTGGGGCTCGCGCATCATCGAGTAGTGGTTGCCCGGCGCGCTTTCGACGGTCAGACCGCCGGCCGCGACCGCGCGCCAGTCCGCGACCAGCAGCGCCTGCCGCTCGGGATCGGCCTGCTCGGCCTGAAGCAGCAGGATCGGCTGTGGGCAGGCGCGGGGAACATAGCTGTGTGCGGCCTGAATGCTGGCGCGAAACACGCCCAGATAGCGATGCAGCTGCTCCAAACCAATGTCGGCGGGCACGACCTCAAGGCTTTGCGCGCGCTCCAGCAGGAATTGCAGCTGCTGGTCTTGATGGAGGCCCTCAAGATCCTCGGCGGTGATGCCCAGCTCTTTGCCGAAGATGCCGCCCATGCCCCAGGCCAGATTCAGCACTTCTTCGGCGGGCGTCGGCGCGGCTTTGATCGGCGGATCGAGGCTGCTGTCCACGATCGCCAGCAGCGCGATCTCCTCGCCGTTGCGCAGAAGCTGCTGCGCCATCTCGAAGGCGACCACGCCGCCGAACGACCAGCCGAGCAGCAGGTACGGCCCGTGCGGCTGCACCTCGCGGATCGCCGCCAGGTATTCGGCCGCCATCGCGGCGATGCTTTGCGACGGCACTTGATCGGCTTCCAGGCCGCGCACCTGAAGCCCGTAGACCGGCTGCTCCGCGCCGATCTGCTGAGCTAGCTTGACGTAACACAGCACATGACCGCCGATCGGATGCACGCAGAACAGCGGCGGTCGATCCGCTCCCGGCTGGATCTCGACCAGCGGCGACCACGTTTGATCGGCGGGCTGCTGGCGGAGCAGAGCCGCGATCTGGGCGATCGTGGGAGCGCCGACCAGCCGCGCGACCGGGATCTGCCGCCCAAGCTCCTGCTCGATGCGCGCGACCAGCCGCACCGCCAGCAGCGAGTCGCCGCCGCGCCGGAAGAAGTTGTCGTGAATACTGAGCGGGCCGCTGTGCAGCAGCTCCTGCCAGATCCTCGCCAGGTGCAGCTCCCAGCGGTCGCGCGGCGCGATGCCCTCGGGATTGAGCGCGTGGATCGGCTCCGGCAGCGCCTTGCGATCGAGCTTGCCGTTGGGCGTAACCGGCAGCGCGTCGAGCAGCACAAACGCCGACGGGATCATGTAGCTCGGCAATCGATCTTGAAGGAAGTCGCGGAGATCGGGGATCAGGCCCTCACCCCCCGCGCCTCCCTGCCCCGAACCTCGGCCGGCTTCGACCTCGGTTGCGACAGGCGAGGGGGGAATTAGGGCCGAGGCATTCATTCGTTCGTTTTGTTCTTTGTTCTCTGTGCTGTGTTCTTCTAGGTTCTTGGTTCTCGGTTCTTGGTTCTGGTCTTTGTTTTGTTCCCTTGTTCCTTGGTTCTTTTGTTCTCCTACGACATACGCCACCAGCCGCGCGCTGCCGCCGATCTCGCGGGCCAGCACAGCACACTGGCGGATCGCGGGATGCTGACTGAGCACGGCCTCGATCTCGCCGATCTCGATGCGAAAGCCGCGCAGCTTGACCTGCTCATCGCGGCGGCCGAGGTAGTCGAGCATGCCGTCAGATCGCCAGCGCGCCAGGTCGCCGGTGCGGTAGAGCCGTGAGCCAGGCGGGGTGCCCTCTGGGCGCGAGAACGGATCGGGCACGAAGCGCTCGGCGGTTAGATCGGGCCGGCTCAAGTAGCCGCGCGCCACGCCCACGCCGCCGATGTACAGCTCGCCCGTCAGACCGATGGGCTGCGGCTGTAGCTGCGCGTCGAGCACATACGCCTGCGTGTTGGCGAGCGGCTGGCCGATCGGTGGGCGCTGCTTGCTGCCGGGATCGATCGCGATCGTGGCGCAGACCGTGGTCTCGGTCGGGCCGTAGGCGTTGAGGATGCGCCGTCCGTTGCGGCTCCAGCGCGCGATCAGCTCGGGCGGTGCGGCCTCGCCTGCCAGTGCAAGCGTGCGAAGATCGGGTAGATCGGCTGACGGCAGCTCGGCCAGCGCCGAGGGCGGCAGCGTGACGACGGTGATCGCGTGCTGCTCGAAGAGCTCGATCAGGCCCGGCCCCGGCAGCAGCGACTCACGCGGCGCGAGATAGAGCGCAGCGCCCGCCAGCAGCGCCATCCAGATCTCGGAGACGGCGGCGTCGAAGCTGAGCGCGGCGAACTGCAAGACGCGGCTGCTGGGTCGCACATCGAACGCCGCGATCTGCGCCTGGGCCAGATTGCCGATGCCACGGTGCGGCACGAGCACGCCTTTGGGCCGTCCGGTCGAGCCCGAGGTGTAGATTACATACGCCAGCTGATCCGGCATGACCTGCACATCCGTAGCTTGCGGCTCCACGGCGGCGATCGCGGGCCACTCGGCGTCGAGGGCGAGAAGCGTCGATTGAGCGGGAAGCAGCGCAGCCAGCTGCTCGCGCAGGCGCTGCTGAGTCAGCACCAGCGGGATGCCGGCGTCTGCAAGCATGAAGCGCAGGCGCTCAACCGGATACGTCGGATCAAGCGGCACGTAGGCGCTGCCGGCTTTGAGCACGCCCAGGATCGCCACAATCAGCTCGGGTGAGCGCTCCAAAAACAGGCCGATCAGCTGCTCAGCGCCGGCTGAGTGATCTTGTCGCAGGTAGCGGGCAAGCTGGCTGGATCGGCGATCAAGCTCGGCATAGCTTAGCTGCTCGGTCTCGCCGCTCGGGCCAACAAACGCCACGGCGATCGCGTCGGGCGTGCGCGCAGCCTGAGCCGCGAACAGCTCATGAGCGCAGCGCTGCTCGGCGTTGCCGGCTGTGGTGCCCTGCCACACGTCAAGCTGCGCGCGCTCGGCTTCGGTCAGCAGTGACAGCTTGCCGATGCGCCGGTCTGGATCGGCCGCGATCGCGCTGAGCAGCAGCAGATAGTGGTCCAGCATCCGCGTGATCGTCGCGCGCTCGAAGAGATCGGTGCTGTACTCGATCGTCGCGCTCATACCGTCAGCGCTTTCATTCAGCGCCAGCGCCAGATCGAACTTGGCGACGGTGTGCTCAAGCTCCAGCGCGCTTAATTCCAGATCCGGCAGCTGGTAGCTTACCGGCGCGGCGTGCTGAAGCATAAAAACAACCTGGAAGATCGGCGCGTGGTTGAGCGCGCGCTCCGGCTGGACTGCCTCGACGATCTTCTCGAAGGGCACGTCTTGATGCGCGTAGGCTTGCAGCGTCGTCTCGCGGGCGCGGCGCAGCAGCTCGCGGAAGGTAGGGTTGCCGCTGAGATCCAGCCGCAGCGCCAGCATGTTCACAAAAAAGCCGATCAAGCCCTCGATCTGGGCATGGTTGCGCCCGCTGATCGGCGAGCCAACCACGATGTCGCGCTGCGCTGTGTAGCGCTGGAGCAGCGTTTGGAACGCGGCCAGCAGCGTCATAAAGAGCGTGGCGTCTTCGCGCTGGCTCAGCAGCGTCAGACCGGCGATCAGCGCCGCCGGAATCGGCGCAGTTTCGATCGCTCCGTTGAAGGTTTGCTGTGCTGGACGTGGCCGATCCGTCGGCAGTGCCAGCAGCTCGGGGATGCCGGCCAGTTGCCGCTGCCAGTAATCGAGCTCGGCGTTGAGCCTGTCGCCGGTCAGGGTTTGACGCTGCCAGACAGCGTAGTCGGCGTACTGGATCGGCAGCGGCGGTAGCGAGGCCGGCGCTCTATGGACGGCGGCGCTGTAGTGCGTGGTCAGCTCACGAATCAAGAGGCCGGTGGACCAGCCGTCTGAGACGATATGATGCAGCGTGAGCACCAGCAGATGCTCGTCGTCGCGGGTGCGAATCAGCAGCGCCCGAAGCAGCGGGCCATGCTGGAGATCGAAGGGGCGGCCGGTCTCGTCTGTGGCCCGCAGCCGCGCGGCAGAGTCGCGCTCGGCTGCGGGAAGCGCGCTCAGGTCATGGCAGGCAAGTGCTACCTCGGCGGGCGGATGGATCAGCTGGATCGGCTCTCCGCCGCGATCGTCGCCGCTCATGCTGAACGTTGTGCGCAAGATCTCGTGGCGGCGCACGACCTCGGTCAGACTGGCCCGAAGCGCGCCAACGTCGAGACGGCCTCGCAGGCGCACCACTTGCGGCATGTTGTAGGCGCTGCTGCCGGGCTGTAGCCGATCGATGAACCACAGCCGCTCCTGCGCAAACGAGAGCGGCAGCGACTCGGTGCGCGAGGCCGGCGGAATGGCTGCGACAACCGGCTGGGTGGCGCTGGCGGCCTGGGCCAGAAACACCAGAATCTCCGCTTTGCTCGCGACAATCTCAGCACGCAGCTCGGCGGTCAGCGCTCCCTCGGGCGCGTGATAGCGCAGGCGCTCGCCCTCAGCCCAGAGCCGGATGCCCAGATCGCGGAGCCGGGCCAGCAGTTCGACGGTGGTCATAGCTCTCCTTCTTCGCCGGCGCCGGCTAGCTCGGCGACCTCGGTGTGGCCGGCTGCGGCCCACTGGATCAGATCGATATGCTGCGCGAGACCGGCGATCGTCGGCGTGGTGAAGAGTGCGCGCACGGGAATCTCGATGCCCAGACGCTGGCGAATGCGTGAGATAATCTGTATCGCCAGCATGGAGTGACCGCCCAGCTCAAAGAAATGATCCTGGCTGCCGACGCGCTCGACGTGCAGTACCTCGGCCCAGATCGCGGCCAGTGCGATCTCGGTCGGCGTTTGCGGCGCGACATACGCTGTCTGCGCTCCGGCCGTGCTCGGCGCCGGCAGCGCCCGGCGATCGACTTTGCCGCTGGGTGTCAGCGGCAGCGCGTCGAGCGGCACGATCACGCTCGGGATCATGTACTCCGGCAGCCGGTCGCGGGCGAACGAGCGGAGATCGGAAGAGCCGGGTGCCATGCCCGGAGGGCGCCCGGCGTCTAAGAACCTAGAACCGTCTGTTGCATCCTCTAGGTTCGTGGTTCTTGGTTCTTGGTTCTCTACAACGTACGCTACCAGTCTCGGCTCGGGCTCGGCGCGCAGCATCACGACGGCATCGCGGACGGCCGGATGCAGGCGCAGCACGCTTTCGATCTCGCCGAGCTCGATGCGCAGGCCACGCAGCTTGATCTGCTCGTCGGTGCGGCCGACAAATTCGAGTGTGCCGTCGGCATGACGCCGCACCAGATCGCCGGTTTTGTAGAGCCGCGCGCCGGAACGGGTACCCTCTGGGTAGCCGAAAGGATCGGGTACGAAGCGCTCGGCGGTCAGCTCGGGGCGATTGAGGTAGCCGCGTGCCAGCCCGGCGCCGCCGATGTGTAGCTCGCCCACCACGCCGAGCGGCACCGGCTCAAGATTTGCGTCGAGCACGTAGAGCTGCGTGTTGGCGACTGGCGCGCCCAGCGGGATGAACGCGGTGGGCGCCGGTGCGCAGGCCCAGGCACTCGCGTTGACGGTGGCCTCGGTCGGGCCGTAGGTGTTGTGCAGCTCAGCCGTGAGCTGCTCGAAGAAGCGCTGTGGCAGCGTGGCCGGCATGGTCTCGCCGCCGCAGAAGACGCGCCGCAGCGTGGCGCAGCCCGACAGATCGGGCTCTTGAAGCAGAAGCTGGAGCATCGGTGGTACGAAGCGGATCTGGGTGATGGACCAGCGCTGGATCGCCGCGAGCAGGTAGCTGAGATCGGCCTGGCCGCCTGGCTGCGCCAGTACCAGCTGCGCGCCCGACAGCAGCGGCCAGAAGATCTCGCGCACCGAAATATCGAAGCCGAGCGGCACGGTTTGCAGCACGCGATCGTCGGCGGCCAGCAGATAGGATTGTCGCATCCAGTCTGCAAAGTTGCTCATGCTGGCGTGCGTCACGGCCACGCCTTTGGGCTGTCCGGTCGAGCCCGAGGTGTACATTACGTAGGCCAGCTGAGCGTGATCGATCGGCAGCTCAAGATCGATCGGCTCGTGACGGGCGATCAGCGGCCACTCCGCGTCGAGATCGACGATCTTCCAGTCGTGCTGCTGATCTTGTGCGGCGGCGCTCTGCTCAGTCAAGATCGGTCCCAGGCGCGCGGCGATCGCTTGTTGAGTCAGCAGCAGATCGAGCTGAGTGTCGTCGATCATGAGCTGAAGGCGTTCGGGTGGCTGCGCGGGATCGAGCGGGACGTACGCGCCGCCGGCTTTGAGCACCGCCAGCACCGCGATCACCATCGCCGGTGAGCGCTCGACGAGCAGCCCGACCAGCGATTCCCGCCGTGCTCGGCCAACGCCCTGCGCCCGCAGATAGCGCGCCAGCTGATTGGCTCGGCGGTTCAGCTCGGCATACGTCAATTGCTCATCTTCGGCGATCAGCGCGATCGCGTCGGGCGTTTGCGCGGCCTGGGCCGCGAACAGCTGCGGGACAAGCTGCGGCGTGACGTGAGTCGGCGCTGGATTCCAGCCGTGCAGCAGCTGAGCGCGCTCATCCGGCGACAGCAGCGGCAGCTCGGCGACACTCCGCGCCGGCGCGGCGACGATCTCGGCCAGCAGCGTCTGGAAGTGCGCGGCCATGCGCGCGATCGTCGTGGGCGCGAAGAGATCGGCGTTGTAGCCAAAGTTGACGACCAGTCCGTCGGGCGTTTCGGCCAGCGTGAGCGTGAGATCGAACTTGGCCGGCAGCGGCGGATCGGAGATGCTGAGCTGAAGATTCGGCAGATCGAAGGTGGTCTCGGCGAAGTTCAGCAGGTTGAACAGCACCTGAAAGACCGGCGTGTGGCTCAGATCGCGCTCGGGCTGAAGCTCCTCGACCAGCCGCTCGAAGGGCAGCGCCTGATGATCGAACGCGGCAAGCGTGGTGCTGCGGACCTGGGCCAGCAGCGCGCGGAACGATCGAGCGTCCGCCAGATCGGCGCGGATCACCAGGGTGTTGAGAAACAGCCCGACGACGCCTTCCAGCTCGGGCCGGACGCGACCGGCGATCGGCGTGCCGACCAGCAGATCGGTCTGGCCGGTGTAGCGGTAGAGCAGCACATCGAAGGCTGCCAGCAGCGTCATAAACAGCGTCGCGCCTTCGCGACGGCTCAGCGCCTTGAGCGAGTCGGTCAGATCGGTGGGGAGCGTGAGCGTTTGGCTGCCGCCGCGCGCGCTCTGCACGGCGGGTCGTGGATGATCCAGCGGCAGATTCAGCACCGGCAGCGGGCCGGCCAGCTGCTGTCGCCAGTAATCCAGCTCAGCCGCCAGCACCTTATCCGCGATCCACTGGCGCTGCCAGACGGCGTAGTCGGCATACTGGACCGGCAGCCGGGTACCCTCCGGGTGCAGATGGATCGGTGCGTCGGGCTGCGTGAAGCTGCGGTAGAGCGCGGCCAGCTCACGGACCAGAATATTCATCGACCAGCCGTCGGTGATGATATGGTGCAGCGCCAGCAGCAGCACATGCGCCTGCGGTCCCTGGCGAATCAGCGTCGTCCTCATCAGCGGCCCGCGTGTGAGATCGAACGGGCGCGCCGCCTCCTCCGCCAGCAGCGCCTCGGTCTGTGGCTCGATCTCCGCAGAAGGCAGGTCGCTTAGATCGATCAGCGGCAGCGCGACCTCGGCGGCAGGCAGGATGATCTGTACCGGCTCGCCCGCGACGGCCGAGGCATCTTGCGCAAAGATCGTGCGCAGCGACTCGTGGTGCGCCGTCAGGGCGTTGAGGCTGCGGTGCAGCGCATCGCGATCGAGCGTGCCGGTGAGCCGCGCCGCTACGGTGATGTTGTAGGCCGGGCTGTCGGGCAGCAGCTGATGGAGGAACCAGAAGCGCTGCTGGCCGAAC
>DASWTW010000272.1:0-7740 GCA_036401895.1 Herpetosiphonaceae bacterium | reverse complement strand
TATTGGTTGGCGTGTTGGTCGGTGTATTGGTTGGCGTATTCGTTGGTGTGTTGGTCGGCGTGTTGGTCGGTGTATTCGTTGGTGTGTTGGTTGGGGTATTCGTCGGCGTGTTGGTGGGTGTGTTGGTTGGCGTGTTGGTTGGCGTGTTGGTCGGTGTATTGGTGGGTGTATTCGTCGGCGTGTTGGTTGGGGTGCTGGTTGGGATCACCGAACACGATGCGTTGGTATTCTGCGGATTGCTGCTGCTGGCGTTGAGCTGAAAATCAGCCGCATTATTGTCGGTATCCTGAGTGTTCGAGCCCAGCGGCTTACGCTCATAGCTCTGATTAACATTTGTGGTCTGCGGCGCAAGCGTCGAGCCTTCTTTAAAGGCCGACCCGCTGCCCATGCCCACTTGATCAATAATGATGTTGGACGCATTGATCAGCGCGATGCCGCCATCATCGGCCACGCCTGTGGTATAGGTAGTATTCCCCGGAACTGCGCCACTATATCCGCTAGAGCTAGAGTTGATTAGGAGGTATCGGCAGCCAGTGTTTAAGACGGTGTTGGTCGCAATCGTCACGCGCACTGCAATAGTGCCTGAATTGCTCGATCCGCTGATCCTCCAGCCGCCGATATTCACGGACTCTGACGAAAGATTGAACAGCTCGATAAACTCATCGGCTGCGCCATTCGGACCACGCGTGCGAAACTCGCTGATCACCAGCGTCGTCGAGCCGGCCTGGGCCGGCTGCACATACCATCCAAACAGCGCCAGCAGCGCAGTCAGCGAACCGAATACGATAACCGCTCGCCGGCGGGAGCTACCCCTCAGCCGAGCCAGCTTGCTCTTGAGCGGCGATCCTTGTCGAGACGGCGGGCTGGAGTGTGGAGAATCCATCGGGTACTCCTTCTATTTTGGCAGATACGAGCCTTGCGCTGCAACATCAGCCCACCAGCGCAGCCATACGCTATGTCGAACGCTACGCTAAAGGGTCCCGGTGCGTGTCAAGGATGGTTGGTTGGGACAGTTGTTGCAGTGCCACCCAGCAGCTTACCGTGATGGCGGGTTCGAGTACGGTGCTGTAGGCGATTGGACACGTCAGCCGCAGTGCTGACTGAAGAGCTGGTCAATGCCACCGTCCAGAGCGCTAAATACGAGCTGTATTCGGCGGCATGGCCGTGTCATTGTTCCACGAGATGGACCTGGAGAGACTAGTACTTTAGTCCCGCATGGTTCCCGGCATTACTATGGCGAGCGCGCCCACTGCTCCCGCGTACAGGCCAGTAAATTCATATGCCGTCGAATCAATCGTTGGTCTACTTCCGAACGTCGATACTGATGCTAGAATACCCTTCCGATGGCGAGCCGATCGCGCTCGCCGCCAGCTTCGTGAGGAGTCAGAGCTATGGACGAAACTGGAGTTACACACTACATCACGGAGACGTTTGACGGTGTCGAAACTTCCACCGCCTATGACTATACTTTCTTTTTTTACAGATCGGAGCGCAAGCTTCCATTCGCCACGCTTGCCACCGTCGACAATGAGTATGACCGCGTCTCGAATCTTGATCGTCCCGGAGTATTTCGCCTGAATATCGGCGTCGGCAGACCAACGTTTGAGTCGCTGTTCGGCACAGCTAAGCCGGACCTCAGCAGCTTTGACTTCACCGCTCTCGACACGGTCATGCCGCACCCCGACTATGCGCCGCAGTCATGGGTCTGTGTGCTCAGCCCCAGCGATGCCACATTCCAGCAAACCGTACAGCCGCTGCTGACCGAAGCCTACGATCTGGCCGTCAAACGCTATGACAGAGCACAGTCCAGGCACGAGTCCGAAGCGTAGAGTGACCACCGCCGAGCCCAACCCCTGCCTGAACATGCCGGATCTCAACCACCTTTAGTCAAGTCCATGAGCTACGGCCAGATTGTGAGTTCAATCTGGCCCAGCCTGCCCTTTTCCCCTGCTTATCCAAGCTCAATCTGCCCCCTCGAATGGCGAGGTTGTCATCCCCTGCCAATCCGATTACTATAAAAACATGGACCGACACACGATCCGCAAATGGTGGAAGGAACAGCAGGTATGGCCAAGCCGGTGTTGCTAACGGTGGATGATGATCTGGATGTGCTGCGAGCGGTCGAGCGCGATCTACGCAAGCGCTATGCCGCAAATTACCGCGTTGTACGAGCCAATAGCGGCGCGCAGGCGCTGGAAGTGCTGCACACGCTGAAGCTCCAAAATGAGCCGGTCGCGCTGCTGCTGGTCGATCAGCGCATGCCGCACATGTGCGGCGTAGATTTTTTAGAGCAGGCGATACCGCTGTTTCCTGATGCTAAGCGCGTGCTGCTTACGGCCTATGCTGATACCGATGCGGCGATCAAAGCGATCAATCAGGTGCGGATCGACTACTACTTGCTCAAACCGTGGGACCCTCCCGAGCAATCGCTCTACCCGATCCTTGACGATCTGCTGGACGACTGGCAGGCGGCCTATCGACCCACCTTCCAGGGCGTGCGCATCGTCGGGCATCGCTGGCTGGCCGAGGGCTACCAGCTCAAGAATTTGCTGGCGCGCAATCACGTGCCGTACCAGTGGCTCGACATCGAAACCAGCAGCGAGGCGCGCCAGCTGCTGCGCGCGGCCAACATCGACGAGCACGCCTTGCCGCTGGTGCTGCTCGCCGACGGCACAAAACTTGTGCAGCCCACGATCCGCGATGTGGCCGCGCGCGTTGGATTGCAGACGCAGGCCCAAAATCCCTTCTACGATCTGATCATTGTCGGCGGTGGTCCGGCTGGGCTTGCCGCTGCGGTGTATGGCGCCTCCGAAGGGCTGTGTACCTTGTTGATCGAGAAGGAAGCGCCGGGAGGACAGGCCGGCACCAGCTCGCGCATCGAAAATTACCTCGGCTTTCCGTCCGGTCTGAGCGGTGACGCGCTGGCACGACGCGCGGTTGATCAGGCGCGCCGCTTTGGGGTGGAGATTCTCGCCCCGCAAACCGTCACGGGGCTGCGCGTGGATGGTCAGTATCGCTTTGTGCGCCTGGGCGACGGCACCGAGGTAAGCTGCCATGCGCTGCTGATCGCGACGGGCGTAACCTGGCGCAAGCTAGGCGTGCCGGGCATCGATCGGTTCCAGGATCGCGGCCTGTACTACGGCGCAGCGGTGACGGAAGCCATGTCGTGCCGCGATGAAAACGTGTTTGTGATCGGCGCGGGCAACTCGGCCGGTCAGGCGGCGCTGTATCTCGCCGACTACGCGGCTACCGTCACGATGCTGGTACGCGGCGACTCGCTTGCCAGAAGTATGTCGCAGTACCTTGTCGATCGCATCGAAAGCGCGGCCAATATCGACGTGCGCCTGAACACTGAAGTGAGCGCGGTCGACGGCAATGATCACCTGGAGTCGGTCACCATGATCAACACCGCGACCGGCGCGACCGAAACGCTGCCGGGCACGGCTATCTTCAGCTTTATTGGCGCCGCGCCGGGCACCGACTGGCTCCAGGGCATTGTGGAGCGCGACGAGCGTGGATTTCTGCTGTCCGGGCCGGATCTGATGCAGAGCGGTAAGTATCCACCCGGCTGGCAGCAGGATCGCGCGCCGTTTCTGCTGGAAACCAACGTGCCGGGCGTTTTTGTCGCCGGCGATGTGCGCCGTGGCTCGGTCAAGCGCGTGGCGTCGGGCGTGGGTGAAGGATCGATCGCCGTGCAGTTTATTCACCAATATTTGAGCGCCGTGCGGTAAGGGCAACGCCCGCACACATCGCGTGCAAAGGTACGATCATGATCACCACCGAAACTGAGCGTGAGACGCTGGCGCGGGAGCTGCGAGCCACATTTTTGTTTGAAACGTTTGACGACGAGCAGATGCTGTGGCTGCTGGATCACACCACCGTCGTCGCGCTGTCTCCCGGCGAGCAGCCGATTAAGGAAAATGAGCCAATCGAGGCGCTGTGGGTCCTGTTGAGCGGCGCGTGGCGGCTGACGCGTACAGTCGCCGGCCAAAAGGTGACGCTGGACACCGCGACCGTGCCCGGTGAATGGGCGGGCTGGCTGCCGATGCTGGATGATCGCAGCTCGCTCGGGGCGCAGATTGTCAAGCCCACACGCCTGCTGCGTATTCCGCAGGATGGTGTGCGTCACATGCTGGCCCACGGCTTCCCGATCATTAATCATCTGCTGGCGGGTTTGTACGGCGGCATCCAAAACTTTGAGGCTCTGAGTCGCCAGCAGGAGAAGCTCGCCGCGCTGGGAAAAATGGCGGCCGGCCTGGCTCACGAGCTTAACAATCCAGCGGCGGCGGCGCGGCGCGCAGCCTCCACGCTGCGCGATTCGATCTGCGCTATGCAGCGGCGCGCGCTGGATTACGACGATCGCTTTGGGCCGGCGCAGCGCGAATATTTATGCAGCCTGCACGACCAGATCGTGGCGCAGCTAGGCACTGAGACGGCGCTCGATCCACTGGCACGCGCCGGCCTTGAGGATGATGTAACAAGCTGGCTGGATCAGCATGGTGTTGTCGACGGCTGGGAGCTGGCGTCTGCGCTGGTGAGCGCCGGGTTCGACACGGCGCGGCTGGACGAACTTGCCGCTCACTTCGAAGCTACAACCGTAAATCGCGCGATCGGCTGGCTGGAGCCGACGATCACGCTGCTGTCGCTCGCCGATGAGATGGAGCACAGCACACGGCGGATCTCGGATCTTGTGAGCGCCATGAAGTCGTACTCCTACATGGATCAGCAGGGGCGGCAGGAGGTTGATCTTCACAAAGGCATCGATGATACGCTCAAGGTGCTGCACCACAAGCTCAAGTATGGCGTCGAGGTAGAGCGCGACTATGATCCGGCGGTGCCGCGTATTTCAGCCTATGGCAGTGAGCTTAACCAGGTCTGGACGAATCTGATCGACAACGCGATTGGGGCTATGGACGGCAAAGGCCGGCTCAGCATTCGCACCAGCCTGGACGGCACGTTTATTCGGGTTGAGGTACGCGACAGCGGTCCCGGCATTGCGCCCGAGATCATCGATCGCATCTGGGAGCCGTTTTTTACGACCAAAGCGGCGGGTGACGGCACAGGGTTGGGACTGGAAACCGTGCGGCGAATCGTCACGCGGCACCACCACGGCGAAATTTCTGTGCGGTCGCAGCCGGGCAATACGTGCTTCGAGGTCTGCTTACCTGTTGATCAAGGATGAAATCTCAAGATCGCGGCGTGAGCACCAACATTCTGCTTTGTTTACGGAAGGAATCACACTATGTCGATGTCACCATGTACGCACCTGGATCAAATCCAGCCCGTCCAGCCGAGCGCCGATGGCTGCGAAGAATGTCTGGCGATGGGTGATCGCTGGGTTCATCTGCGCGAATGTTTGATCTGTGGCCACGTCGGCTGCTGCGACTCGTCCAGGAACAAACACGCCACCAAACATTTCCACCAAACGCAGCACCCGATTGTGCAATCGTTTGAGCCCGGCGAAGATTGGCGCTGGTGCTATGTGGATAACACGTTTGTGTAGCGTCGAGGCTGAAACCAGATCCTGGCTGAACATGCCAATTAACCACTGATGATCAAATGTGTCTGGCCAGATTGGAGAGCACTCGTAATCTGGCCAGACGTTTTTTGGAGCATACGAGGGCGCTGTGAGCTGGGCAATGTACGCCAAGGAAGCATTACGCCGTGGGGAAACTGTGTCTATTCGGCCACGCGGACATTCGATGTCAGGCAAAGTCAATGATGGTGATCTGGTGACGCTGGCACCGTGTGACCCCGACACACTGCGAGTCGGCGATATTGTTTTGGTGCGAGTACATGGAAGCGATTATCTCCATCTCATTAAAGCCATCAAGCAAGGACGCTTTTTGATCGGCAATAATCGTGGTGGGACCAATGGATGGGTTGGCAAGCAGGCAATCTATGGGCGCGCTATAAAGGTGGAGCGGTAAGGAACGCCGGTTATATATCAGTCAGCGATTAGAGAGCTGGTAGAGCTGAGCTAAAAATATCGCTACAGATCCTCAGCGACTGACGCCATCCAGTTCATGAGCCTGAGTACAGCGAACTTTGACGGAGCCTTGATCCGTTGCCCTCAATCTTCTCACTGGTTGTTAACCTATGCTAAAATACCGGCGATCTGTGGCAAGTCTACGTAATGTCGCATGTTGAGCGTCGAGAAATGTGGCCTCCTGATAGCGGTTGTTCGGCTCAACCCGCCGCGCTCTGCCCTTGCACTGGATCGGCATGAAGCCTGACTGATATTCTGTGACGATGTGCTTTGCCAGAATGACCGACGAGTTTGCTCATCCAGGTTAGCACGTTCGCTGGTATGTCCTGAGCAGGTGTAACGCTCCTGGGAGGCCCAATAGCGCCGAGGGTGAGCGCAAAGAGGCGCATCTATGCCTTACAAAGTCTTTCTGGTAGAAGACGAAATTGTTACCCGCGAGGGGATTCGCGACGCGGTGGACTGGGGAGCAGCCGGCTATCAGTTCTGCGGAGAAGCGTCAGACGGCGAGATCGCGCTGCCACGGATTCGCGAGCAGCGACCCGAAACAGTGATCACCGACATCAAGATGCCCTTCATGGATGGATTACAGCTTTCCCGTATCCTTCGGGAGGCGCTGCCCGCCACAAAGCTCATTATCCTCAGCGGCCACGATGAGTTCAAATACGCCCAGGAAGCCATCCAGATCGGCGTTACCGAATATCTATTGAAGCCGATCATTCCACAGGAGCTGCTCGCCGCGCTGCGCAGGGTCGCGCGCCAGCTCGACGAGGAGCGCACGACAAGCGCGCACGTGCAGGCGCTACAGGCTGAGATAGTCAACCATCGATCAATATTGCGTGAGCGCTGCCTGCTCGATCTGGTTACTGGCAACTGCTCATCGACTGATTTCATCGAGCAGGCTCAGAGCCTTGAGCTCGATCTGCTGGCGTCGTGGTATCAGGTGTTGATACTACGCGCGGTGCCGTCCGACGAGCCGTTCTCGGCGAGATTTCAGCAGGTAGACGCAACCATTGCCGAGATCACCGGCGACACCGAGTCGGTCGTCTCCTTCAAGCATGGTGTGCATGAGACCATCCTGATTCTGAAGGGGGACACTCCTGACGACGTGGCAAGCCAGGTGCAACGGCTGTCTCCATTGCTTCAGCGGCGAATCGCGGAGCACACGACATACCGCGCCGTGATTGGAGTCGGCGCTGCAACCCAGCGACTCGGGGCGATCACGCTGTCATTCGCGCAGGCGCTTGCACACCTCAACACAGGCGAACACACAGCAGCGCCTCCACCCGGCGAGCAGCTCGACGAGCCCGCCCAGGAACACAGCCACAGCGCCGCGCTGATTGCCAAAGCGCGATCCTACATCGACGCGCATTACGCCGATCCTGATATGTCGCTAAGCCAGGTGGCGGCGCAGGTCTTACTCAGCCCAACCTATTTCAGCGTTGTGTTCAGCCGCACAATGGGCGAAACGTTCATCGAATATCTAACCAACGTTCGTATTCGCAAAGCCATCGAGCTGCTGCTTACGACATCACTGGCATCCAGCGAGATCGCCTATCGCATTGGCTACCAGAACCCACGCTATTTCTACTCGGTCTTTCGCAAGGTTGTCGGACAACCACCGAATGAGTTTCGCCGGCGATCCTAGCCGGGGTGCTCAGGTAGCCCCTAGCGCTCCTCTGAGGACCTGTATGGATGAGCATATGCCCATGCTTGAGCCGATTGAAAGCACTCCATTGCCCGGACACCGCGCA
>DASWTW010000271.1:0-3432 GCA_036401895.1 Herpetosiphonaceae bacterium | reverse complement strand
TGCACGCGCGTCTCGGCTTCACGTTGGCCCTGTTCAACATCTTGGTCCAATGGGACGGCTTTCCCGTCGATGCGGACGGGATTGTCCGACTCTCAATCGCCGAATTTAGTCTGTAACGGCACTAGCACCATTGGTTACTAGTGGGAACTGCCATTACGCTTGCTGATCCAGAAAGCTATAATCTGAAGCTTTGGCTACAAAATATATTCAATACCTTTACTTATATGGACATAACGCTATTCTTCTGCGGAGTTATATTAGGAGTCCTTTGGTTTACTAGTCCTCAAGCATTTTTACTTGGTTTAGTACTTCTTGGAACAATGTACTGGTCTTTACGATCGGATGCGGATATTAGCAAAGCAACAACACAGCAACAGCAACTTCAAGATGCGTTAGCCAATATGCTCTCTATTCGAGGTGCTACACAGCAGCTAGAACTACTGCTTAAACAATTGTGGAAAATGTTCCCAATCGAGCACGCAGGCATCGTCTTATTCCCAAGGGATAAGGACGACGAAGGTCTAGTTGTCATAGCTCCTGAAGTCGAGGCGATACGCACTTTATGTGCCCAAACTGATGCTCTTCGCTCTTTGGAATCGGACCCCAGAATTCGGCAAATCGATCAGGAGCCGGCATGTAAAGCGTTTTGCAAACTGCCGACCTATTACATCCCGTTGATTGTGTCGAATGAGGTGGTTGGCGCGATGTTGCTGGGCCTACGCCACAACAAATTCGTGCCACAAGACTTTCGGCTGCTGACCACCTATGGAACGCAGGCGGCGCTGGTCGTGGTGCAGGCGCGGCTGATCGATCATCTGCGAAGCTCTCAGGAGCAGCTTATTCGCGCCGAGCGGCTGGCGGCGATCGGGAAGCTGGCGGCGAACCTCGCGCACGAGTTCAACAACGTCCTCGCGATCATCTGCACCACAGCCGAGGTAGCAATCACGCGCCGCCGCCGAGACGTGCAGATCAAGGCGCTCCAAAGGATTACTGATTCGGCGAAGCGCGGCGGCAGCATCACGCGCGGGCTGCTAACCTTCACGCGCCACTTCGAGCCAAAACGCGATCGCATCCTGATTCAGGACGCGATCGAGCCGATCCTGGCGATGCTGTCAACCCGTTTCCGCGACAACCAGGTCACCGTCGTGCGTGAGCTTGAGCCGCCCCTGCCGGTCGTCGGCGATACGGGGCTGCTGGCCCAGGCGGTGCTCAACATCGTGACCAACGCGCTGGACGCCATGCCCAACGGCGGCAGGCTCACTCTGCGCACCTGGCGCGACGAGCAGACGATCCACTTGCAGATCCAGGACGACGGCCCCGGCCTGCCCGACTCCGTCCGAGAGCGGCTATTCGAGCCATTCACCACCTCCAAGCCGCTGATCGCGCAGACCATCGGCGGCAGCGGCCTGGGCCTGGCGATCACCTTTGGCATCGTCACCAGCCACGACGGCACACTCACGATCGATTCGGAGCCGGGAGAAGGAACAACGATCTTGATCACGCTGCCGGCCGCCGAAGGCGAGTGGGAGCCGCCGCAGCCGATCCCACCGAAGCGGCTGGAAGGCCCGCAGCGCGTCATGATCGTCGACGACGAGCCGCTGATCGCCGCCGGTCTCGCCGACATCCTGAGCATGGACGGCCACGAGGTCATGTGGTTTGAAGAGCCGGAGGCAGCCATCGCGGCGCTCGATCATTTTGCGCCCGAGGTGCTGATCGCTGATATTCAGATGCCGGAGATCAACGGCAAGCAGCTGCTGAAGATCGCGAAAGAGCGCTTCCCTGGCCTGCGACAGATTTTGATCACCGGCCAGACGCAGCGCCCGGATGCCGAGCCGCCAGGGCCAGACATCGATCTGATTGCCAAGCCGTTCACGGTGACCGACATCTATGCGCTGCTGGGACGCTACGAGTCTACGAAGCTCGCAGATCGCGGCACAGGCAAAGCGCACAGCGAAGGCGACGAGCATCCAGCGCTACGCGACGATCTGCGCCACGAGCTGCTCAACCACGTTAGCTCATTGGAAAGCACATTTCGCATGCTGCAAAGCGCCCGATCGTCGGACCCGGCCGCGATCCAGCGTGTTGTTCCGCATCTACGGCCGACGATCTGCAAAGCCAGCGTCTTTCTGCGCTCCCAGCACATGCTCGGCCTGCTCGATCGCAAGGGCGAGCCCAGAACGATCAACGCACACCAGTTTCCGCTGATCAAGCTCCTGGAAGAAGCCCAAACCTGGACCAGCGACGGCCTGAGCAAGCCCAAACATGTGCGCATCTTCGTCGACTGCGCGCCCGACCTGGAGATCGTCGGCGATACCAAGAGCTTGCTGCCGGCGCTGCTGGCGGCGATCCAGAACGCGATCGACTCGATCAAGCGGGCGGCTGTTCCCGACGGCACAGTAACGATCTCAGCCTGGCAAGCCGGCGCTTCGATCGTGCTGAGGGTGGAAGATAACGGCGAGGGCTTTGATGAAGAGGTGCTGGAAGATCTGACGCGCTATATCGACGATGGCTACGGCGAGCAATTTCTGGGCACGCTTGAGCCGCGCTACGGCGTCGGGATCGGCATTCCGGTGACGGTGCACGTGGCGAAGCTGCACGGCGGAAGCGTGGAGTATGGCAATCATGCGGATCGTCAGGGAGCCTGGGTGCGCTGGACGCTTCCCGCCGCCGTGCCGAAAGCGTCAGTCGTTAGCAAAGAAAGCGCAGTGCTGGCCACGTCATGACGCCGAAATAGGCGCTGCCCGGTCTGCCCTTCCGCAGGCGGCTAGGATCTTGCTCGTGGTAAGCGCTTGACCATAGCCGCCGCGTCCAGATGCTGAGCCGTCGTGCGCTTACCGGCCGCGTTCGCGCTCTTGCTGGGCCGGAGCAGGCAGCAGCCCGAACTGCCGCATCATGCCCAGATCATCCTGATTGGCCCAGTGCTCAACGCCTTTGCCATCCTTGAAGCGCATAATGTCCATCCCGCTCACCGTCACCTCTTTGCCGGTCGGAGCCATGCCCATCAATTCTCCTTTGTGGACGCCCCGCATCGTGAAGCGCGCAGCAACCATATCGTCCTCGGCGATGAGCTGATCGACGGTGATCTGCATATCGGAGAAAGCGTTGTGCAGCATGCGCGCGGTTTCTTTGAAGCCGGCCAGGCCCTGTCCAGCGCCCGGCACAGGATCATGATCGACCATATCGACCGCAATGATCTCATCAGCCTCATCGAACTTCCCACTCTTGACGATCTCGTACAGGCGACGCATGCTCGCCTTATTCTCTTCGACAGACATGAGCAACCTCCATGGTTGATGGACGAGTCTCGGTGAGTCCCAGTGATGGGGGCCAGGCAGCGACCTGAACGTGGTCCAGGCCGTCGGATGGATCAAAGGGCCACCTCCTTTCATGAGACGAGGCAGAAATACACAGCAGGCGTTGGGTGATAGATCT
>DASWTW010000270.1:0-5600 GCA_036401895.1 Herpetosiphonaceae bacterium | reverse complement strand
AGCCGGCCACCCATCAGCGAGATCAGTGGACGCACAATTGCCAGTCCCAGCCCTGTTCCGCCCGCCTCGACCTTGAGGTCACTCTCCACGCGGTAGAAACGCTCGAAGATGCGCTCCTGGTCCTCGGGCGCGATGCCGATGCCGGTATCTGTAACGTCGAGCTGAATGTACGACCGCCGCGTTGCCAGGCCCGACCGCCACTCCTCGGGAATATCTTTGCCCTGGATCTGCCGTGCGGTGATCGTGATCTGGCCGCCCTTGGGCGTGTACTTGATCGCGTTGGAGAGCAGGTTGTCCAGGATCTGCTGAAAGCGTACGGTATCGACCAGCACCGGCGGCAGCTCGATCGGCGCGTCGATCCGTAGCTGCTGCTCGCGACTGGTCAGCAACGTCTGCTGGTTGCTGACGGCCATGCTCACGGTGTCGAGGACGCGCACCGGCTTGAACTCCAGCTCGACGCTGCCTGACTCAATCTTGGTGATGTCGAGCAGATCGTTGATGATCGCGGTCATGCGCTCGGCGCTGCCTTTGATCGTATCCAGCAGCTGGCGCTGTGTCGGGCTAAGCTCGCCCATGGAGCCCATGCCCAGCAGCTGAACATAACCCTTGATCACGGTCATCGGCGTACGCAGCTCGTGGCTCACCGTGCCGATAAACTCGGTCTTGAGCCGATCCGACTCGATCTCGCGGGTGATGTCGCGCAGAATCGCCACGCCGCCCAGCAGCTCGCCGCTCTCCGACAGCACGGGACCGAGCGCCATATCCACGGAGCGCGGCCCGATGCGGAAAGTGGTGTGGAACTGGCGCGGCTGGCCTTGCTCATCCAGCGGATCGGCCAGCAGATCTTTGAGCGGTGAGCGCTCCGGCCCGGTGATCTTGAAGGTGCGCAAAATCTCATGGACATTTGCCATGAACAGCTCTTCCAGCGGCTGCTCCAGAATGCGCGCGCTCATCGGGTTAGCTAGAATAATCTGGCCGTCAAAGTCGCACACCACCACTCCATCGGTGATCGATTGCAGGATCGCCTGGCTCTGGCTCGACGCGGCGCGCTCGGCCTGCACCATATTGGCCAGCTTCGAGGCCTGCTCGCTGATGTAGTGATACAGATCCGCGTTACGCAGCGCGCTGGCGACCTCGTTGGCGACGACCGTCAGCACGCGCTGGTGCTCTAGCTTGAAGTAGCCGATCTCGGGATGCGACAGAATCAGCACGCCCAGCAGCTCATCCGAGGCGATGATCGGCACGCCCAGCAGCGCGCCATGATGCTTGTGATCGCCGTCGGAAACGTTGGGCTCGACCCAGCGCGGATCGAAGGCTACATCGTCGATCAGGACCGGCGCGCGATGCTGGGCCACCCACCCGGCGACGCCCAGCCCAACCGGAAAATGACTGATCTCTTTGTTGTTGCCGCCGCCCAGTGTTGCGCGCCGCACCAGCTGCGCGGTCTCGCTGTCGAGCAGCAGCACCGAGCCGTGGCTGACCGACATGCGCTGCGCCAGCACATGCAGCAGCTCGTTAAGCATCGTGTCTACGTCGAGCGTGCTGATCACGGCGCTCGAAATCGCGTAGAGCAGATCCAGCCGGTCGCGCTCGGCGCGCACCTCCTGGGTTCGCTCCTGGATGCGCTGCTCAAGCTCGGCGTTGAAGCGCACGATCTGCTCGTACAGCCGGGCGTTCTCCAGCGCCAGTGCGGCCTGGCTGGCCAGCGATTGAGCTAGCGCGATCTGCTCGGTGCTAAGCTTATCCTGCGGCCCTTGCAGCACGATCACGCCCAGGCGATCCTCGCCCGCCAGCAGCGGCAGCGCCAGCAGCGCCTCCTTGGGATCGACCCAGCCTCCATCCTGCGTCGAGGACGGATCGGGCAGCAGCCAGGGCGTCGAGCGGTGCAGCGCCTGCGGCACCAGGCTGGTCTCTTCGATGGCGTAGCGCACCAGCTCAAGCGGCTGCGTGTAGCCCCAGGCGCGGGCATTGATCAGATGCTGATCGGCGCGCAGCCAGATCGTGCCGCGCTCGGCGTTAAGCGCCTGCTGAAGCTCCTGGCCGATGATGTTGACCAAATCGTGAAGCTGAAGGCTGCTGCTGAGCGCCTGTGAGAACTTGAAGAGCCGGTTGACGCGCATTGCCACCAGATCCGCCTCTTCGGTCGCCATCGCCAGCTGCGTGGCCATAAACTCGGCCTCGTCGATGCGCTCTCGCAGTGCCCGCTCGATCTCCTGCCCAAACTGCCGTGAGAGCACGCCGACCATCCACTCGGTCAGCGGCTCAAGCTCGGCCAGCACCTGCATCGTCGTCTGCGGCTCGTCGTCCTGGAGCGCGACGTCCCACGCCAGCCGCCGGAGTTGAAACGGGATCTCCAGCAGCTGCGGCAGCGTCCGATCGGTGCGGCCCCGGAGATGCGTTGTCTCGTTGAGCGCCTCGGTCAGCACCGCGTAGTCGCCACGCGCCGCCGCGATCAAACCGGCGTAGGCCTGCACAAAGAACTTGGTGCGCAGCTCTGCGGTGCCAAGGCGCTCGTCGCTGACGCCGCGCTCACGAATGCGCCGCGCCCAACGGGGGACGATCTCGGACTCTTGGGTTTCTAGCCAGTGGGCTAAGCGTTCGCTCATAGTCAGAGTTCCAGGTTCTACGATGGGAGCTACGCTCCGGCTGCCAGGTGCATGGGTTTCAGGGAGTTGTTTGGGGGGCGGTCTGCGGTGTTTTCGCGACGACAATTGTTACGTCGTCGATGGTCTTGCCGAATGCTTCGAGAATCCGATCGGCTAGCGGCTGCGGCGCGAGCCCTTCATGCATCAGCGGTGCTTCCGTGAAGCGCATGGAAATGCCGTCGCTAAACAGAATAAACGTATCGCCGGCGTCGTAGGTCGCTTTTTGCTCCATCAGCGAGGGCATGCGGTAGCCGACGATGCCGTTGCGCGACAGCGGCTTGATCACATGCTTGCTGACAACGTAGATGCCGATGTTGCCAACGCCCACGTAGGTCGCCTCGCGCTTCTGGTGATCCAGCCGCAGCAGCCCGACGACGGCGCCGCGTGTTCCCTGGCATGCTTGATGCGCAGCCTGCATAATCGTTGAGAGCGGCCGATCGGCGTTGGCCTCGATCGCGTCGTAGGCTTTTTTGGCGGCTTCGGCAGCAGCAGTGCCACCGCCAAGTCCATCGATCACCGCGACCAGCTCCGTGCTCCCGTTGCTCTTGACCAGGTAGCTATCCCCGGAGACCGTTGCACCAGCCTTGGGTCGCTCGGCAACACCTATATCCAGCATTATCGCCTTCCTCGTAAGGGTGGGTTGTGCCATTTCCATGCCTTAACCACAGTGCCACTGCCTGGCGCGGACTCGATCTCGAAGGCGTCTGCCAGCCGCTTGACGCCGGGCAGCCCTGCGCCGAGTGTGCCTGCGGTGCTGAAGCCGTCTTGCAGCGCCTGCGCAATATCGGGAATGCCTGGCCCGTCGTCGCGCGCGATGATCAGCAGGCCACGCCGCTGCTCTTGCTCGACGATCTCAACCGTAATGTCGCCGGCACCGTTGGCATGACGCAAAATGTTGCGAGCCAGCTCTAAGATCATGATCTCGATCTTGGTGCGCTCGATGTCGTTAAAGCCCAGGCTGGAGGCCATATTGCGGCCGTAGCCCATCGCGATATAAACATCGGCTTCACGACTGATCGAAAGAGGCTTCGTGGTTGTGTGCATAGGGTTTACCACATAGCAAGGCTGCGCCAAAGTATAGCACGGCGACCATCAGCTGTGCTTGAAGTCGCCGTGCCGGGGGGTG
Source organism: Herpetosiphonaceae bacterium (assembly GCA_036401895.1). Classification (GTDB taxonomy): domain Bacteria; phylum Chloroflexota; class Chloroflexia; order Chloroflexales; family Kallotenuaceae; genus LB3-1. The sequence goes on along the minus strand of DASWTW010000270.1, from coordinate 1,829 downwards.
GTACTTTAGGCCAACCGCGATCCGTCCATTTTTGCAGTCGCCGCTGTGCTCTTTCGCCCGGCGGATGCTCACGTGAACGGTTTATTGTTTGGGCGTGATTTTGTCGATGGTCTGGGTCGCCATTTTGGCTACTTCATCCGAGATTGTCACGGACTGCTCGGTCGCGGCGGCCGTGTTGATCGCGACCACTTTCTTCTCCTGCTTGCGGATCGGCAGATCCTCCGGCTTGGTGCCCTGCAAGATCGGAATGCCCTGTTCCTTTGCGCTGATGTAGCCGTTGTCGTAGTAGTCGAGGCCCAGACCGGCGACGCAGCCGCGACCCGCCGAGGCCGGATCGCCGCAGTACAGGCCGATGTCGTTGTCGTTGGCGACCTTGACGACCGACTCCAGCGCCGAGACGACGGTGCTGTCGGTCAGGATCAGGAAGGTGTCGACCTTTTCGGCGGCCAGGCTTTCTGCCGCCTGAAGCACCTCGTCGGCCTTGGTCACGTTGCGCTCGATAAACTCGATACCCTTGGTCTTGGCATACTCGCGCGCAATGCCCGTGACGACCTCGGAGTTTTTCTCGCTAGACGTCCAGATGTTGCCGACTTTCTTGGTTTCCGGCTGCATCTTGAGCATCAGATCGAAGGCTTCTTGCACTGGCGGCAGCGCCTGAATGCCGGTCACACCCGGATGATCGGTCTCGGACTTGGCGACGCCCGCCGCGTAGGGATCGACGACGGTGTTGAAGATCATCGGGATGCCGGAGCCGGAAAGGCTTTTGAAGCCCGCCTGAGCCGGCAGCGTGCCGACGGTGAAGACCAGATCCAGCTTTTCGTCGCGGAAGCCGTCGGTGATCGTCGCCAGGGTAGCCGGATCGTTCTGCGGGTTTTTCTCGGTCAGCTCGATGCTGAGGCCGGATTCATTGAGCGCGTCGACGATGCCTTTGCGGGCGGCGTCGAGCGCGGGATGCGTGGTCTGCTGGACGATGCCGACGCGGTAGGTTTTGCCGCCGGCGGCAGCGCTGGCTGCGGGCGCACTCGACGCGGCACCCGAGGTTGCGCTATTGGATGGGCTGTCGGTCGCGGCGGGCGTGCCGCAGGCGACCATGATCAACGACAGGAGTAGGACGGCGAAATTGCGGATACGTGGCATGAAAAACTCCTTGTGCGAACGATAGCGATCTATATAATAAGAACAGGCCCTCACCCCCGGCCTGCGGGCCTCCCCCTCTCCCGCCGCCGCAGGCGAGGGGGAAGGTGGGACTGCTTTGTTCTTTGTTCCTTTGTTCTTTGTTCCTTTGTTCTTCTGTTAGGTTCTAGGTTCTAGGTTCTAGGTTCTTCGTTACGTCAGCATCAGCTCGTCGTCGGCAAGCACCTCTTTGCGAGTGCGCGCGAAGTGGGCGATCAAATCCTGGACGGTCAGGCCGTCGCGCTGCGGGCTGCGTAGATCCAGGATCACCTGGCCGCCGTGCAGCATCAGCGTGCGTGTGCCCAGCGACAGCGCCTGCTGCATGTTGTGCGTGACCATCAGCGCCGTCAGGTTGTTCTCGGCGATCAGCGTGCGCGTGAGCTGCTCCACCTGCGCGGCTGCTCCCGGATCGAGCGCGGCGGTATGCTCGTCGAGCAGCAGCACCTGCGGCCGCTGAAGCGTGGCCATCAAGAGCGTGAGCGCCTGGCGCTGGCCACCGGAGAGCAGACGCACCGGGGCTTGCAGCCGGTCTTCCAATCCCAGCCCCAGACTTTGGAGCACCTCGCGAAAACGCTCGCGGCGCTCCCGCGTAACGCCCCAGCCAAAGCCGCGCCGCTGGCCGCGTCGCAGCGCCAACGCCATGTTCTGCTCGATCG
>DASWTW010000269.1:0-11308 GCA_036401895.1 Herpetosiphonaceae bacterium | reverse complement strand
GGATGAAGGTTTGGCCGTCGAAGTCGCCCACAAAATACTGCACGCCGCTGCCGCCGGCCGGCGCCTGGTCCTGCACCGAAACGATCAGCACCCAGCGCGGGTCGTCGGGGTTGTTGTCGACGGGCAGCGGGAAAAGATCGGGCGTTTCCCACACGCCGCCGTTCGCGCCAAAGCCCGCGCCGAAGTCGCCGCTCTTGGCCCAGGTTTTGAGATCGGGCGAGGTGTAGAACCAGATTTCCTGGCCGACCGCAAGCAGCATCACCCAGTGGCCGTCGCTCTGGTCGCCGTGCCAGAACACTTTGGGATCGCGAAAATCCTTTTGCTCTGGCGGCTGAGCGATCACCGGATTGCCGGCGTATTTGATCCAGCTCCGACCACGATCGGTGCTAAAGGCCAGGCTTTGTACCTGTCGCCCGTCGTCGAACTGAGTAAACATCGCTACCATCGCCGCCGGGCCAAAACCTGCGCTGTTCTGCCAGTCGATCACCGCGCTGCCCGAAAAGATCATGCCCAGCTCGTCAGGAGCAAGCGCGGTCGGCAGATGCTCCCAGCTCACCAGGTCTCGGCTGACTGCGTGCCCCCAGTACATTGGCCCCCACACCAGGCTGTAGGGGTGATACTGGTAGAACAGGTGATACTCACCCGCGTAATACACGAGTCCATTCGGGTCGTTGATCCAGTTGCTCTGCGGCGTGAAGTGAAAGAGCGGGCGCAGGTCGGCATCGCTGGCTACTTCTGCCGTGAATGGCTTGTCAGCAGACGTAGGAGCAGGAAACGTCGTGACCACGAATTTACATCCTTTTTCAACAAAAATTGCTTGCGACACGGATGTCGCTTCAGGAAACCAAACGCTACCGGCACGCTCTACCATAGAGCAGGAGATCAAGGACGAGCGATCGAGGCTGGCTGTTTTATCTCAATATCTGCAATAAAACGGTTTACTAATGGGCATTAGTATAAATGAAAGCCGACTGGTTCGTCAAGGTGATCGCGGTGTTTCGTTGGAAATGTGCCACTGATAGAAATATGATAGGATTGCGCAACGAGCCAGGCGCTCGGGTAAACCAGGGAGCAGTAGCCGTAGCGCTACGGCCAGGCGGCGCTTGATTAGCTTCGTACGTATGTGCTAGTATCGCGACAGCATCTGCACAGAGGAGCGAATATGGACGAGCTACGCCTGACCCAGGTACCGGCGACAAAGACCGGAATGCTGATTCGTAAGCCCGCCGCCGAGGTATTCGAAGCCATCGTCAACCCGGACATCACGACCCAATTCTGGTTTACCAAGAGTAGCGGACGGCTTGAGGTTGGCGAATCGGTGACATGGGAGTGGGAAATGTACAATGCCTCGGCGTCGGTCACGGCGATCGCGATTGAGCCCCATACCCGCATTGCCATTGAGTGGCCGGGATATAGCGGCATGACGACGGTCGAGTGGCTGCTGGCGTCACAGGCCGATGGGACAACTTTCGTCACCGTCACAGAAGCCGGGTTTACGGGCACAGGGGACGAGCTTGTTCAGCAGGTGACCGACTCGACGCAAGGGTTCTCGCTGATGCTGGCCGGGATGAAGGCGCTGCTTGAGCATAATATCCGCCTCAACCTGGTAGGGGATCGGTATCCGGCAGGACTCGAAGCCCACTAATGTGATTGCGCCTGGTTGCACCTCGGAGCAGCGCCCACGCCCAGGTGCTGCACGGGCACGGCATCCCTAAAAGCTGGAGGTAGCTCATGATCATCGCCCTGGCATCGCCTCGGATCGCGACAACGCTGGATATGGGGCTGAGCACGATTGAGCGGCTGTTGTCGGAGGCTTCGGAGCAGGGCGCGGAGATCGTGTGTTTCCCAGAGGCGTATCTTCCAGGTCTGCGCGGACAGGATTTTGCGGTGCTGCCCTTTGATCGGGCGGATCAGCGGCGCGTGCTCCAGGCTGTGACGCAGTGGTCGCGGACATATGCGATCGCTACGATCCTCGGGATGGAGCGACTCACCGAGGCGGGCCGCGAGAATGTCGCGGTGGTTGTCGACGCGCAGGGCCAGATCCAGGGCTACCAGACCAAGAACCAGCTCGCGCCGAGCGAAGATCCGTTTTATGTTCCCGGCCATACCCGGCAGCTCTTCGAGATTGGCGGCGTGAAGTTTGGGGTTGCGATCTGCCATGAAGGCTGGCGCTATCCCGAGACGGTGCGCTGGGCGGCAATGCGTGGCGCCAAAATCGTGTTTCATCCGCATCACACGGGCAGCGATCAGACCGGTGTTACTCCGACGCAGTGGGGCGCAGCCGGCGGGCCGTACTACGAGCAGGCGATGCTGATGCGCAGCCGTGAGAACACGATCTACTTTGCCAGCACCAACTATGCGCTGCGCTACCAGGAGTCGGCGACCTGCCTGATCGCTCCGTCGGGTGAGTGCCAGGCGTATCTGCCCTATGGCCAGGAAGGCGTGCTGGTGCAGAAGATCGACGTCGCGGCGGCTTCAGGGCTGCTCGCCATGCGCTATGCGCCTGAGCGGTATCGGGAGGCGTAGACGAACAAGGGAACAAGGGAACAAATTTTGTTGGCTACTTTTTGTTCTTTTGTTCGTTTGATCTTTTGTTCTTTGCAGACATAGGATTTAAGCATGAACATACTCATTCTCGGCGGGACGCAGTTCATCGGGCGGCACATTGTAGAAACGTTGCTGACGGCGGGACATCACGTCACCATCCTGACGCGCGGCAAGTCGCCGGACGAGCTGCCGGCACAGGTTGAGCGACTGCGCGGCGATCGCGACGAGGGCGCTGCTGGCCTGGCAGCTTTGATGGGTCGAGCGTGGGACGTGTGCGTGGATGTGAGCGGCTACACGGCGCAGCAGGTTCGGCCCAGCGCCGAGCTGCTCTCCGCGAGCGTACGACGCTATGTGTACATCAGCGCCGTCAGCGCCTACGGCGATCCGCAAGATCGCCCGGTGTACGAGACGCATCCCCGCATGCAGCCGGCCGACGAGGATGTGACCGATGTCAACGGCGAGACCTACGGCCGGCTCAAGGTAACCTGTGAAAACATTGTCCAGGAGATCTATGCCGAGCGGTCGACAATCCTGCGGCCACAGATTGTCGTCGGGCCGTATGACCCGAGCGGTCGCTACACCTACTGGCTCCAGCGCGCCATGCAGGGCGACGAGATGCTCGCGCCCGGCGACGGCTCGGATCACGTGCAGGTGATCGACGTGCGTGATCTGGCGCGCTTCACGCAGACAGTGATCGAGAACGACATCGGCGGCGTCTTCAACATGTCGGGGCCACGGCTCACTTGGGCGGAGTTTCTGCGTGTCCTGGGCGCGCAGAATCTGGTCTGGGTTCCGGCCGAGATTCTCCAGTCGGCCGGCCTGACCTTCGTCGATCTGCCGCTCTTTCGGCCCGAGCATGGCGAGCGGAGCAGCCTGATGGATGTGAGCAATGAGCGCGCGCAGGCGGCCGGGCTGACGCTGACCGACCCCGCAGACACTGCTCAGGCTGTGCGCGAGTGGCTCCAGGGACAAGATCTCCCGCTGGCCCTCGCGCCCGAGCGTGAGGCAGAGCTCATTCGCCGTGCCCGTGAGCAGAAAGCCTGACCCAACCACACTCAGCAGCCAGACGTCAGGACGATACCATCTGCTTGAAATAGGATCTGCTCGACATATTTTGTAGAATGAAAGCTATCCCCGGTGCCGGTAGCTAGCCCATAAGGACACGTGTGTCCGCTCAGAGAAGGAGGTGCACGATCTGCCCAATCTCCTCTAACTGTCGGCTCCCTCGCCTGGTTTTTTGCCGGCATTCCGATCCACGACATCGGATGCAGCGCGCTGCCAGGCCCTATGGTACGGAGGTTCCCAATGGCTGAGCTGTATCAGCAGCGCCTGTTCCAGGGTGTCGTCCTGCTCATGGGATTGCTCGTCCTCGCCGTCGCCCTCGCCGCTTCCCCAACCGTCGCCCAGGAACCCTTCACGCTCGACGTTACGATCACGGATGCGACCGTCAACAACCAGACCGGCCAGGTCACGATCTCTGGAACTGTGACCTGCACTCAGGCGGCGTCGTACTCGCTGTCGCTGGGTGTCACTCAGTACGTGGGCCGCACCAACGCGATCACGGGCTCCACCTACCTGACAGGAACATGTCCCGGCCCGCAGGGCTCCACCTTTACCGCCGTGGTTTACGGCAGGGAAGGCCGCTTTGGGTCAGGCCAGGCGCGGATCGATCTCTCAGCCTACGGCTGTGCCGGCTCGCCCTACCCCGGGCCGTATCCCTTCCCAGGCTGCGACTCGGAGCAGGAAACGCTGAACATCCGGCTTCGCCAAAGCCGCTAACATCAATCGAACTGAAGCGCAGACATGACGCCGGGGACGCGATCCTCGGCGTTGTGCTGTATGGCCGGCCAGAGCGCGCACGTTTGTGCGGGAGCAGATCTTGCTGGCTGCCAGATCCGGAATGGATGGCTGTGTGTCTGCCATCTCTAAAGGAATTGTCGCGTAGTGACACATCGGGAGCGTTTACATGACACAACCACGTATGCAGTTTTCCGCGACGGTACTCGACGCGCCGGACGCGCCGGCGCTGGCGAGCTTCTATGAGCGGCTGCTCGGCTGGAAGCGAACAATGAACGATACCAGCTGGGTGACGATCACGCCGCCCGACGGTGGAACAGGGCTATCGTTCCAGACGGAGCCGAACTTCGTCTCCCCGACCTGGCCTTCGGTGCCGGGCTCACAGCTGATGCTGCTGCATCTGGACATCCACGTCGAAGATCTCGACGCAGCGGTGGAGTGGGCGGTGCAAGCCGGCGCGCGAATCGCCGACTTCCAGCCGCAGGACAACGTTCGGGTCATGCTCGATCCGGTCGGTCATCCGTTCTGCCTCTTTGTGGATTGAGTCGCGCGATCACGACGGCGACGAGCGTTGTCTGCCGGTGCGTGGCGGACAGCACATACCACGCATCGGCAGCGGTGACGACTACCGCTCGACGGGAGCGCCGGCAAAGCGCGCAACCCACGCGGCGAAGCGATCGACGTACATTTGGAGAAACTGCCGCACGCTCTCGTCCGTCACGGTGCTCGCCTCGTCGATCAATCCCGGCGTAAAGGTGATATAGCCCTCGGGCTGGCCCATCACATACACATCCAGCGGCGCCAGAATCCCGCGCAGGTGCTGCTGCGCCGCTGCGGTGCCGATCTTGCCCAGCGACGCGCCGATCACCGCGCCGGGCTTGCCGACCAGCACGTGCCTGGCATAGGGCCGCGAGGCCCAGTCGATGGCGTTCTTGAGCACGCCGGGTATCGATCGGTTGAACTCGGGCGTGACAAACAACACCGCATCCGCCGCGCCGATCTCGCGCCGGAAGCGCACCACCTCCGGCGGCAGCGCCGTTTCCAGATCCTGATTGTAGAATGGCAGATCATCGATCCGTACCCAGGTTGGGGTGAAGTATGCCTGCCCAAGGTTGCTCAGCGCGCGCGCCAGCTTGAGATTAATCGATTCTTCGCGAAAACTGCCAACCACGATCGCCAATTGATACTGAGTCATGAAATCCTCCCTTGCTCACGATCAAGCCCATGCTGATCAGGAGGCCGGCACGCTAGCATTGATCGCGCCATAGACCTCAGTCAGGCGATCTCCTGGAAGGTTGGCGTTCTAGAAACGAGGATGCGGGGCAGCTTTGTCAGCGCATACGGCTTGATCGAGTTCAAGCCAGTCGACGCTGTCTCGTCCGCCGGTATCGCGGCTCTGTCGCCTGGTCATCAAGCCGGCCGCTAGTAGAGCGTCTCGGGATTGAACACGTTGCGCAGCGGCTGATCGGCCAGCCAGCGGCGCAGGTTGTCGCAGAACAGATCCACAAGCCGCGCGTTTTCCCGCTGGCTGTTGCCGCCCGAGTGCGGACTGATCAGCACGTTGGGTAGCTCCCAGAGCGGGCTGTCGGCGGGCAGCGGCTCCTGCGCGAACACATCGAGAGCCGCCCCGCCGAGCCGGCCCGATCGCAGCGCATCGATCAGCGCCGCCTCATCTACCAGCGCGCCGCGGCCGACATTGATCAGCACAGCGCCGCGCGGCAGTAGCGCCAGCTCCGTCGCTCCGATCATCTGCTCTGTTTCCGGCGTGTGTGGCGTGATCAGCACCAGAAACTCGGCTTGCGGCAACAGCTGATGCAGGCTGCTCAGCTCATACACCTGATCGAGAAACAGCGCCGCCGGATCGATGCCCGCGATTGTGCGCTTAATGCCGAGCACCTTCATACGCAGCGCCTGCGCCAGCCGCGCCAGCTCCTGGCCGATCTTGCCCGCGCCCACGATCAGCAGCGTGCGCCCTGCGAGATCCGGCGTGGAGTACTGCTGCCAGTGTTTGCGCTGCTGTTGACTCAGTGTGCGCCGCAGGTCTTTGCTGAACGTCAGCATCGCCAGCAGGCAAAACTCCGCCAGCGGCTGGGCATGTACACCGCTGGCCGTGGTCAGCACGGTATTGGGCATGCGGGTAGCATAGCCCTGCTTGCTCACAAGCTGGCCGATCCCGGCGCTGGTCGCCTGAATCCAGCGCAGCCTGGGCGCAAGCTCCGGCAGATCGGCGTGGTGGGTGTGATCGAAATCGAAGAGGATCTCCGCCTGGCTCAGCAGCTCGCGCCAGCGCTGCTCCTGCTCAGGTGTGCGCTCCCAGGGCTGCCCGATATGATCGCTGGGGAAGCGCGGCGGCCGGAGCAGGTCGGCCTCGTAGACCACATGGAGCCGCTGATCCACGGCGCGAATCTGCTCCACATACTCAGGCTCCAGGTAGCTGGCGATCAGCACGGTCGGGCGGGTGGTTGGATCGTCCATGCGGTGTTCCTTAGCGCAGAGCTTTTACGATGCGCTCGATCTGCTTGAGGTGCGACCGCTCGTGGGTTGCCAGCCACTGCGCATACGCGTGCACGCTTCGTACGAGCGGCCTGCCTGCGCCTGTGATGGTCGCCGTACGTGACCAATCTGCGGGATCTAGCGCTTCCAGGACGGCCAGCAGATCGGTGCGCTGCCGGGCAAAAGCCTGAAACGATGACCCAAATGCTTGCTCGCGATAGTTCGTGCCGTTGATCCAGGTCGTCGGATTGATCGCGCGGATCGTCGGCTCGTCCTGTGCAATGATCACCTCGATGCAGTTGCCCCACACGTCAGCACACGAGCGCAGATGCGCCAGCACCTCGACGACTGACCAGCCGCCGTCTGGTTGGCTGGCGCGCAATTGCTCCGGTGGCAGATCCGCGGTCAGCTCGTCGATCCGTGATGGCCCTGCCGCTAGCAGCGTCAGAACCTGCTCATGAGTGAGTTGGGACATGTGCGATCATCCTTGCGTTCAGTTGCGATCGTGCTGGTCAAGGCGCATCCTCAGACGCCGAAGCATGGTAAGGTTGGTACATCGGAATGTCAAGCGTTCACTGGACAGATCTCGCTCGGCTGTGTGACATTATCTGTCATCGCGCGCTGCTATGGTTAATCTAACATCACAGGCATTACAGGAGGATCAAGATGACACAGAACGATCTAAACGCCGAGGGACAGGCGGCAGACGCGACGGCGAACGGCAAGTACGCGCCGGTGAACGGCCTCAACATGTACTACGAGATTCACGGCAGCGGTGAGCCGCTGATTCTGCTGCATGGTGGCGTTATTCCGTCTGGGGTGCTCGGAGCCAACCTTGAAGAGCTGGTCAAACACAGACAGGTGATCACTCCGCATATGCAGGCCCATGGCCATACACGCGACATCGATCGGCCGCTGCGCACCGAGACGATGGCCGACGATATAGCGGCACTGATCGCGCATCTGGGCCTGGCGCAGGTCGATCTGATGGGCTACTCGATGGGCGGTGGCGTGGCGCTCCAGACGGCGATCCGGCATCCGGCGCTGGTGCGTAAGCTGGTGGTGGTTTCTACGGCCATGCGGCATAGCGCCTGGTATCCTGAGGTCCGCCCCAGATTCGAGGAGATGCATACCAACGCCGCGCAGCTGGCTGCGGGTTTGAAGCAGTCGCCGCTGGCTGAGCTGTATCCCGATGCCGACTGGGAGCTGATCTTCACCAAACTTGGCGAGATGGTGAGCCGCGATCACGACTGGTCGGAGCAGGTGGCAGGCATCACCGCGCCCACCATGCTGGTCTTCGCCGACGCCGATAGTATTCTGCCGGAGCACATGGTCGAGTTTTATCGGCTGCTGGGCGGCGGTCGTCGCGATGCAGGGCTGGACGGATCGCTGCGCCCGGCGGCACACCTGGCGATCGTGCCGGGCACAACGCACTACACGATCATGTCGACGGCGCAGGTCGCGCAGCTGGTTGAGCCGTTTCTCAGCGCGCCACTGCTGGAGGCCCGGTAAAGCCATCAGCAGCACGGCTCCGTGTTGACTGCGCGTGTACGATAGCCCTTGAAGGAGGATGCTTATGGAACCACCAGCCCAGGATCGGTGGAGCGACTGGCTGCTGCACCGGCGCTTTGGCGGCGATCCGCAGGCGGTCGAGCGTGCGCGCGCGATGCTGCATCCTGTGCGGGATCGGGTTCTGGACCAGGCGCAGCTTCACGACGCGGCCGTGCTGCTCGACGTTGGCTGCGGCGATGGTTTGATCGCCTTCGGTGCCCTGGAGCGCTATCCCACCTGCCGCGTGATATTCAGCGATATTTCCCAGCCGCTGCTCGATCATGCCGCCGCGCTTGCCGGTAAGCACGATCTGCTGTCGCGGTGCAGCTTCCTGCGTGCCGCCGCCGACAATCTGACGGCGGTAGCCGACGGGAGCGTCGACGCGGTTACGACGCGCTCGGTATTGATCTATGTGAAGCCCAAGCTTGCGGCCTTCCAGGAGTTCTACCGCGTCCTCAAACCCCAGGGACGACTCTCGATCTTTGAGCCGATCAATCGCTTTGCGGCGCCTGAGCCGCCACATCTGTTTCATGGCTATGACGTGACACCGATCCAACACCTGGCCGTCAGGATTAAAGCCGTCATGCGTGCCAGCTCAACGCTTGATCCAAGCCCGATGATCGACTTCGATGAGCGGGATTTATTGCGCTGGGCCGAGGAGGCAGGATTTCAGGACATCCACCTGCGGCTGGAAGTCGAGATTCTCGCCCATACCGAGGATACGAGCTGGGATGCGTTTCTCCACACGGCCGGCAACCCGCTGGATTGTACGATTGCCGAGGCGATCGAGCGCGCCTTGACGCCGGAGGAGAGCGATGAATTTACGCGCTATCTCCAGCCGCTCGTCGTCGGCAAGCGCGGGACGCGACGCATGGCGCTGGCGTACCTGTGGGCCAGCAAACCAGGGTTAGGCGTATGATGCAGACAGACGAACAAGCCCAGTGGATGCGCGAAGCGCTGGCGGTCGCAGCCGCCGGGCTCGAACAAGGCGAGCTGCCGATCGGCGCGATCGTGGTACTTGACGACCAGATCATTGGCTCGGCGTACACGATGGAGCGCTCCGAGCAGCGGCTGCTCGTGCATGCCGATTTCCTGGCGCTCAATGCCGCAGATCAGCTGCGGCCATTTCCCGGCCGGCGGCGCGACGCGAAACTGTTTGTGACGCTTGAGCCCTGCCTGATGTGTTTGGGCGCGGCGATGTCGTTTTATGTCGGCGAGATCTATTATGGCGTTGAGTCGCCGGGCGATGGCGCAACCTCGCTCATAGGGCAGTGGCAGCGCAAGGAGCAGGATTTTCCTAATTACCGCGTGCCGACAATCGTCGGCGGCGTGCTCCGTAGTGAGTCGATCGCGCTGTTTCAAAGCTATTGCCGGCGCTACACCAGCGGCGCGATGGCGGCGTGGGCGCGAACGATTGCGGAGCTACGCGCCGCGTAAGGTGTGCTTGTAAAGGAGCAGTATGCAGCTGCAAGACGGCATCTTTCCTGTCACCTCGGAAGACTTTCCCCGCGTCGTGGATGTGTGGGAAGCCTCGGTTCGCGCCACGCACGACTTCTTGACCGAGGCGGATATTCAGTTTTACAGGCCCTTTGTGGAGAATGGTTTGCCGCATGTGGAGCATCTGCTCTGCATGCGCGACGGCGACGGGCAGGTGGTCGGGTTTATCGGCGTGGTCAATATCAAGACCGAGATGCTTTTCATCGATCCGGCGTGGCGCGGTCAGGGCATCGGGCGGCGGCTGCTGACCCACGCGGTCGACGTGCTGGGCGCGACGCTGGTCGACGTGAACGAGCAGAACCCGCAGGCGATCGGCTTCTACGATCGTATGGGCTTTGAGGTCATCTGGCGCTCGGAGCGTGACGGCGCAGGTAAGCCCTTTCCGATTCTGCATCTGCGCCTGCGAGGAGCGGCGCCCGCCGACGATTGAGGATGCTCGCACGGCCGGCAGTTTTTCAGCCGATAGGAGCTTTTTATGATCTACCGCATCCTGGTCGATCAGCAAGAATGTGTGCCGGATCTGTCCACAGGTGCTGACGTGTGGCGACCATCAGGCACGAATCTGCGCGGCGTGTACACTGCTGGCATGAGCGTGGGCCTGGCTGATATTCCGTTTCCCTTGATCACCAACCGACGCGCGCGCTTTTATTTTACCGAGGTCGGCTGGCAGAAGTATGGGCGCAATGTCGCTCGCCACGCCAAACAGGCCGGGCATGTCGTCAAGGTCATCCGGCGTAAAAATCCGCATCCTTCGCAAATCGTGTATCAGGATCGCTATCAGGTCGCGATCTTACCTGTTCCTGAGCCGACGAAGCGAGCGCGAGATCGGCAGGGCGCATAACGAGAGGAGCGCGTATGTACGATGTGATCGTGATCGGCGGCGGCATCGTGGGCATGGCGACTGCCTATCACCTTGTCGCCGCCGGAGCCCGCACCCTGCTGGTCGATCGCGCCGACGCTGGCCAGGCGACTGCCGCCGGAGCGGGCATTTTGTCGCCCGAGACGAGCCGCCACGAGTCCGACGATTGGTTTACCTTCGCCCTGGCAGCCGTGGATTATTATCCGGCGCTGATCGCACAGCTCGCGGCCGATGGCGCTAGCGAGACCGGGTATGCGCCAGTGGAAGAGCTGATCGTCGCGGTCTCCGAGGATGAGGACGTAGCGTTTGCGGCGGCGCACGCGCGGATCACGGCTCGCCAGCGGAGGCATGGCCGGCCGGCCCTCGAAGATCTCCACCCGATCGACGCCGAGACTGCCCGCGCTCTGTTTCCGCCGCTGGCCACGGTTCGATTCGCGCTGCACTTTCGGCGGGCAGCCCGCGTTGATGGACGGCTGCTCACGAATGCCTTACGCCAGGCGGCTGTCGGGCGTGGCCTGGTGCTGCGCCAGGCGAGTGTCGATCGGCTCCTCGTGCAGGGCCGGC
>DASWTW010000268.1:0-7216 GCA_036401895.1 Herpetosiphonaceae bacterium | reverse complement strand
ATGCCGCGCCGCATGAGTGGATGGGGGCGCTGTCATCGACGACATAGACAAGTCGCTTTCCTACTGATGGCTCAACCAGGCAGAGCATAGAAGAAAGATTCCCACCTGTCAACGGACAAATTGTTCATAAGGAGTGAGTGTGTTGCTCACAGTAGCTCAACGATACAACATTAAAACGTACGGTTTCTCAGCGACATACGCCTTGCTCTGCGACTCATTGTGAAGCTTTACCGCTCCCCGAGCAGTGTGGGCAAACTTCGGCCAGCTCCACAAGAATAGGCTGTCCAGCATCATCAAATCCAGCGCGCTGGTGATATATGCCTTTGCCACGGCAATGAAAACATGAGCCAGTTTCCTCACACCAGCTGACATATTGTTCGAATTCTGCCTCTGACTGCTGCTGAAACTGCTCATGCATTACCTGGGTGACATGTGTATACCTGCCACGTGCCTCATACGAGTAACACAGGCCATCGCGGCATCCATACGTCGATGTTGTTCCATACTCGCTGTTGAAGTAGGTTCTTTCATAATCGGCGGGCACAGTTGACTCAACCAGATCCCGCAGTGCGATCCCGGCAGCAATGAGCATCGGCTTGTTTGCATGATCGTCAACATGGGACCTAATAGTACCGTTATAGGCAGCCAAGATGCAGGTGGCGCCATCGGGCGCTACAGCCTCGATCAGATACTCATAGTCATCGCCTTGATCTACGAGTGGCTCACCAAAGAGCCGCACCAGGGCACCACGAAAAGCCAGCCAGTAGTCGATCAAGGTCTCAGTCTCGAATGCCTCAGTTTCCCTTGCCGAATCCGGGAGTATGAGCGAGTTCGTATTCATGAATAGGCATTTATTAGCTAGTGGACGAAACTGATACACACTCAACCTCTTCGCTGAAGAATAAGCCCAGGCAAGTGACCGAACCCCGAGCCGGCCTGAACCAACTTCACATTTGCCCAACAATAAATCAGAGGAACGCACACCGTACGTCCCTCCAAAATCACTCTACATGCTGAGCAACTCGATTGAATGATGTTTTTGCGCTTATCCCTCAGCCTCGGCCAGCTTATAGCCAACGCCGCGCACAGTGACAATACGCTTAGGCTTGGACGGCTCGTCCTCGATCTTTTCGCGCAGCCGCCGCACACACACATCTACCAGATTCGTCTCGCCTACGTACTCGTAGCCCCACACCTCGCGGAAGAGCGTTTCGCGATCGAAGACCTGGCCCGAGTTCGCGGCCAGAAAATACAACAGCTCAAACTCCATCGGCGTGAGCGTGACCGGGCGCTCGTTCAGCTCGACGTAGTGGCGCGGCTTGTCGATGTGCAAGCCGGCGATGTCCAGGACCGGCGGCGCGAGGCGCTCGTGCTGGCCCTCGACGCGGCGCAGAATCGCCTCCACGCGCGCCAGCAGCTCGGCGATCTTGAAGGGCTTGGTGATGTAATCGTCGGCGCCCAGCTCGAAGCCATGCACCACATCGTCGATGCCGTCGCGCGATGTCAAGATCACGATCGGCACGTCCGAGGTCTCGCGGATGCGCTGGCAGGCCTCGAAGCCGTCGACGTAGGGCATCATCACATCGAGGATGACCAGGTCGAAGCGGCCCTGCTTGAAGCTGGTGATCGCCTGAAGACCGTTGGTCGCCGACACAACCTCATAGCGCGGATCGCGCAGCGCGGTCTGAACCAGCTGCGCGATCGCCGGATCATCGTCGGCGACCAGAATCCGGCGCTGTTGCTTGGGATCGTTGGTTGGGCGAGTTTTACGCAGTAGACGCATAGATTATTCACATCACCAGAGCCAAGATCGGCGGCTAGACGGCCTCGTCAAGAATGCGGCGCATGCCGTCTGCACGCGGCACAAGGATCGGATGGCCGCGACCAAGCACCACCTCGCGGTTGATGATGCAGCGCGCGATGTTATCCCGCGACGGCAGCTCATACATCACATCCAGCAGTAGCGTCTCGACAATCGCCCGCAGCGCGCGCGCGCCCGTGCCGATCTCCAGCGCTTTCTCGGCGATCGCTTCCAGCGCGTCGGTAGTGATCTCAAGATCGACCCGATCCAGCGACATCATCTTTTGATACTGCTTGATCACAGCGTTGCGCGGCTCGGTCAAAATGCGCAGCAGCGCGGTGCTATCCAGCGCATCCAGCGAGACCGTCACCGGCAGGCGGCCGATAAACTCAGGGATCAGGCCGAAGCGCAGCAGATCGTCGGGCGTGGTCTGGGCCAGCAGCTTCGAGATCTCGCGCT
This sequence comes from Herpetosiphonaceae bacterium, assembly GCA_036401895.1. Taxonomy (GTDB): domain Bacteria; phylum Chloroflexota; class Chloroflexia; order Chloroflexales; family Kallotenuaceae; genus LB3-1. The sequence goes on along the minus strand of DASWTW010000268.1, from coordinate 4,956 downwards.
CGCGCACTTCCTTGGCCTCTTTGGTCTGGCCAAAGCCCAGCCGTCGATTCGCACCCACACGCCGGGCGATCACGCGATCCAGGCCCTCAAACGCGCCGCCGCAGATAAACAGCACATTGGTCGTATCGAAGGGGATGTACTCCTGCTGGGGATGCTTGCGGCCGGGCACCGGCGGCACATGCGCGATGCAGCCTTCCATGATCTTGAGCAGCGCCTGCTGCACGCCTTCGCCGGAAACATCGCGGGTGATCGACGGATTGTCGGCCTTGCGCGTAATCTTGTCGATCTCGTCGAGATAGATGATGCCCAGCTGCGCGCGCTCGACATTGCCGTCGGCAGACTGGATCAGCCGCAGCAGGATCGTCTCGACATCCTCGCCGACGTAGCCAGCCTCGGTGAGCGCCGTCGCATCAGCAATCGCGAATGGCACGTCCAGAATCTTGGCGAGCGTCTCCGCCAGCAGCGTCTTGCCGCAGCCGGTTGGACCTAGCAGCAGAATGTTCGATTTTTGCAGCTCAACGCCATCGACCTCAACCCCGGCCTGAACCCGCTTATAGTGGTTGTACACCGCGACAGCCAGCACCTTTTTCGCGCGCTCCTGGCCGATCACATACTGATCGAGCTGCTCACGAATGCGGGCGGGCGCGGGAACTCGCCCCAGCTTTGCCGGGCTTGGCGCAGGCTTGGCCGCGCGCTCTTCGGCAATAATCTGCGTGCAAAGCGCAACACACTCGTCACAAATGAAAACACCACCAGGACCTGCGATCAGGCGTTGGACCTCTTCCTGGCCGCGTGTACAGAATGAGCAGACATAGGCCGGTTGGCCGCTCCGGGTTCGCGCCATTACATCCTCAACGGGGAGCGTAAAACAAACAAAAAGGGACGGCGCGAGCATGACAGGTCACGCTCGCGCCTGATCGATACCTTACCGAGACGACGAGTCGTCAGTCTGCGGCACGCCCGCGCCAACTTCCAGCACCTCGTCGATGATGCCGTACTCCTTGGCCTGATGCGGGTCCATATACAGGTCGCGGTCGAAGTCGCGCGAGATGCGCTCCAGCGGCTGGCCGGTATCTACCGCCAGCAGCTCGCGGATGGTGGTCTGCATGCGCAGCAGCTCGCGCGCCTGGATCTCGACGTCGGGAGCGTAGCCGCCGATGCGGCCGATACCCGCCGGATGCATGTGGATCGTCGAGTGCGGCAGCGAGAAGCGCTTACCGCGCGCGCCGCCGGCCAGGATCGGCGTTGCCATCGAGCCGCACATGCCCACGCAGTACGTCGCGACATCGCAGCTGATCATGCGCATCGTATCGTAGATCGCCAGACCTGCGGTGATCGAGCCGCCTGGGCTGTTGATGTACAGGTTGATGTCACGATCCGGATCGTCACTGGCCAGGAACAGCAGCTGCGCAACGATCACGTTGGCGATCTGATCTTCGATCGGCGTGCCCAGAAGAATGATGCGCTCTTTCAGCAGGCGCGAATAAATATCATAGACGCGCTCGCCCCGGCTGGTGTTTTCCACAACATAGGGAACCACCGCTTGTGGTGATTTCCAGTCCATTTACCCCTCCTTAAGACGATGATCTGGCAGAAGCACAAAACAGATGTCCTTCTGCCCTGATCATACCACCTTAAACCTCGTTCGAGCGGATCGTTCCGGTGTCGGCGTCGGCCTCGCCTTCACGCGGCCGCTGGCCGTAGTCGGCAACGGTCGCCTGATCGACCGAGCTTGTGCCACTCTCCTCGTCGGCGGACGTGCCGGGATCAGCGAAGACGCTCTCGTCCTCGCCAGTGGTTGTGCCCTCGCCGGTCGCGTCGGGCGTCGGCGTGTCGGACGGCTGGCCGCTGGCGATCGCTACGATCCGATCGCGCAGCTTGCGATCCAGCGCTGACGACGCGACCATCTGGCGCATGTTAGCCTGATCGAGCAGCTGCATCACTTCCTCGCGGCGCTCAGGACCGAAATCGTTCAGGAAGCGCTCGGTCTCGGCGGCGATCTCGGACTCGTTCAGCGTCAGCTCTTCGCGCTTGAGGAACTCACGCACGATCAGCGAGCGGCGCACATCGGTCTCGGCCTGCTCCTTGAACTGGCTAACCGCCTCTTCGTGAGTCTTGTTGCTCAGCTTGAGGAATTGATCTTCGTCGATGCCGTAGCGCTGGAACTCGGCGACCTGCTGGTGGAATAGCTCCTCCGCACGCTCCTCGATCATCGCCTCGGGCATGTCGAAGGTCGTCTCCTCAGACAGCCGGTTCAAGAACGCGTCGATCACCTCGCGACGAGCCTTGTCCTCGGACGCGCGCACCAGACGATCACGGGCGTTCGCGCGCAGTGCCTCGAAGTCACCCTCGAACTCCGTCAGCGTCGGCAGCTCATCCCACTCGGGCAGGAGCCGCTCCTGGACGTTCTTGACGGTCATGGTGTAGGTGACGGTTCGGCCGCGCAGATCCTCGGACTCTTCGTCCTCGCCGTACTGGATGGTGGCGGTGCGCTTCTCGCCGGGAGCGGCTCCAACCAGCGCCTCGTACAGCTCGGGCCGAATCCGACCTTCAACGAGCGCTAGCTGCTGCTCCTGGCCGTCCTCATCCTCATCCTCGTCGTCGTCGTCGTCTTCATCCTCGTCGTCGTCGTCGTCGTCTTCATCCTCGTCGTCGTCGTCGTCGTCGTCTTCATCCTCGTCGTCGTCGTCTTCATCAGCGCTAGCGTCGATCTCGACGTCGTCTTCGAGTTCGACCGAGGTATCGTACTCCTCGTCGTCATCGTCATCGTCGTCGTCATCGTCGTCATCGGACGAGATCACAACGGTGACCATATCGCCGGGCTGCGCGGGACGAGCCTCTTCAAGCTCCTTGAGCACGACATGCTGCTCGCGCTGGGCGTCGAGCAACTTCTGCACCGTGTCGTCATCGACCTCTTCGGGCGCGTAAGGCAGGCGATAGCCGCTGTAATCGACAAGCTCGAACGTCGGCTCGACCGGCACCATCACCCGGTAGCGGAACGGGTTCTGCTCGACATTTTCGAGCGTCGGCCGCCCGACAGGGACGATCTGCTCTTGCTTGAGCGCCTCAGGGAACGTTTTCTGAATCAGGTCGTCGGTTGCCTCTTCCAGCAGCCGCTCTCGACCGAAATAGTTTTCAACAATCTGGCGTGGGGCCTTGCCTGGGCGAAAGCCAGGGATACGGAATTGTTGCGACAGCTTGCGCGCGGCCTTCTCAAGACCCTTCTGCACCTGCTGTGGCTCAAGCTCAATATCCAGGGCGACCACACTTTTGGGTAAACGTTCAGTTGTAACTTTCACAGTCTCAACGTACTCCTAATCATAGTGAATTATGATACGCTCATGCTGGCGGCATTATAACATACGCGCTTAAGAGTGCTACCGGCAGGCGCTCTGCTTAAATGCTAAACGCTTGCTGCGCTAGCAAGCGTTCGATGGTGGGGACGGAGAGACTCGAACTCTCACGTCTTGCGACACTAGATCCTAAGTCTAGCGCGTCTGCCAATTTCGCCACGTCCCCGTATGGATTGCAGTATAGCAAAACCGCTACGCCTTCGCAACCTGCGGAGAACAAAGAACAAAACGAAAGTACCGCGATTCCCCTCTCCCATTGTGATAGGAGAGGGGAAGGCGAAGCCAGGGGTGAGGGCCTAGCTAATCGACCAGGTTGAGCCGTTCGCGGTCTTGGTGATCTCGATCTGCGCCGGGAACATATCCTTTAGCTCCTGGATGTGCGTGATGATCAGGATACACTCAAAATCGTCAGAGATGGCGTTGATGGCCTCGACCAGACGATCACGACCTTTGCCGTCCTGCGTACCGAAGCCCTCGTCGATGATCAACGTTTTGAGATTCGCTCCGGCTCGCCGCGCCAGCAGCTTGGAGAGCGCGATCCGAATCGCAAAGTTGACGCGGAACGCCTCACCGCCGCTGTACATCTGGTAATCGCGCGTGCCCAGACCGTCCGAGATGCGAATATCCAGCGTCTCGATGGTGCTATCGCCTTTTTTGGTATCGCGCTGGGTCTCGAAGGCCAGATGGAACTGGTTATCGGTCATGCGGCTGAGCAGATTGTTGGCCTCCTGCTCAAGCTCAGGGATCGCCGTCTCGATCAGCATCGCCTGAACGCCCTTTTTGCCGAACGCCTGCGTCAGCTCCTCGTAGATCGCCCGCTCCCCGGCCAGCGCGCCCGCTTTCGAGCGCTGCTCCACCAGCAGCTCGGCGCTGCGCTGGCACTTGCGCAGCGCTTCCTGGGCGCTTCCCAGCGACTGCTGCTCGATCTGAAGCCGCGTTTGCAGCATGCGGCTGCGCGTGTCGGCGTCGCGCAGAGCCAGCTCGATGCGCGTCTGATCGTGAAGCTGCTGATTGAGATCCGCGATCTGCTGGCGCTTCTGGGCGAGATCGGCCTCGTAGGCTGCCGCCTGCTCCTCATCACGCTGAAGCTGCTGACGCTTTAGCTCGACAAAGCCCAGCGCTCGTTCCAGCTCCAGCGCCTCACGCTCCCAGATCTTGAGATCTTCGACCTCGGCTCGCAGCGCGGCGTGCTCCTCCTTCTGATAGCCCAAGGCCTTTCCCGCAGCGCGCACGGCCTCCAGCTCGCGGCGCTCTTCCGGCCCGAAGCTTTCGTCTGCCAGCTGGGAGGCGATCGCATCGAACCGCTCCAAAATCACGGGTCGCTGCGCCTCAGCCTCGGCGATCGATGCCAGCTCGGCGTCGAGCAGCGCTACCTGCTGCTGAATGCGAGTAGCCTGCGCCAGCTGCCGTTCGGTCGCCGCGATTTCAGTCCGGACCTGTTCCAGCTGCCGCTTGATCGTCACCAGGTCGCCGAGCTCCTTCAGCTGGCGGCCTAGCTCCTTGAGCTGACGCTGCTCCTCGTGGGCATAATCGCGGCGCTCTAGCTGTAGCTCGACGGCGCGCAGCGTCTGGTCCACATCGCTCAGCTTCTCCGGAGCGTCGT
>DASWTW010000267.1:0-7871 GCA_036401895.1 Herpetosiphonaceae bacterium | reverse complement strand
ACCGAGCGCTCGGGCTGCTCAAAAACGTAATCCTCGCCCGTCTTCGCCACGATCGGACCCGGCAGGTACTGCGCCAGCTCCTGGATGCAGCCGACCGCGCCGGAGCCAGGGCCGCCGCCGCCGTGGGGCGTCGTGAACGTCTTATGCAGATTGTAGTGCATGAAGTCGAAGCCCACGTCGCGCGGCTTGACGATGCCCAGGATCGCGTTGAAGTTCGCGCCGTCGCCGTACATCAGGCCGCCCGCCTCGTGGACCAGCTCGGCCACCTGGCGCACATGCTCGTCAAACAGGCCCAGCGTGTTGGGATTGGTCAGCATCAGGCCGGCGGTGCGCGATCCCAGCTTCGACTTGAGATCGTCGAGATCCACGTTGCCGCGCCGATCGGTCTTGACCTCGACCACGCGCATACCGACCATCGCCGCCGTCGCCGGGTTGGTGCCGTGCGCCGAGTCCGGGCACAAGATCTCGGTGCGATCTTCCTCGCCGTGATCGCGATGATAGGCGCGGAACACCAGAATGCCGGTGAACTCGCCCTGCGCGCCCGCCGCCGGCTGAAGCGACACCTGGTCGAAGCCCGACAGCTCGGCCAGATAGCCTTGCAGCTCGTACATCAGCTGGAGCGCGCCCTGCGACAGCTCGGGATCTTGCAGCGGATGCGCCTGGGCAAAGCCGGGGATGCGCGCGGCTTCCTCGTGAACCTTGGGATTGTACTTCATGGTGCACGAGCCGAGCGGATACATGCCGGTGTCGATGCAGTAGTTGCGCTGTGAGATCCGCGTGAAGTGGCGCGTCACCTCGGTCTCGCTCAGCTCCGGGAAGCCCGCGAGATCGTCGTCGCGCAGCAATTCCTGAGGCAGCGCCGTCTCGGGAACATCAAGCGCAGGCAGATTCGCGCCGATCTTGCCCGGCCCGCTCAGCTCAAAAATCGGAGGCTCATAAGTATTCATGGTTATGCAAGTTCCTTCAACGCCGCCACCAGCGCATCAATATCAGACTTGGAGTTCAGCTCGGTCACACAGAGCAGCATCGCATCGCCAAGGTGCGAGTACTCGGCCGTAAGATCGTAGCCGCCGATGATGCCGCGCTCGGCCAGCGCCCGGTTGATCTCCGCGACCGGTCGCGGCGTGCGCACGGCAAACTCTTTGAAGAACGGCGCGGGCGTGAGGATCTCGAAGCCCTCAAGCTTGCCGATCTCGCTAGCGGCGTAGTGCGCGCGGTGATAGCACAGCTCGGCAACACGCCGCAGGCCGTGCTTGCCCAACAGACACATATGGATCGTTGAGGCCAGCATCATCAAGCCCTGATTCGTGCAGATATTGCTGGTCGCTTTTTCGCGGCGAATATGCTGCTCGCGGGTTTGCAGCGTCAGCACATAGCCGACCTGACCGTCGAGATCGGTGGTTGCGCCGGCCAGGCGTCCGGGCATGCGCCGAATATACTGCTCTTTACAGGCGAAGATGCCGAGATACGGGCCGCCAAAGCCCAGCGGAATGCCGAGCGGCTGTCCCTCAGCCGTCACGATGTCCGCGCCTGCCGCTCCCGGAGACTGGAACAAACCCAGCGCGACCGGATCGACGGCGGTGATCAGCAGGCCGCCCGCCGCATGAACGCGCTCGGCGATCGGCTTAAGATCGTGGATCTGGCCCAGGAAATCCGGCGTCTGCACAATCAGCGCGGCGGTCGAGGAGTCGACCTGTGCCAGCACATCTTCCAGGGACGCCGACGGATCTTCGTCGCCGGTGATCTTGACGCCCAATCCTTGCAGGTACGTGCGCAGCACCTCGCGATACTGCGGGTGTACCGTCGGCGCGACCACGATCGTATGCTTGTTGCGCGTCGAGTTGAGCGCCAGCACCGCCGCCTCGGCGACGGCCGTCGCGCCGTCGTAGTGCGAGGCGTTGGCCGCGTCCATGCCGGTCAGCGTCGAGATCAGCGTCTGGTACTCGAAGATCGCCTGGAGCGTGCCCTGAGCGATCTCGGGCTGGTAGGGCGTGTAGGCGGTATAAAACTCGGCGCGGCGCAGCAGCGCATCGACGGCCGAGGGCACGAAATGGTTGTATGCGCCGGCGCCAAGAAAAATGCTGTGGGTTTGGGCGTTGGCGTCATGGCGCGCCAGCCGGTTCAGCTCGCGCAGCAGCTCAGCCTCGGAGAGCGCCGCCGGCAGCTCCACGTCGGGAAAGCGCAGCTCCTGCGGCACAACATCGAACAGCTCGGCGATATTCGACGCACCAATCGCAGCCAGCATCGCCTGCCGATCCTGATCGGTGTTGGAAATATAATGCGACATATGACCTTTACCTCAAGTTCTAGGCTCACGGGGAATAGTTGTATAGTACCTGATTTCGATTGTTATTTCTTGTGGGGCTGTGATGCTTTTCTCCAAATGAACAGGGACGTATACACACATACGCCCCTGCTCTGCGCCAGGAATCGATTGCTCGAAGGAGCGCTAGTGGTCCAATTCCGATGTGTACTTATCATACGTTGCGGCATCCATCAGGGCAGCGTTCTGGATGTCCTGATCAGTCACGCGCAGCCTGACCATCCAGCCGTCACTGTAGGGCTCGGTATTAACATACTCGGGCTCATCCAGCAGGGCCTGGTTGATCTCGATCACCTCGCCGCCGATCGGCGCGAATATGTCCGAAGCAGCCTTGACCGACTCGATCGTGCCCAAGGTATCTTCCACCTCAAGCTTGCGTCCTACCTCGGGCAGCTCGACAAAGACCACATCGCCGAGCTGGACCTGGGCATAATCAGTAATGCCGATGGTCACCTGATCGCCTTCGATGCGGACCCACTCGTGGCTCTTGGTGTACGACAATTCCTGCGGCGTAAAGGCCATACGAACACTCCTTGCTAGTTGCGGCGGCCGAGCAATCTCGTCCGTTATTTCTTGTAGCGTGTCTGATAGAACGGCGTTTTGATCACCTGAGCGCGCACCGGCTTGCCCCGGATGATCACATCAAGCTCGGTACCGAGCTTAGCCAGATCGGCGCGCACCAATGCCAGGCCCAGGTTCTGGCCGAGCGTCGGCGCGGGCATGCCGGACGTAATCTCGCCCACAGTCTCGCCCTCAACGCTTGCCACAGGATAGCCCTGACGCGCAATGCCACGCCCGACCATTTGCAGGCCAACCAGCTTGCGGCTCACTCCCTCGGCCTTGATCTGTTGGAGCGCCTGGCGACCGATGAAGTCACCCTTGTCCAGCTTGACGACCCAGCCGAGCGCAGCCTCGTAGGGGTTGATGCTCTCGCTGATCTCGTGACCGTAGAGCGCCAGCTTCGGCTCGAAGCGCAGGCTATCGCGCGCGCCCAGCCCGATCGGCTTGAGCCCGTCGGCCTGGCCTTCTTCGAGCAGGCCGTCCCAGACGCGGGCCGCGTACATGTTGTCGAAGAACAGCTCGAAGCCATCCTCGCCGGTGTAGCCGGTCCGCGCGATGGTCGCGGGAACGTCGCCGAAGAGCATACCCTCGACTACGCCATGAAACCAGAGCGCCGTCACGTCGAGATCGGTCACGCGATCCAGGATCGCCTCAGCCTTCGGCCCCTGAAGCGCCAGCATCGAGGTTTGATCGGAGATGTTTTCGAGCTGGACGTTGAAGCCCTCGCTGTGCTGCTGCATCCAGTCGAAATCTTTGTCGACGTTGGCGGCGTTGACCACGACGAGGTAGCGGTCCGGCAGGTGGTAGATGAAAATGTCGTCGACGATGCCGCCGTCGGGGTAGCACATCAAGGAGTAGTTGGCGAGGCCCTCGGCGATCGACGCGACATCCTGCGTGCTCAGATGCTGCAAATACGCCAGGCTATCCGGCCCGCGCACGTTGATCTGACCCATGTGGCTAATATCGAACAGCCCTGCCGCGTTGCGGGTCGCGTGGTGTTCATCGATGATCCCGGTATATTGCACCGGCATCTCCCAGCCGCCGAACGGAACGGTTTTCGCGCCCATCTCGACATGCCGGTCGTAGAGCGGAGTTCGCTTCATCGCTCCTCCCTGAGCGTAGAGTTCAGCAATCGCGGCTATTATACCGCAAGTCGAAACCGGGCCGACGAAAGAACAAACGAACAAGAAAACAAAGGAACAAAAGAACAACGAAGAACCGAGAACCGAACGAGCAAAGAAGAACCTAGAACCTAGAGCAGAGAACAACGTACCGCAAAAAGCCCTTCGCCTGCCGACGTTTGGGGAAGGCGAAGGCACGTGAGTGCCAGGAGTGAGGGCCTGTCCAAGAACAAAGGAACAAAGGGTTAGTACTGTCATACCCTTATTCCCTTGTTCCCTTGTTTGCCCGCAGGGCAGACAATCAGGGCCTGCTCCTCCATCGAAATACTGAGCCGAAGAGCAGCCCAAAGTTGCAGCCTGCGCCCGAAGAAAATTCGCGGCCTGGGCGTTTATTTCCACAGAGCCACAATCACCCCGCACGGCTCCCAACCAAACCATCAAACATCCTGAGAGGAGTCTCCCTCATGCCGCTGCTCGACGACTTGAAAGCATTGTTAGATACCATCTCGATCGATCTGCCGCTCGCCGACAGCCCGCCCGGCCAGCCGATCAGCGCCTCGATCCTCAACCTGCCCAGCGCGACAACGCTGCTCGATAAATTACCGATCGACGTCGATCTTGAGCTGACCAGCCCGATCAATCTCAACTTTGCCGGCACGCTGCTCAGCGATGTGTTGACCAAGAACATGCTCTTCAAAAATGCGTCACTCACCGATCAAACCTTTCAGAATGTGAATCCGAGCGCAACGCCGCCGCTCAACAAGCCGGGCCTGCCCACGGTCAACCTGCTCAAGCTGCCTGGTGGCAACGGCAGCAACTCCAACATTCTCGATCTGGGCGAAACGCCAATCTCGGCGATCGAAGGCGTTCCCGGCGCGCTCGGCGACCTTCAGGGCACACTCAACGGTCCGATCACCGGCACGGTAATCAGCGCGCTCAAGGGCGCGATCAGCCTGCCGATCCAGGTGCCGCTGGCGATCAAAGTCCACTGGTCGCTGCGGACAGGCGAAGACCCGAGCAGCCCGGCCGTTGCGGAGACGGATTACTCGTTCAACGGCGATCCGACGCTGCCCTCGATCAGCGTGCTGCTGCGGCCCGAAACCTTCGATCTGCTGGAAGGCGACGATCTGATTCAGCCGGTCAAGCGCTATCTCCATGCCAGCGTGACGCTCAGCGCGGGCGGCTTCACCGAGACCAAGAACCTGAAGCCACAGGCGCTCACCACGATCTCACTCGGGATTCCGCGTATCCTGGCGCTGTTTGCCAACCAGAACTTTACCGGCCCGTGTCTGGTAATGGTGCCGGAGCGCTCGACGCTGCCCGACGTTCAAACCTTCCTCGACAAGCTGGCGCCGCTTCAGAGCGCGCTGGAAGCGCTGAAATCGTTCGCGGAGTTCGCCGCGTTTGCGGCAGGGCTGGGCAATCTGATCAACGGCGTGATCGCCAACCCGCACGTCAAGTTCCGCAAGCAGGAGGGCATCGCAAATCTCAACGATGTGGTGCTGATCCAGAACGATCCGATCACCAACGATATGGAGGCCGAGGATGAGCTAAGCTCACTGGTGCTGATCGGCAATCACGGCGCGCGGGTGCAGTGCTATAACGCCCGTGAGTTCAAGACCGACGAGGGCTGGTTCGAAGCTAACGTTCGCGATAAGCTGATCGTGATGGTGCGCAACCTGCACGAGAAGCGTCCGGTCGCGCTGCCGCACGCCAACGGCGTCGACGTCATGCGCGACACGTCGGGAACGTCGTTCGGCGATACGCTGTCGTCGGTGCGCTTCGCCTGAGCTGTCGCCGTTAAATGCACGAGGCCAGACAGCTTGTCTGGCCTCTTTGTTCTCCTGAGATCTGCCGCTACCTGACAAACGGCAGCCGTAGCTGGAGCTCAACGCCGCCCTCGTCGCGCTCCTCGACGCGCAACTGGCCGCCCAGCTCTTGCGCCCGGTAGCGCAGCCGCTTGATCTGGTGAAATCCAGGCGGCTCTGCGGTTCCATCGAACAGGCCGATGCCGTCGTCGCACACCCGCAGCACAACGCTCTCCGGCAGCACCTCCAGCGCCACCCTGGTCTCGTTCGCCCGCGCGTGCGAGAGCACATTGTCCAGCGCGATCTCGATCGCTTTGATCAGCAGCTCACGAATATTCGGCGGCAGCTGCCGCTCGTCGCCCTCGATCTGCATCGCCAGGGTCACGCCCGCCGCCTGAAAATCCGGCATGAAGTTGCGCAACGCCGCCTGCACCGTGGCCGGAGAGCGACGCTCGACTGTCGGCGGGCTGGCGCGCTCTTTGCCCCAGGTCCGAGCCAGCGTCGGCGGAGCGCTCGACGTACGATCGTAGCTCACAGGCGCATCGCCGCTCGCTCGATTAGCCAGCGGCTCGACGGGCGGATATTCCCAGCGCACCGGAGGCTCCTGCTTGCGGGCTCGTCGCTGGCGCACACGCAGCAGCCAGCGCCACAGCTCGCCACTCATCACGACTCCGGCCGCCACGCCAAATGGCAGCAGCGTGCGGCCCATCAGCGCCAGACTCTGGCCGCTGGTTGCGATCTCTAAAGGATTCAGCTGTGTGGTCCACAAGATCAGCTGATCGATCGCCAGTGCTGCCGCTGCGATCAGCATACCGCCGCTCCAGCTGCGCACCGCCGCAGGCGCCACGATCGCGCTGAGCAGCATGGGCAGAAACGGACTGCCCCAGCCGCCGCTGAACCAGACCGGCAGCGCCATAAGCAGCAGATCGTAGAGGACGATCGCCGAGCCCTCGCGGGTACGGGAAACAAAGCGTGGCAGCTGTAACGTCCAGAGCAGGCTGTAGAGCGTGATGTAGCTCAGCCAGAGCAAGGGTTGAGGATCGCTGTTTAGCTGAGCGAACATGCCGGTTTGCCACACCAGCACGAGTGTCAGCAGCCAGGCAGCCCAGCGCGCGCCAGCGATGAGCAGGAGAATTGTTTTCGGGAACCGCCGCATTGCGAACCGCCTACACGCACAGACGATCTTTATGAGCACACGTGGCATACGAATGTTTTTTCAGTGTAGCAGAAAGCGCCGCTCAGAACAACCGTAGAGAGAACAAAGAAAGAACATAGAACAAATGCAGACGAATGCGGCGCAACAGGATCGATGCTGTGCTCTTTGTTCTTGAACAGGCCCTCACCCGCTGCCCCATCGTCTCGGGTCCCTTTCCCGTTCCAGGCCCAGAGGGCAACAGTGGTACTTCCTGTTCTTTGTTCTCTGTCTCTGTTCTGTCTTTTTGGTTCTTGGTTCTTCTCACGCCACCGCTGTTTGCGTGACCCGCGTAGCTCCCACACCGAGCAGCGCCTCCGCAACGATCGCTTGCCGATCCGCAGCCACTAGGGCCAGCATAATACCGCCGCCACCGCCGCCGGAGAGCTTCGCGCCCAGCGCTCCGGCCGCCAGCGCTGCCGTGATCAGCCGCTCCAGCTCAGGCGACGAAACGCCGATCTCGCGCAGCAATTCTTGATTCCGATTCAGCGCCGCTCCCAGCGCGATCAGATCGCCGCCCGCCAGATGCTCACGAATGCTCAGCACAATCTGCCCGATCTCGCCAAACAATGCATCGAAGTGCCGGCGATGGTGCTGCCAGCGTTCGCGCACACCGCTGACCGTGATATGTGTCGGCGCGTACACGCCGGTATCGCCGATCACCAGTGCAAACGGAGCGCCGATATGCAGCGGCTCGATCGTCGGCGACGTGCGCACACCATGTTGCTCACGCCCGCGCCTGAACCAGATCGCCTGCTCGTAGCTGACCACGGTGTTGTCGATCCCGCTGGGCGTGCCGTGGTAAAACCGCTCCGACTCATAGACCAGCCGCGAAACAGTGGCCGGATCGAGCGGGCGACCAAGCT
>DASWTW010000266.1:0-3387 GCA_036401895.1 Herpetosiphonaceae bacterium | reverse complement strand
TCTGGCCGCTCAGTGTGGGCGCGCAGCTGGTGCTGGTGCCGGCGGAGACCCGCGCTGACAGCGCCGCGCTGGTGCGCACACTCGCCGCGCAGCGCATTAGTGTCTTTGGGGCGAGTCCCAGCCAGCACGCGGTCTTGTTGGAAGAGCCCGGCATCGCTGCGTGCACCGCGTTACGCTATGTGGTGAGCGGCGGCGAGCCGCTGTCGGACGAGGTGTACCAGCGATTTGTCAGCCGGCTGCGGGCGACGCTGTGCAATTGCTACGGTCCCACCGAAGCGACGATCGACACAACCTTCTGGGTCGGTGCGCCCGCCGACGCGGCCGCGCGTCCGCGGATCGGACGACCACTGCCTAATGTGCAGGTGTATGTCCTGGATCACCGCATGGAGCCGGTGCCGGTGGGCGTGGTCGGGGAGCTGTACGTTGGCGGCGCGGGGCTGGCGCGGGGCTACCACCAGCGACCGGCGCTGACCGCCGCGCGCTTCGTGCCGCATCCGTTCAGCCACACACCGGGGCAGCGGCTGTACCGCACCGGCGATCTGGTGCGCTACCAGGCCGATGGGCAGCTGGACTTCGTTGACCGGAACGACGAGCAGGTCAAGCTGCGCGGCTTCCGTATCGAGCTGGGCGAGATCGAGGCTGTCCTGGCCCAGCATCCGGCTGTGGGCGAGGTCGTCGTGCTGGCGCGCGAAGACATGCCCGGCGTCAAACGGCTGGTAGCGTACGTTGTAGAACAAAGAACAAAGCGGGCACCCGGCGTGGAGCGGGAAGGGGAGCCCGCGACGGCGGGCCAGGGGCCGGCGGTGAGGGCCACGATTGAGGGCCTGCGCGCCTTCGTCGCCGAGCGCCTGCCCGAGTATATGGTGCCGAGCGCGTTTGTGCTGCTTGACGCGCTGCCGCTGACCGCCAACGGCAAAATCGATCGCCGGGTGCTGCCCGCGCCGGATCTGGGATTGCTGGTGGATACAGCAGCCTTCGTTGCGCCGCGTACGCCGCTGGAAGAGCTGATCGCGGGGGTGTGGGCGACAGTGCTGGGCGTCGAGCGTGTGGGCGTGCACGACAACTTCTTCACGCTGGGCGGCCACTCGCTGCTGGCGACCCAGGTCATTACCCGGCTGCGCCACCTCACCGGCCGTGATCTCCCGCTGCGGCTGCTCTTTGAAGCGCCGACCATCGCCGCGTTTGCGGAACAGATCACGGATCAGGCGGCTGCGGTCGATATGCCGCTGGTGGCGGTGCCGCGCGATGGGACGCTCGTTCCGCTGGCGTTTGCCCAGCAGCGGCTGTGGTACCTGCATCAGCTCCAGCCCAACGCGACATGGTACACCGTCCCGATCGTGCTGCGTCTGCGCGGACCGCTGAGCTACGCGGCGCTCCAGCAAAGCCTCACCGCGCTGGTCGCCCGGCACGAGATCCTGCGCACCACGTTCGCCTATGATCCGCTGCACACAGGGCCGGAGCCGTATCAGCAGATCGCGCCGCCGCAGGTGTTGCCGCTGCCGATCATGGTGCTGCCCGTGGCCGATGAGGCAACGATCCACCAGGCGATTCAGGCAGTGGTCGAGCAGCCCTTCGATCTCCAGCAGGGACCGCTGCTGCGTGCGACCCTCGTCCAACTCGCGCCCGACGATCAGCTCCTGGCGCTGGTGTTCCATCACGCCATCTTCGACGGCTGGTCGATGGAGGTGCTGCTGCACGAGCTGACGACGTTCTACCAGGCGTTTGTGCAAGGAGTAGCCGTCGATCTGCCGCCGCTGCCGATTCAGTACGCCGACTATGCGCTCTGGCAGCGCCAATGGTTGGCCCAGGGCGACTCCGGCTCGCTGCTGGCTACACAGCTGGCCTACTGGCGGCAGCAGCTAGCGAATCTCGCGCCGCTGGATCTCCCGACCGACTATCGACGCTCGGCCACGTTCTCGGATCAGAGTGGGAGCACCACGTTCCAGATCGCAGCGCCACTCGCGGACGCCGTGAGCCGCCTGAGCCAGGAGCTGGGCGCGACGCTGTTCATGACGCTGCTGGCAGCGTTCAAGGTGCTGCTTGCGCGCTGGAGTGGTCAGACCGACCTCGCGGTGGGCACGCCGATCGCCGGACGGGTCCGCCCCGAGCTGGAAGGGCTGATCGGCTTCTTCGTCAACACGCTGGTCCTGCGCACCGATCTCGCCGGGGCTCCGAGCTTTGCCGAGCTGGTGACACGAGTTCGTACAACAGCGCTCCAAGCCTACGCCCATCAGGATCTGCCCTTCGAGATGGTGGTGGATGTCGTTCACCCGGAGCGGGATCTGAGTCGCCATCCGCTGACTCAGGTGTTGTTCCTGCTCAACAATACGCCCCGCTCCACCATCAGCTTGCCGGACCTGACCGTGGAGTCGCTGAGCGTCGATCCCCTGTCCACCGAGTTCGATCTGACGCTGAGCGTCAGCGAGAGCCCGGCCGGACTCCAGGGGGCTTTCAGCTACCGCCGCGATCTGTTTGTGCCGGAAACCATGGCGCGCATGGCCGGGCACCTGGAGACGCTGCTCGCCGCGATTGTGGCCGACCCGCACCAGCCGATCGATCGGCTGCCGCTGCTGACTGCCGCAGAGTACGGGCAGGTGCTGGCGCGGGCAACCTATGGGCACGTCGAGGTCGCCGAGCAGTGTGTGCATGCATTGATCGCGGCGCAGGCTGCCCGCCGACCGGACGTGGTCGCGGTCCAAGGGCAGGATCACCGCTTGACGTACCGCGAGCTGGATCAACAGGCGAACCAGCTTGCCCACCACTTGCAGGCGCTGGGCGTCGGGCCGGAGGTGATCGTCGGCGTTTGCCTTGAGCGCTCCCCGCAGCTGGTGGTGGCGCTGCTGGCGGTGCTCAAGGCGGGCGGCGCGTATCTGCCGCTCGATCCCGCCTATCCCCAGGAGCGGCTCCACTGGATGCTCACCGATGCGCGGGCAGCGGTGTTGATTACGCAGCGTGTCCTGCTCGACCAGTTGGCCGCTCCGGCCGCGACGGTGGTTTGTCTGGATCGCGACGCGGCGCTGATCGATCGCCAGCCCGTGAGCGCGCCCACCAGCCGCGTCCAGCCGGACAACCTGCTGTATGTGATCTATACGTCGGGCTCGACCGGCACCCCCAAAGGCGTGCAGATTTCCCAGCGCGCGCTGGCCAACTACCTCCGGGTGGTGCGCGACCACTACGTGGTCGATCCGGCCGATCGGCTGTTGCAGTTCGCGTCGATCAGCTTCGATGCCAGCGTCGAGGAGCTGTTCGTCACGCTGGTCAACGGCGCGACGCTGGTGCTGCGCAGCGAGGCCATGCTCGCCAGTCCCCAGATGTTTGCGGCCGCCTGCGCCGCAGCCGGGATCACGGTGCTCAGCTTGCCGACCGCGTTCTGGCATGTGCTGGCCG
>DASWTW010000265.1:0-27913 GCA_036401895.1 Herpetosiphonaceae bacterium | reverse complement strand
CCGGCGTCGATCGACTCGACGCCGGCGCGAGCTGTTAACGAGCGATTGGCAAGATAAAGCGCGTAAAGATCCAGGTAAACAGCACCGCCAGTCCAATGCCCAGGCCGATAAAGATCCAGGCCATCGTTCGCAGCGTGTTCTGCTCACCCAGGTAATCGGCGCGTGTGCCGGCATAGATCGTCTCCGCAACCAGCACCGGCCCCGCATCTTCCTGCCGCAGCGTTCCCCACACGAATACGATCTGGCGATTTTCCAGCCCAACATAGCGCCGCTCGTCATTCTCATAAAGGGTAGTGGTCACGCCACTGAGCGTGTACGTGCCCGTGATCGGCACGCTACCGTCGCTCAGCTCCACGCGCAGCGGCGGCCGAACCTGCTCAACTGTGCCCCAGCGCCGCGATTCGTTAGTGTTACTGGAGGGGAAGTCGCCCTCCTGATAATCGTAAGCGACCAGCGATTGGAAGCGTGGCGCTCCCTCGATCCGGCCTTCGACGGCAACAGTGCTACCTGTGTCTCGACCGAGCAGCGCTGACGCTCCCAGCGTCGGAAACTGCGCGATCTGGGTCTCGGCCTGGCGGGTGATGTAGAGATTGGCGCCGCCGATTCCGAGCAGCGCAACTACGGCCGCGAGCATGCCGAACAGTGCCCCAAGACCCGCTATACAGCCGCTTCGATCGCGGCGGGAAGAAGAACGTGGCACGCGGGTGATCTCCATGTGTAGTAGTGGTTCGTGGCGACTCTAGTCTAGCATAAACCGCGCTGGTTGCAGAGCCTGCTTTTGGTCTAATCGCGAGGAGCGAGGTGAGCTTCGAACCAGAGTTCAGGCCGCGTCTGGACACACAAAACGCTCGATCGTCAGGTGTGAGTCCTGCGCCGAGCGTCGCGATTTCAATGCAAGCTTTGTTTTATGAGCCGCTTCGGCTTGATCCACGTCTGCCACAAAGCCAAAAGCCTGCTCGATTGAGCAGGCTTTCGGTCGATCTAGGAGCGAGCGAGCGCTTAGTAGTAGCAGCCCGTGGTCGGCAGCGTCGACGGATGCGGGACCGAAACGCCGTCGTAGATCGCGAGCAGCAGGCGCTGCGGGCAGCGGCTGACGCCGCCGTACTTGATCGCGAAGTGCAGGTGCGGGCCGGTCGAGTTGCCGGTGTTGCCGGAGTAGCCCAGCAGCTGGCCGGTGTTGACAGTGGTGCTGCCCGCCACGAAGCTGCTCAGGTGGCAGTAGGTGTAGGTCGCACCATCGTTGCCAGAGACGACGTAGCCGTTGCCGCACGAGCTACCGCTCACGCGGCTCGCGTTACCGCCACGAGTTGCGTAGACCGGAGTGCCCGTGCCGACGGGCAGGTCGATCGCCGGGTAGTCATGGTGCGGATCGTCGTACTCGCTGCGGGGCAGGGCGCTGCGCGACAGCGGCAGCGAGTAGCCGCCGGTACCGCCGCTCGCAGCGGAGCCGACCAGATGCTCCCACGTCTGCGGGCCGACGATGCCGTCGGCGGCCAGGCCATGGGCGCTCTGGAAGCTCACCACCGCCGACTTGGTGGCTGGGCCGAACGCGCCATCAACCGCCACGCTGCGTCCGTTCTTGACGAGCAGCGTCTGCACGCCACGGACGGCCTCGCCGTTGCTGCCTTCGCGCACGGTCACAATCAGCTTGCCCCAGGTGTTCGGGCCGACAATGCCGTCGGCGGCCAGGCCGTTGGCCTGCTGGAAGGCGACCACCTTGGACTTGGTGATCGGACCGAAGTCGCCATCGGCGTCAAGGCTGTAGCCGCGCTGGCGCAGCAGATGCTGAATCGCCTTTACGTTCGGGCCAGCATCGCCCTCGTTCTCAACGGTCCAGGTTGTCGAATGCGCCGAGGACGGCGTGCTGGTGCCTAGCATCGAAGCGAGGACGAACATCAGGGTCAGCAGCACGGAAGCTAACCCACGGCGGGACGGGTGGAAGGTTGCGGTCATGGTTCTCTCCACTAGTGTACCAACGATGAACGGACGACCAACGGCGGACAAAGGTGGTTGGAGCGAGCGGAGCAGCGTCACGGCTGCTCCATTCACGGAGATTGAAGGCTTATGCTGCTAGCCGGACGATCGTTGCCCGGCCGCGGTTTCGCTTAGTTGTAGTTCCAGTACACGGTGCGCACGCCGAAATCGGAGGCGCTGGCGTAGCCCATCTGCTTCACGGTAGCCTCGGTCAGATCGAACTCGCGATCCGAGACATACGGCCCACGATCGATCACCGTGGCAGTGACAATCTGGCCCGAGCGGCCCTGGAACTTGAGCCGCGTGCCACAGGCCATGGTCCTATGCGCAACGCCGATCGTGGTGGTGTAGAGCGTCTGGCCACACGCCGTGCGGTTGCCCCACAGGCCAGGGCCGTAGGCGGAAGCGCGCGCGGTGCGCCAGGTGCCGGTGCCGCCGCCCGAGGAGCCGGCCAGCTCTTGCCAGGTCATCGGCCCGACGATGCCATCTGCGGTCAGGCCATGCGCGCTCTGGAAGCTCACGACCGCCGACTTGGTGCCCGGACCGAACGCGCCGTCGACCGCGATGTTATGCCCGTTCTTGACGAGCAGCGTTTGCGCTCCCTTGACGGCCTCGCCGCTGCTGCCTTCGCGCACCGTCACCACCAGCTTGCTCCAGGTGTTTGCGCCGACAATGCCATCTGCGGTCAGGCCATTTGCCTGCTGGAAGCTCACAACCGCCGACTTGGTGGCCGGGCCGAAGTCGCCATCTGCCGCGATCCCGCTACCGCGCTGGCGCAGCAGATACTGGACGGCTTTAACGTTCGGGCCATTGTCGCCTTCGCGCACAACCGGCCAGGCTGCAAGCGCTGCTGCCGGAGTAGCTGTGCCGGCAATTGCCGTGATCATCAAAAGGAGAGTGAGAGCCGTCGCGAACAGCCGATGGCGCGCCGAAGTGAAGGATCGAAACATTATCGCTCCCTGAGGCTAGTTGATAGTGGTCTGGCGGGCTGAAAAGATCCACAGCTCAAATGTTGGGGGGACGCTGTGGATGAAGGAGTAAATAAAAATTTACTCTTGGATGCCTATCTTATACTACTCGATCAAATTTGTCAAATTAAAGTAAACAAATTGAGTAATTTCGGGATGGACCAGGTTTGCGTCGAGTAGCAGCAGCTTTTGTGTAGCTCAACGCCGGCTACATGTAGCGGAATTTGGAAGGCAGGAAAGCAGTAAGAGAGACACCTGCAGACAACAAGCAGACGCCTCTGCAAAGAGAGGCGCCTACAAAGGAAGTGTTATCCGTAGGGTATGGAACAGGTTAGCTCGCCGGTCACATCGATGCGACAGATGCGTCAGGCGCGGCGTAACAACGATCGTCACGCTGGCTGCTTGAAGGCGCAGCTTGCCAACCTTGCTGCTCTCTGATCGCACCCGCTGTTGCTTTGTGCTGACCAGAGGCCAAGGACCGCTAGATTGGGCCATGCTGAAATGCTTTGGATTCCTGTGCTTTGGTGCCTGGAAGGTGCTCAGAACTAGTGGATGTACAATCGCGAATGTGAGGCAACGACCAAAGTCATGGTGTGGTGGAGTAGTTAGGCGCGCTCAGTCAGACGAGTGAGCCGGTAAATGCCTGCCTGCATGGGCTGGTACATAATACATCTCCTTGGATGCTAGATAAACACAACTGACGGGCGGTCCGACGTGTATTCGTATTAGGGTACACCTCCTTGATATGATATATCTCCGCTTGGGTGTAATACGCAGTATAAAGAGCGCACCTTACGAGCTACCTTACCATCTCGATCGGCTGCAAATCCCGGCGATCGTCTCAGCGACTCGATGGACTGACGTACGTACTGGATCAACCATAAAGCTGGTATCGTACCTGTGAGCCGCTCATGAGTGTTGTGACACTTCCTGTCACAGGACGTGGCTACAATGCTGGCATGACATCTACGAAGGGCAATTTGATGAGCACACGTGAATTTCACTATCAAGATGATACGTCCTCAAAGTTCTGGCGCATTACCCTGCTGAAGGATTCCTATACTGTTCAGTTCGGCCGGATCGGCACTGAGGGCCAGATCCAGACAAAAACTTTCGCCGACGAGAAGTCGGCACAGGCGGCGAGTGACAAACAGATCGCCGAGAAGCTCAAGAAGGGCTATCGCGAGGTGACTGTGGCGAACGGCGATAGCCAATCTGCCGGCGCAACTTCCATACCCGCGCTGGTGAGCAATCTGGCCGCAGCGGTGCTGGGCAAGATCAAGCCGGGCGCGCCTACCAGGGCCACGCCAGCACCTCAGCCCACCGTCAACGCGCAGCCAACGCCGACAGCGGCTACGCAGTCTACGCTGAGCGCTCCCACGCGCCGCGTCAAGCCGGAACCCGAGCCGGTGATCCCGATAGTCTACGATCCGAGCCTGCGCCTGAATCTCGAACCTATCGATTGGTTTTGGGCAACCTGGCGCAATCCCGCGCCACTTGAGCGCCCGACAGCAGCGCCGTTCGATCAAGCGGAGGGGCTGCGACGGCTGCGGCGCCTGTCGAGCTCGGAGTACGAGTGGAACTGGAAGTGGGAAAACGCGATCCCGGAGTTTGTTACAGCGGATGAAGCGATTTTCTGGCTCCACGCGCTGCACCTGATGAACGAGCACAGGGAGCGTGGTTCGGCTCACGGGCGCATAAATTCGGCACAGCTCGCCGATCGAGTAGCGACCAGCGACCCCAACGCGAGGCAGCTTCGCGAGCAGGCGTTTGCGATCGTGCTTGGTTTGCAGCATCGAACGCAACCGATCATGATGACGCTGCTGGTCCCGCTTTTTTCACCCCAGGAGATTATGGCGCGGCTGATCGAGGTGTTCGAGGAGCAGCAGGCCGCTGCGCAGGTCTCCTGGTATCGCAATCCGGTCCTTAGCCTAGTCGAAGGATTTCGCCGCTCCGTGCTGCCATATCTGAGCCAGCGGGAGCGCGAACAGCTCAGCCAGACACTCACGCCATACTTCGGTCGCGTGCATTGGCCTAACATAGCCCACGAGTCTAGCCATCCCGCGTTTTTTTTCGCGGCGATGTTGGGCGGCCATACCAGCACGCTCCGGCGCATCGTGCAGAGCTGGCCCGACGATAACTACCGCGCCACTCCCTGGAGCGATAGTTATCAGCGTCCCCAGGAGATCATCTTTGGCCTGGACGATCCGCGTGAGGTCGAATCCCAGCTCCGGCGGCTCCAGCTGCGGCTCAATCAGCCGGCCTACATTCGTGCATGGCTGGCGCACACCGAAGACCGGGCGCTGGATGTGGTGAGCGCCACGATTCAGGAGACGACCGAGCGTGAGGCCGCCGCCGCGCTGCTGCGCTCCTTTGCGCTGATCGCCGCGCCCGCCGCCGCCCCGCACATGCTCATGCTGTCCCAGGAGTCGAAAGCGCCGATGGTCGCTAGCGCTTGGATCGACGCGCATTCGTCGCACACGATCGCCGGGCTGCTGCCGCTGGCAGATAGTCGTGGCGCGCAGGCCGAGGCCGCGACCGAGATCCTGCACCGCCTGGTGCGGCGTGGCTATGGTGACCTGATCGAGCAGGCGCTGGCGGCGCTGCCTGGAGAGCAGAGCGCCCGGCTACGCGCAAACATTATCGAAGACGCGCAGCCGAGCCTGGACGCGTTCGACGATCAAACAACGCCCGACTGGTTGGCCGAGGCGCTGCGATCGCCCGTGAAAAGCAAAGGCCAGCCCCCGGCCTGGGTGCAAGTTCTGGATCTGCCGCCGATTGTGATCGGCCAGCATGTGCTCAGCACCGAGCAGGTCGCGGGATTGTTACAGGCTGTGCAGCAGGGCAAAAACGGCGCGGAGCATCCGCTGATCCGGGGCGTCAAGCAGCACGCCGACTCGGCATCGCTTGACCACTTCGCCTGGAGCTTGTTTGAGCGCTGGCTGGCCGAGGGCGCACCGAGCAAAGAAAACTGGGCCTTCTTTGGCCTGGGCCTGCTCGGCGGCGATAACATTGCGCTCAAGCTGGCGCCGCTGATCCGCGTCTGGCCGGGCCAGAGCCAGCACCAGCGTGCGGTGAACGGTCTGGAATGTTTGCGCATGATCGGCAGCGACACCGCGCTGATGCAGATCAACAGCATCGCCCAGAAGGTCAAATTCAAAGGCTTGCAGGTTCGCGCCGTGGAGTGCATGGAGCAGATCGCCCAGGAGCGTGGGATGAGCCGCGCACAGCTGGAAGATCGAATCGTGCCCGACTGCGAGCTGGACGCGCGGGGCCAGCGGATCTTCGACTATGGCCCGCGCCAGTTTCGCTTTGTGCTCGGTCCCGAGATGAAGCCGATGGTCCGCGATGGGCAGGGCAAGCTCAAGCCCAATCTGCCGCCGCCCACCACCAAAGACGACGCCGAGCAGGCCGAGCAGGCGCTTGCCGAGTGGAAGCTGCTCAAAAAGCAGGTCGCGGAGGTCGCCAAGGTGCAGGCCGTGCGCCTGGAGCAGGTGATGGTTACCGGCCGGCGCTGGACGCTAACCGAGTTCGAAACGCTGCTGGTGCGCCACCCGCTGATGACGCATCTGGTCCGCACGCTGATCTGGGGCACCTACGACCCGCTGGGCGCGCTGAGCTCGACGTTCCGCGTGACCGAAGATCAAAGCTATGCCGACGCGACTGACGAGATGGTCGATCTGCCGCCGGATGTAGCCATTGGTTTGATCCATCCGCTCGATCTTTCCGCTGACGTTCGCGCGGCCTGGGGTGAGATCCTCAGCGACTATGAGATCGTGCAGCCGTTTCCACAGCTGGGCCGCGCGATCCAGCGCCTGGAAGCGCACGAGCTGACCGCGACCGACATTATGCGCTTCAACGAGCTGACGATCCCGGCGGCGGCGCTGGTCTTTGGTCTGGATAAGCTCGGCTGGACGCGCGATCTGCCCGCCGACGCAGGTGTCTTCGCAGGTCACTTCAAGCCCTTCTACGGCCCCAACCTGACAGCCGTGATCCAGTATGAGGATGGTGTTGCGCCCGGCTGGATTGTGGACGCGCCCGACCAGAAGATCCGCTATGTGACCTTTGTATCCGGCATCCTTGAAGCTGAATACTGGCCGTCCCATAAAGATCGTCTGGTGCTCGGCGACGTCGATCCGGTTGTGATCAGCGAAGTCCTGAACGATATGCTGTCGATCGCAGCTAAAGCCAAGTAGTTTCGTGCCGATAATCAAATTTATTTTGAACTAGAGAAGAATGCTATGAGCAATCGACCAACTACCACCCCACTCGCCGATGTCCAGCGTCCCGCCGCCGAAGTTTTGTACGCCGACGAGCTAGCCCGGCTGGCGGCGGCCGATGCTCAAACGCCCAAGCCCGCAGGATGGCAGCTCACGCCACGCTCGGTGCTGTTGTTTGTGCTCGGCGATCCCGGGCGCGGCATCAGTCCTAAGTTTGTCGGCAGCCGCAGCCTGCTTGAGCGCTGCATCGTCGCGCTGGCGACCAACCGCGGCCTGATGCTGATCGGCGAGCCCGGCACGGCCAAGAGCTATCTCAGCGAGCTGCTGGCCGCCGCGATCTCGGGCGACTCGACGCTGATTATTCAGGGCAGCGCCGGCACGACCGAAGACGCGATCAAATATTCGTGGAACTACGCGCTGCTGCTGGCGGAAGGTCCCAACGATCGATCGCTGGTTCCCGCACCGCTGCATCGCGGCATGAGCGAGGGCAAGCTTGTGCGCTTCGAGGAGATCACGCGCTGTCCGCTGGAGATCCAGGACACGCTGCTCTCGATCCTCAGCGACCGTGTGCTGGCGATTCCCGAGCGTGAGGACGACGGACGCGTGCTCTATGCGCGCACCGGCTTCAACCTGATCGCCACCGCCAACACTCGCGATCGCGGTGTCAACGAGATGAGCGCGGCGCTCAAACGGCGCTTCAACTTCGAGACGATCCCGCCGATCGCCAGTCTGACGCAGGAGCTGGATCTGGTGCAGCGCGAGACCGAGCGTATGCTGCGGCGCGCGGGCGTGCCAATGTCGCTGCCGGTGGAGCTGACCGAGGTGCTGGTGACCACGTTCCACGAGCTACGCGCGGGCAAGACCGCCGACGGCAAGACGCTGGAGTCGTTGAGCGCGGTGATGAGCACCGCCGAGGCCGTCTCGGTAGGCTATGCGGCGGGCATTCACGCCTACTACTACTCCAACGGCAAGGTGACAACCGAGCATCTGATGCAGAGCTTGCTGGGCTCGGCGCTCAAGGACGCGCCGGAAGACCGCGATAAGCTGCGCCACTACTTCAACCATGTCGTCAAAGAGCGCAGCGGCGTCTGGCGCTCGTTCTATGATGAGCGGCGCTTCCTGCTGGATTAGCGAGCACTCGCCTTGCAGGCAAACAAAGGAACAAGGAAACAAAGGAACAAAGGGCTTCGATACTAACGTTTTGTTCATTTGTTCCGACGTGCCACCCCTGCCCCGAACCTCGGCGGGCTTCCGCCTCGGTTGCGACAGGTGAGAGGGAAGGTGGAGCCTCATTGTTCTTTGTGCGCCCAGAGGGCACCCGGTTCTTTGTTCGTTAGGTTCTGGGTTCTAGGTTCTAGGTTCTTCGTTTATTCTCTTGTTCGTTTGTTTCTTTGTTCTTTCGGTTCTTGCTTATGCATCCTGACATTCTCGACATCACGCAGCGCGTCGTTTTCGTGCCGGTTCGGCATCACAGCCCGGCCTGTGCTCGCGCGGTCCAGCAGCTGGCGCGCCGTGTGCGTCCGGCGGCGATCCTGATCGAGGGGCCGTCCGATTTCAACGAGCGGATCGACGAGCTGTTTTTGCCGCACACGCTGCCGATCGCGATCTATAGCTATATTCGGCAGCAGGACGGCGCGCGGCGCGGCGCGTTCTATCCCTTCTGTGCGTACTCGCCGGAGTGGGCGGCGCTTCAGTCGGCGCGTGAGCTCGGCGCGCGGGTGCGCTTTATCGATCTGCCGTGGGCTACGCTGTCCACCGATCGAACGCCGGCTCATCGCTATGCCGATGCCGAGCTGCGCACCAGCCCGTATATTCCGACGCTCTGCCAGAAGCTGGGCGTGGAAAGCTTCGACGCGCTCTGGGACACGCTGGCCGAGATCGATCCCGCGCTGACACCGAAGCAGTTGCTGGAGCGCGTGCATCACCTGTGCTACCAGATTCGTGCGAGTGGCGGCCATGTTGCCGCCGAAGATCTGCGCCGCGAGGCGTTCATGGCTGCCGAGATCCGGCGCACGCTGGCCGAGATCAGGGGGCGAGTGCTGGTCATCACGGGCGGCTTTCACAGCTACGCGCTCTTTGCCCGCCTGCGACAGCTGCCGCCACCGGAGGCCGAGCAGCCCGCGATCGAGGCGGCGCAGCCTGAGCCGGACGAGCCGCCTGCGGAGCCGATCGAGCGCGGCATTGCGCTGACGCCCTACAGCTACCAGCAGCTCGACAATCTGAGCGGCTACGAGGCTGGAATGCCCAGCCCCGGCTTTTATCATCAGGTCTGGAGCGAGCGCGGCGGCTCCGGTCGCGTTGGGCGCGGCGATGTGTATCGCACGCTGCTGGCGACAACCGTCACCAATCTGCGCAAGGCCGGCCAGATCGCCAGCACCGCCGATCTGATTGCCGTCGAGACCTGCGCCCAGGCGCTGGCAGCGCTGCGTGGTCATGCCGAGGTTTGGCGGCTGGATCTGATCGACGCGATCACCGGCGCGCTGATCAAAGACGAGCTGGCCGACGGCATCCGACATCCGTTTCTCGACGCGATTCTGCTTTTGTTTCGCGGCAGCCAACGCGGCGTACTGGCTGAGGGCACGACGCTACCACCGCTGGTACACGATATTCGCGCCCTGCTGCATGCGCATGGCCTGGAGCCGCAGACCGGCGAGCGATCGCTGCGTCTCGATCTGGCAGTCGCCGAGGAGCGTGAGCGCAGCCGGATTCTGCATCAGCTGCGCGTGCTGGAGATTCCCGGCTTTACTCGCCGTGGCGGCTCCGATCTCGTTGGGCGCAGCGATCTCACGACGATCTGGGAGGAGTGGGGCATTCGGTGGACGCCGGTTTTTGACGCCGGATGCATCCAGGCGGCGATCTACGGCGCGACGCTAGCGGAGGCTGCCGCTGCCCGGCTGGTCGAGCTGAGCGCGCGCATCGAGCGGAGCGCGGAGCAGGCGGCGCTGCTGTTGCTCGACGCCTGCCTGATGGGCCTGGATCAACACATCTCGGCGCTGCTCAATCGGCTGGTGGCGTTGATCCGCGAAGACAGCGATTTCTTCGGTGTGGCGTCGGCGCTGGGCCATCTGCTCTACCTGTATCGCTACGACGAGCTGCTGGGCGCGGCCGGACGCGGCGATATTGCCGGGCTGCTGGCGGAAACCTTCACGCGCTCGCTGTGGCTGCTGGAAACGCTGGGCCAGACTCAGGGCCGCGATCAAGAGCTGCTGCACTCGATCCGCGCGCTGGTGCAAACCTTCGAGGCTTGCGGCCCGGCGCTGGGCCTGGATCGCGACACGCTGGTCGAAGTGCTGCGCCGAGCCAGCGGCGACGATCGACAGCTGCCGCTGGTGCGCGGCGCGACGATGGGCGCGCTCTGGACGTTGCGCGCAGCCGATCTTGCGCAGGTCCGCGCGGATCTGCACGCCTGTGCGGCGCCCGAGCGGCTGGGCGACTTCCTGACCGGCCTGTTCGCGCTGGCCCGCGAGACCGCGCAGCGCCACCCGGATCTGGTGCTGGGCATCGACGAGCTGCTGATGAGCTACGACGACGACGCCTACTTGCAGGCGCTGCCCGCGCTGCGTCTGGCCTTTACCTTCTTCACGCCGCGCGAAAAACACTACCTGGCGCGGACGCTGCTTGAGGCTCACAATCAAACGGAGACCAACGTGTTAGCTGATTTAGAAGTCGATACCGCCACGGCCACGCGCGCGCTGGCGCTCGAATCCTGGCTGCTCGGCGAGCTGCGCCGCTACGGCATTCGCGGAGGTGAGCGATGAACGAGCAGCAGCGGATGCTTCGCTGGCGGCTGGTGCTGGGTGCGCAGGACGAGCTGCTCGGCGCTCCCGGCGCTGAGTGGGGCGAGCGCGACGCGGCGCTGTCGTTCTTGTACGATCGTGAGTATGGAGCCGGACGCAACGTGCGCAGCGGTCCCGGCTCGCTCGGCGCCTCACAGCTAAACGTGCCGGACTGGATCAACGCCGTGCATGAGCTGTTCCCGCGCCGCACGATCGAGCGCCTGGAAAAAGACGCGCTGGAGCGCTACCAGCTTGAGGAGATGGTCACCAATCCCGATCTGCTGAGCCGCGCGCAGCCCAGCCCGGTGCTGCTCAAGGCCGTGCTGCGCACCAAGCATTTGATGAATCAAGAGGTGCTTACGCTGGCCCGTCAGCTGGTGCGCAAAGTGGTTCAGGATCTGATCGATCGTCTGGCGCGTGAGATTCGCTCGCCGTTCACCGGCACCGTCGATCGGCGGCGGCGCTCGCTGCTTCGCGTAGCCAAGAACTTCGACGCGCGCACAACGATTCGCCGCAACCTTGCCAACTACGATCCGCAATCGCGGCGGATGTATATTCGCCAGCCGATCTTTTTCTCGCGGGTGCGCCGTCAAACCGATCGCTGGCAGCTGATCATCCTGGTCGACGAGTCCGGCAGTATGCTCGACAGCGTGATCCACGCGGCGATCACGGCCTCGATCTTCTGGGGCATCAAAAGTTTGCGCACGCATCTGGTGCTCTTCGATACGTCGATCGTGGATGTGACCGACCACTGCACCGATCCGGTCGAGACGCTGATGAAGGTGCAGCTCGGCGGCGGCACCGATATTGGCCAGGCGCTGAGCTATGCGGCCTCGCTGGTCGACAATCCGCGCCGTACGATCGTGGTGCTGATCACCGATTTCTACGAGGGCGCGCCGATCCAGCGGCTCTACGCTGCTGCCAAGCAGCTGCTCGACAGCGGCGTGACGCTGCTGGGTCTGGCCGCGCTGGATCAGGATGCACGACCAACATACGATCATCGAGTGGCGGCGCAACTTGTGTCGATGGGCGCGCACGTCGCCGCGATGACGCCCGGTGAGCTGGCCGATTGGGTCGCTCAGAAAGTGCTCTAGCATATGCGTCAGGACTTGTTAGCGCTCACCGCCGACGATCTGGTTCTGCTGGCGAACCGTGGCCTGGTCAAGCGCGCCCAGCAGGAGGCGCAGTCGGCGGATCTCACCTGCACGATCGACGAGGACGCGCAGGGCAACCTCACGGTGCGCTGGTCGGATGCGATCGAGTGCGTTCTTCCCGCCGGTCAGCACGTCCGCGAGTCGCGCTGCTCGTGTCCCGCAGCGACAATCTGCCGCCATATTCTGCGCTCGGTGCTGGCCTATCAGCAGTCGGCAGAGCAGGTCGAGTCGAGCGAGGCCAGTCCGGCGGCGCCGCCCGCGCCCTGGAATCCCGGCAGCATCTCCGACGACGATCTGGCGCGCATGATCTCCCGAGCGACGCTGACCTGGGCGCGGCGTCAGCTTGACGAGCCGCATGTGGTCGAGCTGGTGTGCAGCGTCAAGCCGACCGCGTTTCTGCACACGCTCAACTGTATGGTCCGCTTTCTGGTGCCCGGCGATCCGCGCTACACGCACTGCGACTGCGCCGAGGAGGCGCCCTGCCGGCATGTCGCGCTGGCCGTGTGGGCGTTTCGGCAACTCCCGCCTGAGCAGAGCAGCGGCCTGATCGAGCTTGGCGCGCAGCAGGCGGCGGTGCCCGAGACCACGCTGGACGAGACCGAGCGCGCGCTGCACGAGCTGATCGGCCTGGGCATGTCCGGCGCTCCCCAGGCGCTGATCGAGCGGCTGCGCCGCCAGGAAGAGCGCTGCCGTCAGGAAGGTTTGGTCTGGCCCGCCGAGATTCTGGCTGAGATTGTCCAGCAGCATATGGCCTACACCAGCCACGATGCCCGCTTCGCCCCGTCGATTCTGTCTACGCTAGTCGGCGAACTGTGTGTGCGCTCCGACGCGATCCGGCGCAACACGGGCGCGGTGCCGCAGATCTTTATCCGTGGGGCAGCAGCCGATACCAAGACCGCGATGGGAACTTCCCGGCTGATCGGTCTGGGCTGTGGAGTGCGCGTCCGTCGCGGCGGCACTGAGCTGACGGCCTATCTGCAAGACAGCACCTCGGGCACGCTCGTGGCGATCTCGCGCGAGGTTGCGGCTGCGAGCGCAGCAGCTGTGCCGTTCTCCAGCCTGGCCCAATTTCCGATCGCGGCTGGCGCGGGAATCGCGGCGCTGGGCGCGGGACAGGCGTTGATCAAAGGCGGGCAGCGCCTGCCTAACGCGCGCTTCATGCCGGCGCGCGCCAAAGTAAATGTCAATCCGCAGATGTACGCCTGGGAATCGCTGCGGGCGCCGCTGCTGGCCGAGGATTTTGCAGAGCTGGATGCGCGGATCGCCGCGCAGCCTCCGGCGGCGCTGCGTCCACGTCGGCTCACGGATCGGCTCTACGTCTGCGCCGTCACCGCTGCGCACGAGGCGATCTTCGCCGAGGCCGAGCAGGAGGTACGCGCGGTGCTGGTTGATGCTCAGGGCGGCCGGGCTTTTCTGAGCCATCCGTACATGGCCCAGGGCGCAAGCGGCGCTGAGTCGCTGCTGGCGCTGCTGCGGAATCAGCCGGAGAGTCTGCGCTTTGTAGCCGGACATGTGCGCCGCGCACCCTACGGCCTGGTGATCGCGCCGACGGCGGTGGTGTTTCAGCAGGGCGAGACCCGTCGCGCGCTGCTGCCGTGGGTCGATCGCGACGAAAGCGGCGCCGAGACAGTTGAGCAGCATCCAGCTCAGGCTTCGCGCTCCGAGCCGCTGGCGGAGTACTGGACCCAGGTGAACGATGCGCTCGGCGATCTGCTGGTAGTCGGTCTCACGCGGGCGGATGTGTCCGAGACACGGCGCTGGCAGGAGCTAGCCAGGTTTGGCGCGGCGCTCGGCTTTGCCCGCACGATCGAGCCGGTGGCGCGGCTGGCGGCGGCGCTGGAGCAGAAGACTGCCACGCTGCACTGGGAGCCGCAGCAAAGTGTCGCGGCGGTGCTGGAGCTGGCCTGCCTGACGGAGATGATCAACACATCGTTGATTCAGGCAGATGCGGCCGGATAACAAACGTCGGTTAAACACAAACGCGCTCCAATGAAGGTTGGAGCGCGTGAGCGGAAAATTGCGATTGGTTAAGCGCGCTGCATCACCACATCGGCGGTCTGCGGCGCACCAAAGCGGTTCGGGCCAGGCGTGCCGGGGAGGAAGCCGGTCTCGACCAGCGCCCAGATACCGCCGATCACCGGAACCAGGCCGATCAAGATCCACCAGCCGGACTTATCGCGATCATGCCAGCGCTTGATCTGCACCATGATGCCCGGCACGATCAACAGGACACCAGCGATGCCGCCCATGATGCCTCGCGTATCCAGCAGCGCGTCGAGCAGCGAGGCGACCAGGCTGATAGCGACGAAGACGAGAACGCCCTGAAGCCAGAAAGTGCGGCGGTTGATGCGGCCGTTGGGGGAGAGATACAGTTCTTGCAGCGACATAGGGGAGACTCCTTAGAAGTAGAAGGTTGTTCATTGACTAAAATGCAGTGTAACGCCTCAAGGTCACGGGGTTTAGTCCTGGTTTAGTCTAGTACTTTGCTGGCCGGGAATTTATCGAATATGACCACATCTCTATAGACTGATAAAACGTCGCGCTCCAATCCGCATTGGAGCGCGAGAGCCACCATATCTAACAATCGATCTCGTGCCTAGCGATCCTGTGGAATCGCGCTGCGCACAAACGCGGCAAGATCGGCTTTCATCTTCACCAGCGACGGAAAATGCACATACATCATGTGCCCGGACTCGTAGAAGCCCATGCTGATGTTGTCGCGCAGGCTGCGATCGATGCCCAGGTGGTTGAAGGTGTAGAGCGTGGCAAAGTAGGGCGTCGCGAAGTCGTAGTAGCCGTTGGCGACAAAGATCTTCAGCCAGGGGTTGTTGGTCATCGCTCGGCGCAGCGTTTCGACGACCTCCACGTACTTACCCTCGAAGTCGCTGTAGTCCCAGGGCTGGATCGTCGTCCAGGCCAGCACCTCGTAGGGCAGATCGCTTTCGAAGTTGAGATCGCTGCGGACGTAGTCGTTGAAGGTTCCGGCATACGAGCCCAGAATCGCGGCGTAGCTGGGATCGTACTCGTTGTGCTCGCCCGCCGCGTCGCGATCGTAGCCCAGGAAACGACTATCCAGCCGCCCGATGGTGCGCCGCTGGTCGCGCAGCAACTCCTTGACGAAGCGATTGTCGTTGATGCGCAGGTCGCTGCGATCGATGTACTCGGGCGCCAGGCCAGTGTAGCGCGCCAGCCGCTCCGCGATCGCCGCTCGCTCATCCTCGGGCAGCGCCGAGCCCTTGAGCAGCGCCAGCGCATACTCATGCAGCGCAAACTCCTCGACCTCGGCGACCAGCGATTTGAGATCGCGCCCCTGAAGATCGTCGGGCAGCCGCTTGTGATACCAGGCTGTCGCCGCGTAGGTCGGCAGAAACGAGATATACGGCAGGATGTTGCCGGGATCGAACTCGCCGGTGATGAAGTTCAGGATCGTCGAGACAAACATGATCCCGTTGAGATACATGCCGTGGCGCTCCTGCAAGTAGCCCGAAAGACCGCCGGCGCGGACGGTGCCGTAGCTTTCGCCGATCAAGAACTTGGGCGAGCTCCAGCGCCGGTAGCGCGTGACGTACAGCCGGATGAAATCGCCCACCGACTCGATGTCTTTTTTGAAGCCGTGGAAGCGTTTGAATTTTTCTCCGCTCAGGGGGCGGCTGTAGCCGGTGCTGACCGGATCGATAAAGACCAGGTCGCTGACGTCGAGCAGCGAGTAGGCGTTCTCCACCAGCCGGTAGGGCGGCTGCGGCAGGTTGCCGGTATCGTCCGTCAGCACGCGTCGCGGCCCGAGTACGCCCAGATGCATCCACACCGAGGCCGAGCCGGGGCCGCCGTTGAACGAGAAGGTGATCGGGCGGCGGCTGGGGTCGTCCACGTCGTCGCGGGTGTAGGCGATGAAAAAGATCGCGGCGCGAGGCTTCTCGCCTTCCCACTCGCCTTTCTTATCGCCGTCTTTTTCGGACTCTTCCTTGAGCACGATCGTGCCGGTGGTGGCGGTGTAGCGAATCGTCTGCCCGTCGATGGTTACGGTGTGCTGTGTGATCGACAGAACGTCCTTAACCTCGGGTTGCGAGCCGTTACCGTTTTGCTCTTTGTTGCTGTCAGCCATGAGGTGTTCTTTTCTCCTGTTGTGCATGGGTCGGCCCCGATTATACGCGCTCTGCTGCACGCTGCAAACCGACCTATGCCGGAGAAAGGGCCACGGAAACGGATCGCCGGGCACAAAGAAGCGGCAGATGGGAAGTGAGGGGGAGTCGCGCGGGGGTTGCGCGCCATCTGCCGCTGTGCGCTGTGCTATTGCGCCGATGAGGTTGGTGAAAAACCCTATAATCGCGCCGAGACTGAAACGTGCTGTGTAGGCCAACCGTGACTATAGGGTTTTGTGTAGCACACATGTGCTGAAAACATCATAGCGCATCGACCAAGCGTTTGCAGCGCCCGAGGCTCACCCTACAAATCGTAGGAGGCGCGTCCACCGATTCGGCAGCCATCGCGATAGGGCATTGGAAAGCGTAAAATTAAATTACGATCGGCGGTCGAACCCTGTCATGATGCTGTAATCCAGCCGATTTTAGACCGCAAAGCTGAGCGTTTGGTGCTCCACACCCCGCAGCGACGCGACGATCTCAGGCAGCAGATCCAGCACACGCGCGATCTGTTCGGATGTGTTGGTCAGGCCCAATGTCAGGCGCACCGCAGTCTGGGCCAGCTCAGCCGGTAGCCCGAGCGCAGTCAGCACATGCGATGGATCGCTCTGTCCTGCCGCGCAGGCCGAGCCGCTGGAGCAGGCGATCCCGCGATCGGTGAGCGCGACCAGCATGGCCTCGCCCGCCACGCCGGAGAAGCAAAAGCTGGCATGGCCCGCCAGCCGCGCTGTCCGATGGCCGGTCAGCGTCGCGCCGGGCACGCGCTGGAGCACACCGCCGATCAGCCGATCGCGGAGCTGTTTGAGCGCGACCGAATCCTGGCTGCGCACGAGCTGTAGCGCTGTCGCCAGGCCAACAATCCCGGCGACATTTTCGGTGCCCGCGCGTCGGTCGCGCTCCTGGTGGCCGCCGTAGATCTGCGCCAGCAGCGGTGTGCCGCGCCGAACATACAGCGCGCCAACGCCTTTGGGTCCGTAGCATTTGTGCGCCGAGAGCGTCAGCAGATCCACGCCGAGCGCGTTAACGTCGACGTCCAGCGTCGGCAGCGCCTGCACCGCGTCGGTGTGAAGCGGAATGCCACGGGCGCGCGTCAGCCCGGCGATCTCGGCGAGCGGCTGGATCGTGCCGATTTCGTTGTTGGCCAGCATGACGCTGACGAGAATCGTGCGCTCGTCGAGGGCGCGCTCAAGGGCTGCAAGATCGACCAGGCCATCGCGATCGACGGGCAGATAGGTGATCCGAAAGCCATGCACGCGCTGGAGGTACTCGCAGGTTCTGAGCACGGCGTGATGCTCGATCTGCGTGGTGATGATGTGGTCGCCGTACTCGCGCCGGGCAAAAGCCACGCCCTGAAGCGCGAGGTTGTTGCTCTCGCTGCCGCCGCCGGTAAACACGATCTCGCCCGCTCGCGCGCCGATCGTAGCCGCAACCGTCTGCCGCGCCCAGTCCAGCGCCGATCGCGATTGCTCGGCCAGCGGGTAGCGGCTCGACGGATTGCCGAACTGCTGGCTGAAGTAGGGCCACATGGCCTCAAGCACGCGCGGATGGACCGGCGTGGTCGCGGCGTGATCCAGATAGATCGTTTCAGCGTCCATCGCCGGGCTCCCAGACAAAATCCAGGCCAATGTCGAGCGACGGTGCCGAGTGGGTCAGCGCCCCGACCGAGATCAGATCTACGCCGGCCTCCGCCAATCCGCGTACAGTGTCGAGATTCACGCCGCCGGAAGCCTCGGCCAGCGCGCGCCCGTCGATCAGCTTGACGGCCGCCCGCAGCTGCGCCGGGTCCATATTGTCGAGCAGGATCACATCGGCGCGGGCGGCCAGCGCCTCTGGGATCTGATCCAGCCGATCGACCTCGATCTCGATCTTGATCGAGTGCGGCAGAGATTGCCGCGCCTGCTCGATCGCCTCAGCCAGCGTAACGCCACGAGAGCGCAGCGCCACCAGATGATTGTCTTTGACCAGCATCATATCGCTGAGATCGCGGCGATGGTTGTGGCCGCCGCCGGCGCGCACGGCGTACTTTTCCAGCGCGCGCAGGCCGGGCGTGGTTTTGCGCGTATCCACGATCCGAG
Source organism: Herpetosiphonaceae bacterium (assembly GCA_036401895.1). Taxonomy (GTDB): domain Bacteria; phylum Chloroflexota; class Chloroflexia; order Chloroflexales; family Kallotenuaceae; genus LB3-1. Next base: position 9,607 of record DASWTW010000265.1, on the reverse strand, counting down.
CGCGAGTGCCGCGTACTGTCTCGACATAACGCGCAGTCAGGCTGGCAATGCCGCTCAAGCGCTGCATAAAGTTCAGCGCGACACGCTCGCCGCGCAGCAAGCTGTGGGCAGAGCCGTACACACTGGCGATCGGCTGTCCGGGCGCGACTGGCGTTCCGTCCGCGATGTGCGCCTCAAATCGTAGCGCCGGATCGACCAGACGATAAACGCAGGCGGCCACGTCGAGGCCCGCGATCACGCCGTCGCGCCGCGCATGGAAGACAGCGGTCGCCTGCACTGCCGGCGGAACCAGCAGATCGGAGGTGATATCGCCGCGTCCCAGGTCTTCGGCCAGCGCCCGCTCGACGATCGCTTCCAGCTCGTGGGCAGTCAGGTAGTGTGTAAGCTGCACGGATGGCAGCGTGGTGATTTCGGTATCGATCATTGGTTGTTCCTGTAGATGTTTGGATTAGTTGCAGAACTCGTAGGGGCGTATCGCATACGCCCTGAAAACCTTCATCAATCCGCCGCCAAACAAATCGCGTGCTCCGCGATCGGCTGCGGCGTGGCGTGAGTCAGCACAATATGTCGCCGCCAATCTGGATCGCTGTGTGGATAATCCGAGCGATAGTGTCCACCGCGACTCTCGGTGCGCTGACGCGCCGCCGTGGCCATGAGCCAGCTCAGCAGCAATTGATTGGCCAGCTCGTGCTCGGCGATCGTGCGTGGTGCCGGCAGATTCGCCGTCCACGCGGCAAGCGCGGCGACCGCGCGATCGAGACCGGCGGCGTTACGCGCCAGCCCGACGTGCTGCCACATCATCTGCTGCGCGGCCTCTTTGGTCGCGGGCTGTCCCACCATTGGCAGCGCGTGATCCAGAATCGGCGCAAGTCGGAGGTCAGGCAGCGTGCTCTGGCCGGGATCGAGCTGTGGAGTGGATATGTGCTCGATCGTCCGGCGCACGATCCGCCAGCCAAAAACCAGCCCTTCGACCAGCGAGTTGCTGGCCAGGCGATTCGCGCCGTGCACGCCCGTACACGCGACCTCACCGCAGACATACAGGCCGGGTAGCGTGGTCTCGCCCCAGATGTTCGTGTGTACGCCGCCCATGAAGTAGTGCGCGGCGGGCGAGACCGGCAGCAGATCGGCGGCGATGTCGAGGCCAAGGTTACGGCAGAACGCGCTGATCGTGGGAAAGCGCCGGTGAACAGTGGCGCCGTCGAGATGCCGCAGATCCAGAAAGACCGGCCCGGCCGTGCGCTGCATCTCGGCCACGATCGCCCGTGCCACAACATCGCGCGGCGCTAGCTCGGCCTGCGCTGCGTAGCCGGGCATGAAGCGCTCGCCCTGGTGGTTGCGCAGATACGCGCCCTCGCCGCGCACCGCCTCGGAGATCAAAAAGGTTGGTTGTCCCGGCAGCTGGAGCGCGGTAGGATGGAACTGGTAGAACTCCAGATCCGCCAGCGCCGCGCCCGCACGATAGGCCAGCGCGACACCATCGCCGGTTGCGACGGCCGGATTGGTTGTCGCTGCGAAGAGCTGACCGGCGCCACCACAGGCCAGAATAATGTGTGCGGCGCGGAACAGCTCAGGCTCGCCCGACTCGCGCTGAGCCCAGACTCCAGTCGCGCGGCCGTGCTCCACAACGATCTCGCTGACGTAGGTATGCTCGCGCACGACGACGCCCGCCTGCGCCAGCACATCGCAGAGCGCCAGCTCGATGTAGCGTCCGGTCGCGTCGCCGCCGGCGTGGAGGATGCGCCGCGCCTGGTGCGCCGCCTCAAGCCCCAGCGCCAGCTCGCCGTCGTGCGTGTCGAACTGCACGCCGAGTCGGATCAGGTCGTAGATCCGCGCCGGAGCCTCGTCGGTGAGCACGCGCACGGCCGCCGGATCGCAGAGACCGGCTCCCGCGCTGAGCGTGTCGTCGCGATGCAGCTGTGTGCTATCAGCTATGCCAATCGCGGCTGCGATGCCGCCCTGGGCGTAGCGCGTGTTGCTCTCGGCCAGCGCGGCCTTGGTGATCACCAGAACGCGGCCGTGCTGCGCGGCCTGAAGCGCGGTAAACAGCCCGGCGATTCCGCTGCCGATGATGATGTAGTCGTACATAAAACTGTGCCTTCGCAGAAATGTTAGATATTTGGGGGAGACCCCAACCCCCGGCCTCTTCCATCAGCAACTGTTGCCTTCGCAGAAATGTTAGATATTTGGGGGAGACCCCAAACCCCCGGCCTCTTCCCATCGGCGCATCACCGCAGCGATAACATACGCTCCAGCGCCACACGCGCCCAGTGCTTGGTCGTCTCGTCCACCGCGATCCGATTGACGACTCGTCCGGCCAGCAGATTGTCGAGCGCCCAGGCCAGATACGCCGGATGGATGCGGTACATCGTCGAGCAGGGACAGACCACGGGATCGAGACAGAAGATCAGCTTGTCGGGATGCTCCTGTTGCAGCCGCCGCACCATGCTGATCTCGGTGCCGACCGCCCACTGCGAGCCGGGCGCTGCCGCCGCGATCCGCGCCAGAATCAGCTCGGTCGAGCCGTAGATGTCGGCGGCCTGCACGACCGGCAGCTCGCACTCAGGATGCACGATCACGTTGATGCCGGGATAGTCGCGGCGGGCCTGCGCGATCTGCTGGACCGTGAAGCGCTTGTGAACCGAGCAGTGGCCTTTCCACAGGATGATCCGCGCCTGTCGCAGCTGGTCGGGCGTGCTGCCGCCGAGCGGCCGGCGCGGGTCCCAGACCACCATCTGCTCCAGGGGAATGCCCATCGCCCAGGCGGTGTTGCGGCCAAGATGCTGATCCGGGAAGAACAACACCCGCTCGCCGCGCTCAAAGGCCCAGCGCAGCACACGCTCTGCGTTCGACGAGGTGCAGACGCTGCCGCCGTGCTCGCCGCAGAACGACTTGAGCGCCGCCGCCGCGTTCATGTAGGTGATCGGAACGATCGGCTGAATCGCGCTGCTGGCCGGACCGAAGAGCGCCGTCAGCGCGTCCCAGGCGTCGAGCACATCGTCCTCGTGCGCCATATCCGCCATCGAGCAGCCCGCCGCCATGTTGGGCAGAATCACCTGCTGATGCGGTTGCGCCAGAATATCGGCGCTCTCGGCCATGAAATGCACGCCGCAAAACACAATGTAGTCGGCCTGCGGTCGGGCGGCGGCAAGCTCCGAAAGCTTGAACGAGTCGCCGCGCAGATCCGCGTACTGGATGATCTCGTCGCGCTGGTAGTGATGACCCAGAATCAGCAGCCGCTCGCCAAGCTCGGCTTTCGCCCGCCGAATCCGCCGATCCAGTTCGATCGGTTCCATGGCGCGATATTCGGCGGGCAGCGCCTGCTGGGTCGGCGCGCTAAGCGGGATCGTATCCGATTGGCTAGCTCCGGGGCCGTAGTGCGGCGGCAGCGGCGCGTCGAAGTGCCAGGGATCGAGCGTGAGCTGCGGTGAGCAAGTGGGCAGGGACGGTACGGGCAACGTAGTCATGGTCGTTCCTTTGATAGTAAAGGTTATAATTACCTTTACTCGGGCTATAAAAAAAGAACACACAAGCAGAGCCGGTCGAGTGGTTTAGCTCGGCGGGCCTGTTAAAAGCTGATCGGGTGTGAGCTGGCAGCGGTAGAGCTGCGGCGGGCGGTGCGCGCCACCTTCGACGCGCTTGCCGGTCGAAACGATCGTGCCGCTGGCCTCGACTTTGCGCCGAAAGTTGGTCGGGTCGAGCGGGTGGCCGAGGATGACCTCGTAAACTTTGCGCAGATCCGCCAGCGTAAACGTCGGCGGCAGCAGCTGGTAGGCAACATAGGCGTAGCTGACTTTATTGCGCAGCCGCCACAGCGCGTAGCTCAAGATCTCGTCGTGATCAAAGGCCAGCGGTCTAGGCACTTGATCCGCTGGAAACCAGCGTGCCTCGCGATCGGCCTGCGCCTCCGGGAGCTGCGCGGCGGTGCTGGAGACCAGCGCGTAGTAGGCGACGGCGATCCGGTGCTCGCGTGGATCGCGATCGGGACGGCCAAAGGTATAGAGCTGTTCAAGATACGTCGAGGTTAGACCGGCCTTGGTATGCAGATGGCGCTGGGCGGCCGCTTCCAGCCCTTCGCCGGTGCGAACCCAGCCGCCGGGCAAGGCCCACTGATCGGCGTAGGGCGCCTTGCTACGCCGCACCAGCAGCACCGATAGCTCCTGCTGCGCGCCGGGCTGGATGCTAAAGATCACCACGCTGACGCCAACCGTCGGCCACGGCGTTTCGCGTCCCTGAGTCCCCGGCGAGTATTCGGCTGTGTCGTTCAGCTGATCGGCTGTCATAGGCAGTAATAGTTAGATGTACCTTTACCCTAACTACTATACCATACAATGCGCGTTTAGGAAATATGAGTAATAGTTGTATGTACCTTTAGCCTAAGCGCTATACGGTACAATCCGTGTTTAGGAAATAGGGCGATCGGCGATCGTAGGAATTTCGCCGAGCTTGATTCTGGGCCTCCAGAGCGGCACAAGGCGTGGATTTGCCGGTTGTGAGGCCGTAATTCCGTAATCGATTTTTGTTGCCGGCGGCTACAAAAAAACTTGACATGTTTTAACTACATCCATATAATCTTAGAAGTAGTCACACATCGCTTGTAGTGCTCCGAAACAGATTTGCGGCGTTTCAGAACCAGCTGTCGTCCGCTCGAAGAATCCCTTCATAATCGATCGGCAATGGTGCCGCCTCTTGAAATCCTGCTGATAAAGCTTGGCAAGAAGCATGCACAAACGTCCATCCAGCCAACACATCATTACTTTCTTCGTGAGCCCTAGCTCAACGCTGGTTGACTCAGAGCATTACTACAGCGAATGATGCTGACTGTCGCTCAGATGCTCTTCTTCTGACGTGTGAGCGTGTGGGGCCTCTTGCTGCGGCCCGTCCGCGCCGTCTCAATCGGCCCGGTGTTCCGCGCGCCCTGGTAGCGCCGGCTGCTGGCAAGGCTTCGATTGGTCGTACTCGATGCTTCTGTGAGCGTCATCATCTGAACGATAGTGGAGGCGGTATCTATCCGTGCGTGTCTGCGCGCTGCGCGTAACATGGCGGTTCAGGCCGTAGATCAGTGGATAGAAACAACATTGCAGATCTCTACAAGCTGTCGCCGATTCAACAGGGGATGCTCTTCCATAGCTTGTACACGCCCGAGTCCGGCGTGTACTTTGAGCAGTTCGGCTGGACTATCAACGAGGCGCTGGATGTGTCGGTGTTCGAGCGCGCCTGGCAATATGTTGTCGAGCAACATCCGATCTTGCGCACAACCTTCTTCTGGGAAGATCTCGACGAGCCGCTGCAAGTCGTCAACCGCCGCGTCCAGCTACCGATCGTCGAGCTGGACTGGAGCGATCTCACGCCGGAGCAGCAGGCAGCCGAGCTCGATGCGTATTTGCACGCGGATCGCCAGCGACCGTTCGATCTTGCGGAAGCGCCCCTGATGCGCGTCGCGCTGATGCGCGGCGGTCCCACCACGGTTCATGTTGCCTGGAGCTATCATCATCTGCTGCTCGACGGCTGGTCGGTGCCGCTGGTGCTGCAAGATGTGTTTACCGCCTATAATGCGCTGATCGAAGACCAGCCGCCACGTCTGGCTCGCCGCCGCGCCTATCGCGATTACCTGACCTGGCTGCGCAAGCAAGACCTCGTGGCGGCTGAAAGCTACTGGCAGCAGGCGCTTGGCGGCTTTTCTGCGGCCACGCCACTGCCGATCGATCGCGCGCCCGGCAGCCTCGCCACCGCCCACGACGATTTCGCCAAGCTACAGATTCAGGTATCGCCGGAGCACACCGAAACGCTTCAGGCACTGGCGCGTCAGGAGCGGCTCACGATCAACACGATTGTGCAGGGCGCGTGGGTGCTGCTGCTGCATCACTACAGCGGCGAGCACGACCTGGTCTTCGGCGCGACGGTCTCAGGCCGGCCGGCCGAGCTGGCGGGCAGCGAGACGATGGTTGGCTGCTTTATCAACACCCTGCCGGTCCGCGTGCGGGTCGAGCCCGAGCTCAAGGTCCGCGACTGGCTGCAAACGTTGCAGCGGCAGCAGGCCGATCTGCGCCAGTACGAGTACAGCCCGCTGGTGCAGGTGCAGTCGTGGAGCGACGTTCCGCGCGGCGAGCCGCTCTTCGAAAGCATTGTTGTCTTCGAGAACTATCCCTCCAAGGTCTTCGGCCAGTCCGAGCAGCTGCGCGTGTTCCAAAAAACCAACTATCCGCTGACGCTTACGGTTGTTCCGGGGCCATCTCTGACGCTGCGGCTGGGCTACGAAACCCATCGCTTCGACGCCGCTACGATCAAACGGCTGCTGACGCAGCTTGAGACGGTGCTTGCCAGCATGGCCGATCAGCTTGATCTGCGACTGGCCGATGTGGACTTCCTGACCGAGGCCGAGCGACAGCGGCTGATCCACGACTGGAACGCTACGACGGTCGACTATCCGCAGGACGTTTGCCTGCATACGCTGATCGAGCAGCAGGGCACGCGCACACCCGAGGCGATCGCGGTAACCTTTGAGGGTCAATCTCTGAGCTACGCCGAGCTGGATGCGCGCGCCAATCAGCTGGCGCGTCAGCTTCAGTCGCTGGGCGTCGTGCCCGAGACGCGCGTCGCGATCTGTCTTGAGCGCTCGCTGGAGCTGGTCGTTGGGCTGCTGGGTATTCTCAAGGCGGGCGGCGCGTATGTTCCGCTCGATCCATCGTATCCGCCGGAGCGGCTCCAGTTCATGCTGGGCGACTCGCAGACGCCGGTGTTGATCACGCAGCAGACGATTGCTCAGGCTATGACCGAGCGCTTCGGGCCGCAGAACGGTGCGCTTCAGGTGCTGACGCTGGATCACGACTGGCCGACGATCGCCGTGCAGCCCACGAAGGCTCCGGCGAGTCCGGCTGCGGCCACCAATCTGGCGTACATGATCTACACCTCGGGCTCGACGGGCACACCCAAGGGTGCGATGAATAGTCATCGCGGCATCGTCAACCGGCTGCTGTGGATGCAGGATACCTACGGGCTCAACGCGACCGACCGTGTGCTGCAAAAAACGCCGTTCAGCTTCGACGTCTCGGTCTGGGAATTCTTCTGGCCGCTGCTCACAGGCGCCACGCTCGTCGTCGCGAAGCCGGGCGGCCACCAGGACCCGGCCTATCTGGTCGAGCTGATCGCCCGCGAGCGCATCACCACCCTGCACTTCGTGCCATCGATGCTGCGCATCTTCCTGGACGAGCCAAGCCTGAGCCGGATCACCAGCTTGAAGCGCGTGATCTGTAGCGGAGAGGCGCTGACCTACGATCTGCAAGAGCGATTCTTCGAGCGCATCGACGCCGAGCTGCATAACCTGTACGGCCCGACCGAAGCCGCCGTCGACGTAAGCTTCTGGGCCTGCCAGCGCGATAGCCGCGAGCACAGCGTGCCGATCGGCCGGCCCGTAGCCAACACGCAGCTATATATTCTTGACGAGCGGCTGAATCCGCAGCCTGTCGGCGCTCCCGGCGAGCTGTTTATCGGCGGCGTGCAGGTTGGACGCGGCTATCTCAACCGCCCGACGCTGACCGCCGAGAAATTCATTCCCGATCCGTTTAGTCAAACTCCTGGATCGCGGCTGTACAAGACCGGCGACCTGGCGCGCTTCCGCGAGGATGGCGCGATCGAATATCTCAGCCGCATCGATCACCAGGTCAAGATTCGTGGTAATCGCGTGGAGCTGGGCGAGATCGAGGCCGTGCTGGCCGAGCATCCCGACGTACACGAGGTCGTGGTGCTGGCGCGCGAGGACGATCCCGGCGACATGCGGCTGGTGGCGTACCTTGTTAAGAACCCAGAACCTAGAACCCAGAACCTAGAAGATGAGGAGGATGGTTCTAAGTTCTCGGTTCTAGGTTCTACGGAACTCCGCGCGTTCTTGCAGCCGCGACTGCCGAGCTATATGCTGCCATCGGCGTTTGTGGTGCTCGACGCGCTGCCGCTGACGCCCAACGGCAAGCTCGATCGCCGGGCGCTGCCGAGGCCGGAGCAGGGCGCAGTCCAGCAGCACGCGTACATCGCGCCGCGCACCGAGCTAGAAAAGACGATCGCCGAGATCTGGAGCGCGGTGCTGCATGTCGAGCAGGTCGGCCTCGAAGACAACTTCTTCGATCTGGGCGGCCACTCGCTGCTGGCGATGCAGGTTCACTCCAAGCTGCGTGAGCATCTGGGCCGCGATATTTCGATGCTCGATCTGTTTAAGTATACGACGGTCGGCGCGCTGGCAAGATTCCTGAGCCAGGCCGAGGCCGAGACATCGGCGGTCGAGCAGATCGAGGAGCGCGCCGAAAAGATCGAAGAAGGCAAGAACCGCCGCAAGCAGCGGCTAGAAAAACGACAGCGCACATGATCTGTCTAGGAGTTAGGATCGATGGGTAGTTCTGAAAATGGGCAGGAGACCGGGCTTGAGATCGCCGTGGTCGGCATGGCGGGCCGGTTTCCTGGGGCCAGGAGTATCGAGGCGTTCTGGGAAAATCTCTGCGCTGGCGTCGAGTCGATCACGTTTTTTAGCGAGGAAGAGCTGCTGGCCGAGGGCGTCGACGCGGCCACGCAGGCGCTGCCACACTACGTCAAAGCCAGGGGCGTGCTCGACAATGTCGAGTGGTTCGACGCGTCCTTCTTCGATATTAGCCACCGCGAGGCCGAGGTGCTCGATCCGCAGCACCGGCTGTTCCTGGAGACCAGCTGGGAGGCGCTTGAGCACGCGGGCTATGATCCGCAGCGCTACAAGGGTGCGATCGGTGTGTTCGCGGGAACCAGCCTCAACAGCTACCTGCTCTATAACCTGTATCCCAACGCGCAGCTCATGCAGTCGATGGGCTATATCCAGATGCTCATCAACAGCGATAAAGACTTTCTGACTACGCGCGTCTCCTACAAGCTGAATCTTGAAGGCCCCAGCCTGACCGTGCAGACCGCCTGCTCGACCTCGCTGGTCGCGGCGCATCTGGCCTGCCAGAGCCTGCTCAACGGCGAGTGCGACATGGCGCTGGCCGGCGGTATCACGGTGAGCGTGCCGCAGCGCACCGGCTACTGGTACCAGGAAGGCAGCATTTTATCGCCGGACGGCCACTGCCGAGCCTTCGACGCCAGCGCGCAGGGAACGGTCTTCGGCTCAGGTGTGGGGCTGGTCGTGCTCAAGCGGCTCGAAGACGCGCTGGCGGACGGCGACACGATCCACGCCGTGATCAAAGGCAGCGCGATCAACAACGACGGCGGCGCCAAAGCCGGCTACACGGCGCCACGCATCGACGGCCAGGCCAAGGTAATTCGCGCCGCGCAGCTGATGGCCGAGGTGGAGCCCGCCACGATCGGCTATATCGAGGCCCACGGCACTGGCACGCCGCTGGGCGATCCGATCGAAGTTGCCGCGCTGAATCAGGTTTTTCAAAAGGAGATCGCCGAGCCGGGCAGCTGCGCGATGGGCACCGTCAAAAGCAACGTCGGCCACCTCGACGCGGCGGCTGGCATCGCCGGGCTGATCAAGTCGATTCTGGTGCTCAAGCACGGCCAGATCCCGCCGAGCCTGCATTTTACGTCGCCCAATCCCGCGATCGATTTTGCCAACAGCCCGTTCTTTGTCAACACGCAGCTGCGCGATTGG
>DASWTW010000264.1:0-20791 GCA_036401895.1 Herpetosiphonaceae bacterium | reverse complement strand
GGTCCGCATATCGAAGCCGGGGCCATCGTCGCGAATCAGCAGCACGATCTGCCCTTTGACTGCGGCGTAGTGCACCACGACGTTGGCCTTGCGCGCGTGTTTCGTCGCGTTGTTCAGCGCCTCCTGCACAATGCGATACAGCACAATCTCCTGCTCGGGCGCGAGTCGCGGCAGGGCCATGCCCTCGCAGCGCACGTTGATCACGCCGGCGGAGGTGAAGCGTGCGCACAGGTCGATCAGCGCGGCATCCAGGCTCTGCTGCTCCAGCGCGGGCGGACGCAGATCTGCGATAAAGCGGCGGACCTCGTGCAGCCCGGTCTTGCTGCTGTCGCGCAGCATGCGCAGTAGATCCAACAGGCGCTCGGTGTTCTGCTGCTGCGCCAGCGTGATGCTGTGCTCCATACCCAGCAAAATATGCGCGATCACCTGCGCCGGGCCGTCGTGGACCTCGCGGGCCAGCCGCGTGCGCTCATCTTCGCGGCCCTGAATAATCTGCGCCTTGAGCGCCATATGCCAGGGATCGGCCTGTGCGGTATCGTCCTTGAGCGTGGCGCTGCTCATCTCGGTCTGGCGGATCAGCTGCTCGATGCTGCGCGCGGCTTTTTGCAGCTCGTTGACCTCAGCCGCCAGCGCTTGCTGCCGCTCCTTCAGCTGCTTCATCTGCCGCGCGACGATCGCGTTCGACTCGTGGAGCGTGCTGCGGACCTGCATCTCGTCGATCGTGCGGCCGATCTGGCGCAGATCGGAGGTGGCAGGATTCAACCGGGCTTGAACCTCGCCGAGAACAGCGCGCAGCCGCTCGACCTGCTCGTTAACAATCGTTGCCGCTCGGTTTTGGTACTTTGTGCTCACTCGATTTCCTGGCTAGGAATGGCCCTGCGGGCAAACAAAGGAACCGGGTGCCCTCTGGGCGAACAAAGGAACAAATGATTGGATTGATTGTTATTCTTTATTCTCTGCCCTGGTTCTTTTGCTTGGTTCTCGGTTCTTTCGCTTGGTTCTCGGTTCTTGGTCAGGCCCTCACCCCCTGCGTCCCCCTTCCCGAACCTCCGCCGGCTTCGGCGTCGGTTGCGGCAGGCGAGGGGGAATGGTGATACTTTCCTTTGTTCTTTGTTCTGTTGTTCTTTGTTCTCTGAACCGGTACTTTCGTTTTGTTCTCTTGTTCCTTGGTTCTTTTGTTCTTTACTTCCCCAGGATCGCCGCAATCGCCGCCTCGGTATCGCTCAAATCTTCAAGGATCGCATCCGGCTGATGTTCGCGCAGCTGCTCGGCGCTGAAGGTTCCGGTTGCGACCGCCACCACGCGGGCGTCTCCGGCGCGGCCACAGGCGATGTCACGCGGCGTATCACCGATCACGACGACCTGATCGATCGGCTCGTGGTAGCGCGCAGCGGCCTTGCGGCGGGCGATCGGCACCAGCTGAGTACGATCGTGATGGTCCGAGCCATACGCGCCGATCGGGATGTCGAAGTAGCCGTCGAGATCGAGCGCGCGGAGCTTGATCTCGGCCACAGGCTCCATGTTGCCGGTCAGCAGCGTCTGGATTGTGCTGCGCGCTTGCAGCTGCTGGAGCACCGGAAACACGCCCGGCAGCAGCCGCAGGCTTTGATGCAGCTCATGCGCGACCTCGTCCATCAGCTCGTGGTAGCGCGCCTTGAAGCGCGGCAGATGTTCAAGCGCGATCGCCTCGTCGACCTCGTGAAGCGCCAGGGTTTCCAGCACGATCTGACCATCCGTCTTGCCACCGTGATCGGTCCAGCGAATCTCGGCCGGCAGCTCGTAGATCTCGCGCAGCGCCTGGCCGAAGCGGTGGATCACCGTACCGTTGCCGCGCATCAGCGTTCCGTCGATGTCCCAGAGTAGCAGTGTTCGCATAAGGCTAGCGCGCTTTGACCAGCTCGGCGGCGGGCTCGACCAGGTCATGCAGCCGGCCGAAGTCGTCGGCTAGCTCGGTGTCCTGCATCGGAATATCGACCGGCACGTCGAACTTGACCGGGATCGTCGAAGAGATCGGGATCGTCATGTTCAGGTTGATCGGCAGTTGCAGGCCGGCGGGCAGGGCCAGCGCGACGCTGCCGTTGATCTGACCGCCGCCGCCCGGCAGCGTGAAGGTTGCGGGCACCACCAGCGGCACCGGCGAGGTCGTGCGCACCGAGGTCTCCTGGTTGACCGGCACCTCAAGGCTGATCGGCAGCTGCTGATCGATCGGAATGGCCGTGCGGATATGCGCGCTTTGCAGGCCTTCGATCGAGGTCATCAGCTCGCCCAGACTATAGCGCGCAGTCCCAAGCGCCTCGACAGGATTGCTTTGCAGCTCCTGGATGCGCTGACCGGCCGGAGTGTTCAGATCGACATTCGCCTGAAGCTGCTCCTGCGCCTGACGATACAGATTCAGTCCGTACAGCCCACCAATCACCAGCAGCAGTAGCAGCAGTGCGTTCAAACCAAACGAAAACCAGATCATTGCTTTGTAGGGCGTCGGGATGCGTGGCTGCACAACGATCGTTTTTGCGTCGCCGACCGGAATCGTGCGTCGGCTCGTGACCGGCACAATGCCAGTCGAGGGTGAGTCATCCGCCGGTTCGAGAGTCACGCGAGTCCGCTTATCCGTTGTGCGATTTCTCATGATACAGCTCCTTCATCCTGCGCGCCGGTAGTGATCAGGTCTTGAGATGAGATGGTGGGAATAGTGTACGGGGCTTTATACCACACGCGATGGTACATTACTCTAGTACTGGCGGTCCTACGTACGCCTAGCGCTCTTGTCGCGCCGAGTTTGGGCTTGAAATTGGAGATAATCGCTACGGCTTGATCGTGCGATACACCACGCGCCGGCCACGAATCCGGCTGACCAGTGTTTCAAGCATCAGGACGATCACCAGCACGACGACATCGATCACCGCCACCGGCAGCAGCGCGTCGACCAGCTGATCGGATTGGGCGGCGAGGCGCTCCACCCACAGCGGCGGGATCGTCGGGCGAACACCGAGCGCCAGCAGCACTGTGCCCAGCACCAGCAATACCGCGCCGACCACCCACCAGGCTCGTCGATCCGCCTCACTGGGAAACATCGTGTTGGCGATCGCAAACAAAAAATAGGTAGCGATCGCGGTCGTGGGCTCGCGCAGCTGCTGCCAGAGCTGGCTAAAGGCCGCCAGATTGAGCGAGACAGTCGGCGGGTCGAGCCAGCGCAGCAGCAGCACCAGCACAGCCACGCCACACAGCAGCGGCGCCGCACCCACGATGCTCATGCGCAGCGGATCGGCCTTGGTGACGATAACCTCGCCCTGGCGCGGGTCGGTGCTGCTGCGAAACTGAAACAGATTGATCTGAAGCACGCGCAGGCCCAGCAGCAGCGCCACCAGCGCATGACTCAGCTCATGCAGCACCACGCCGGGCAGCACCAGCAGATCATAGACCATCGTCGCGATGTTTGCACGGCCGGTCAGCAGCAGGATCAGCCCCTGGATATGCCGCGACAGCAGCACGCCCAGCAGCCACAGACCCGCCAGCACGCCCAGCAGCCAGAGAATCGCCGTCATGGCCTACACTCCACCAAAATAGCGCAGCGCCAGCCGCAGCCGCTCTTCAAGATCCGGCGGCGCATCTGCGGGCAGCGACGAGACGGCCGATTGCGCTTCCAGGGCGCTGTAGCCCAGGCTGGTCAGCACCTCTTGCAGCTCGGCGTTGATCGCTGTGGCGGCGGGAGTCGCGGCGGCAGCAACGGTGGTCGGCAGCTTGGCGAGATCGAGCTTTCCCTTGAGCTCCAGCACCAGTCGGGCGGCAGTCTTCTTGCCGATGCCCGGCACCTGCGACAGAATCGCGATGTTTTCACTGGCGATCGCGAGCTGGATCTGCTCCATCGGCGCGGCTGAGAGCAGGCCCAGCGCCATGCGCGGCCCCACGCCGGTCACGCCGATCAAGGTCTCGAAAAACGTGCGCTGCTCCAGCGAGGCAAAGCCGTAAAGCACCAGCGCGTCTTCGCGGACGTGCAGATAGGTGTAGACCTGCACCGTATTGCCGATTTGGCCCAGCCCTTCGAGGACCGGACGCGGCGCAAAGAACTGAAAGCCCACGCCACCTGTGTCGATAATGGCGTAGTCGGTGCCGGTTGCAAGCAGGTTGCCGCGAAGTGATGCGATCATAGATCTCTGTGCTGGTGCCGATCGGTTCGAATACCGCTGATTATACACTGTGCCGCGCGATGTTGCCGCTGTTCTGGCATACGCCTTGCAGCCGGAATAGTGTATCCTTGAGAAAGACGCGTTGAGCAACCTATATCAGTCGCTAGGAGGCTGTATGTTCGGGTTCGGCAAGAAAAAAGACCGGCTGAAGAATACGCGAGTGGCGATTCTGGCCACAGATGGCGTCGAGCAGTCGCAGTTGGACGCCGTGGTGAAGAAGCTGCGCGGCGCCGGCGCTGAGCTGTTTATTCTATCGCTCCAGCCCGGCAAGATCCAGGCGATGTACGGATTGAAGCGCGGCGATAAAATCCCGGTCGACGGCACGCTCGACGAGATCCACCCGGCCTCATTCGGCGCGCTGTTCATCCCCGGCGGCCCGATCAGCGCCGAGCGGCTGCGCCAGAATGTGCGCGTGCTAGAGTTTGTGCGCTCCTTCGATCGCACGGGCAAGCCGATCGCGGCGGTTGGCCACGGCGCGCTGGTGCTGGCCTCATCGGGTGTCGTCGGCGGGCGCACGCTGACTGCCTGGCCCGGCATCAAGGATGATGTGGTGAATGCCGGTGCTGCCTGGGCCGACGATACCTATGTGCTGGACGGCAATCTACTGACCAGCCGGACCTCGCGCGACATCGGCAAGTTTACCAAGCAGATTGTCAAACATTTTGCCAATACCAGCAGCACCAATCTGGTCACCGCCTAATGTCAAAGCTCACGTGCCGCGCATATAGATCGGTGTGGATTACGGCAATAACCATGAAAATGCCGGCGTTTATGGCCGCTGGCAGTGGTCAGATGCAGCGTCAGGACGGGCGGCGGTAGGCGGTTGCTCACACGCGCGGGGGCGGCACATCACACCACTCACCTGGTTGTAACGTGCCGAGGGACCACGGCCCCACTGCGGCGCGAATCAAACGTAAGGTCGGATGACCGACGGCTGCCGTCATCCGGCGCACTTGACGGTTGCGGCCTTCGGTGATGGTAAGGCACAACCATGCTGTAGGAATGTGACGACGTTCGCGAATCGGTGGGGTGCGTGGCCACACGTCGGGCGGGTCGATCAGCATAACAGTCGCCGGGCGGGTGCGTCCATCTTTCAGATCGATGCCCTGCTCAATGTGATTGAGCGCGCTGGGCGACGGGTCGCCTTCGACCTGTACCCAGTAGGTTTTCGGCAATTTGTGCTGGGGGTCACTGATACGCTGTTGAAGCATACCGTTATCGGTCAGCAGCACTACGCCCTCGCTATCATGGTCGAGGCGACCAGCAGGATAGACTGCGGGCACGGAAACGTAGTCGGCGAGGGTGGGCCGTCCCTCTGAGTCAGTGAATTGACATAGGACCAGATAGGGTTTGTTGAACACAATGAGTCGAGTCATCCAGCACATCCACCAACGAGAATACAGTAATGTTGCGCCACGTACCAGGTGCGGACGATGTGCAGCAAGCGGCGATCCACAGTGTAGCACTAGCACAAAAGTCTTGCCGCCTAGCGCCAGCCTGGAACACGCGCCGTCGATCGCGGCCACGCAGCGCCAGCACGACGGACAACTGCTACGAGGAGCGTGCGGCTATGCGGCTGCTCTACATCGACATCGATAGCTTGCGACCCGACCATCTTGGCTGCTATGGCTATCATCGTGATACCAGCCCGAACATTGATGCGCTGGCGCGCCGGGCGGTTCGCTTCGACAACTACTACATCACGGATGGTCCCTGCCTGCCGTCACGCACGGCGATGTGGAGCGGACGATCAGGATTTCATACCGGCGTGGTTAGTCATGGTGGCCGCGCAGCCCAGCCAGCGATCGAGGGCGCGGCGCGTGGCTTTCGCGACCGGTTTGGAGCCGGCAGCTGGATGAGCGCGCTGCGTGACGCCGGGTTGCATACAGCGACCGTCAGCTCGTTTGGCGAGCGGCACAGCGCGTGGCACTGGTACGCCGGCTATAACGAGATCTACAATCCCGGCAAAGGCGGTCTGGAGCGAGCCGACGAGGTCAACGCGATCGCGCTCGATTGGGTTCGCCGCAACGCACAGCGCGATAGTTGGTTCTTGCACGTTAACTATTGGGACCCGCACACGCCCTATCGCACGCCGCCGTCGTTTCGTAATCCCTTCGCGGACGACGATCTGCCGGCGTGGCTGACCGAAGACGTCCGCTTGCAGCTCTGGGTTGGCTTCGGGCCACACAGCGCGCAGGATCTGCATGGCTATGGCTATGAAACATTCTACCGCGACTACCCGCTGACTCCGGCGCGGCTCGACTCGATGGCGGCGGTGCGGCAATGGATCGACGGCTATGATATGGGCATTCGCTACGCCGACATGCATATCGGCCATCTGTTGAACGCGCTGGCCGACGCGGGTGTGCTTGACGACACGCTGGTGATGATCAGCGCCGACCACGGTGAAAATCATGGTGAGCTGAACGTCTGGGGCGATCACCAGACCGCCGATGCGATCACCGCACGTGTGCCGCTGATCGTCGGCGGGCCGGGCGTGACGGCGCAGCGTGTGGAGCGTGGGCTGCACTACCATTACGACTGGGCGGCGACGGTGATCGAGCTGGCTGGCGGAGTCGTGCCGCCGCGCTGGGATGGCCGCGCCTTCACCGATGCATTCCGCACCGGCGCTGAAGGAGGACGGCCGTATCTGGTCACCAGCCACGGCGCGTGGTCGTGCCAGCGCGGCGTGCGCTTCGATCAGTATCTGTGCCTGCGAACCTACCACGATGGACACAAGCAGTTTGATCCGATCATGCTGTTCGATCTCGAAGCTGATCCGCACGAGCAGCACAACCTGGCGGCAGATCGTCCCGATCTGGTGGATCGCGCGATGGCGATGCTGGCCGAGTGGTATCACGAGATGATGACCAGCAGCACACACGACAGCGATCCGTTGATGACCGTGCTGCGCGATGGCGGGCCGTATCATACGCGCGGCGAGCTGCCGGCCTACCTGGCGCATTTGCGGGCAACAGGACGCGTCGAGCACGCCGATCGCCTGGCCGCCCGCCATCCCGACGAGCTGACATGAGCGCCAGCCTGTAATGTTTTACAGGAGGAGCATTGATTGATTCCGTAGGGACGTGATTTATCACGTCCAGGACGTATTGCAATACGTCCTATGAGGCGATTTTCTGCTCTTTGCTGTAAAAAAAGCCTCGTCCCACACAAACGGGACGAGGCGTCTTTGTGCCGAGCTGTCGCCGGGTTTTAGCTCTGCGCGGGCTGAAGATCGCCGCTGCCCGTGGTTGTGAGCACAACTTCGCGGCCCTGAAGCGCCGAGGTATAGCACGCATCGATGATCCGCGTGCGCGTCAAGCCTTCTCCGCCAATGTGCGCAGACCAATCGCCGCTCCTGATCGTATCGATGAACTGGCGCACGACCGCCAGATGGCCCTCGCCCTTGGTCACGCGCGGATGAACCTCGGCGGGAGCGTCCGCGACATCGGTGTAGATGCGCAGCGTATCCTCCCAGTTGTAATTCTTGACCCGAATCTCGGCGCCGCCTTCCGTTCCGTAGAGCGTGACGCCGAAGTCGTCGCCGGCGCTGCCATGCGCGGCCCAGCTAGCTTCGAGCAGCAGCGTTGTGCCCTGCGCCAGCCGCACAAACGCCGTCGCCAGGTCTTCGACCTCATAGGCGCTACCAACGACCATTTTGTCGCTGCCGGCCGAGCCGCCGCGACCTTGCGGGCCAAGTTCGGCGTAGGTTGCGGCGCTCACGCTGACCACATCCGGCTCTCCCAGCAGGAACAGCGCAAGATCCAGCACATGCACGCCCAGATCGATCAGCGGCCCGCCGCCGGCCATTTCTTTGCTGGTGAACCAGCTGCCGATCCCCGGAATGCCACGCCGGCGCATCCAGCTAGCCTTGGCATGGTAGATCCGGCCCAGCTTCCCGTTGTCGATGTAGCGCTTGAGCACCTGCACATCGCCGCGCTCACGATGGTTGAAAGCCACTTCCAGCACGCGGTTGGCCTTGCGCGCGGCCTGCACCATCGCCTCGGCCTCAGCGCCGGAGCGTGCCAGCGGCTTTTCGCACAGCACATGCTTGCCACTCTCCAGCGCCGCGATCGTGATCGGTGCGTGCAGATAGTTGGGCACGCACACGCTGACAATATCGAGGTCGTCGCGCGCAACCAGCGACTGATAATCCGGGTAGAGATGCGGGATATTGAAGGTCGCGCCGAGCAGCGCCAGCCTCTCTGCCTCCAGACCCGCCAGGGCCACAACCTCGACATTCGGTATTTGCAGATACGATTTGGTATGCGTCTCGCCGGCATAGCCCAGGCCGACAACTCCGACTCGCAGTGGTCGATTCTGATCCGCGTTGCTCATGATTAATGACTCATCCTTTCATCAACAAGCTTATCCACGTTGTCCACGTGAATCCTGGCTTATACATCTTGCGTCGTCGCCGGCCCCAGCACGTGGATCGTATGCTCGTAGCGGCTGCCGCTCCAGAGCGGATGCGGCGCGGCGTGGCTGTGCAGACGTTTCCAGAGCGCGGCACGCTCAAAGATCGGTAGGCTGCCGGGCAGCGTGCCAAATACAGTTGCCGCCGCGACGACGATCAGCTTTTTGCGCGCCCGCGACAGCGCAACATTGAGTCGCTGCGGGTCCAGCAAGAATTCAGCCTCGGCGCTGACATAATCGGGATCGGACGCCGTACACGCGACGATGATTACATCGCGCTCGCCGCCCTGGAAGCGCTCAACCGTATCGATCGAGTCGGCGCTGGCTAGCTCGGGCAGCAGTGCCCGCAGCGCGGCTTTTTGCGCCCGGTGCGGCACCACCACGCCGATGCCGTCGCGGCCGTCGAGACCAAGCTTCAGGCAGGCGCGCACCAGATCCGCCACCAGCCCGGCCTCCAGCGCGTTGGCCTGGCGCGACGAGCGCTCGCTGTGCTCGATCACGACCAACGGCACGTTCCAGCGCAGCGCGGCGGCGATAAACGGATCGGCGAAGTCGTGCGGCGGCAGCAGCTCGGTGCGGCGCGAGTGAAAGACGATCCCGTCGGCGTGGTAGATCGCGCGCTGAAGAAACGCGGCATGATCGCGATGCAGCCGGAAGCTTTCGTCAAGCGCCACCACCGGCGCGTGGGCGTCGAGCAGCCACTTGAAGAGCGAGCGCTCAGGCTGCCACGCGGCCAGCGAGCCGACCGCCGCCGTCCAGGTGTGGGTGATGATCGGCGGCATCTGGCGATGATCGCCCACGACGATCAGCTGGCCGCGCTCATGCAGCGTGCTGGCCGCGAGCAAGCCCTCGGGCAGGCTCATCTGCGAGGACTCGTCGATCAGCAGCAGATCGAACAGGCCATTCCAGCGCGCCTTGCGCTGCGTCGTGTCCAGCAGCGCGCTCAGGCCGCCGGGAGTGCCGCCGATCACGGCAGCGCCGCCCAGCAGCGAGCGCAGATCCTTGACGTTTTTGCGCGGATCGGCCCAGCGCACGCCTTTTGCTCTCGGCGCGATCGAGCTGCCGCCCAGTTTAACGATCGGCATGTCGGCCAGCGGCAGCAGCGGCTCGGAGACGGCGGACCAGGTTTGCCAGGCCCGCGCGATGCTGTCCAGCGCCACCTGGACCGCGCTGTGTGTCTTGGCTGTCACCGCGATGCGCAGCGGCTCTCCCTGCATCGCCGCCGCCAGCAGACGTGCCACCACCGCCAGGCCCAGCGTCCGCGACTTGCCGGAGCCGGGCGGTCCCTGCACCAGCCGCAGCGGAGTCTGCGCGCCCGTCGCGATCACCTTTTGCTGCGCCTCGGTCGGCAGCGCGGGCGCATGCAGCGTCATCAGATCGGCGGCGGCAGCGGCGAGCGCCTGATCGTCGAAGGCGATGCTTGTAGTCGCATCGCCGGGCGCGTCGAGCCAGCGGGCCAGCGGATTGGTCGCGAGGTGATCCAGCGCGGCGCGGACTTTGTCGCCCAGCAGATCGTCGGCCATATCGTCGAGCGTGTAGCGGCAGCGCAGCTGCACCTGAAGCTTCGAGTCGTGGTGGAACTTGAACTGTCCGGCCGAGCTGAGCGAGGTTAGCTCGACCTCGACGGTCTCCTCGTCGATCGCGCTGATGATCACCAGCCGGCCGCGAATGATCTCCCACGGGCTCAGCCCATCGACGGCCTCGTTGAGCACGGCCCAATCGCCGACTTTGAAGCGCGGCTGAACCGCGCCGCTGCCCGGCTGCGCCACCAGCCGAAAGCGCGCCAGCGGCGGCTCGCCCTTGGGCTCGAACATGATCGCTTCCAGCAGCGCGGTGCGGCCCGTCAGCACGCGCCGCGCGATCGGCAGCCGCACATGCGCCAGCAGGTCGGCCAGGACTGCGGTGTGCTCAAGCTCCAGAAACTCGATCAGCGCGCTGCGGAGATCGCGAGGACCGGCCGCGCTGGGCAGTTGCTCAAGCGGCAGCTGCGGCACGTCCAGGTTGCGCTGGCGGCGTGAGGCGGCGGCGAGATGCGCCAGCGCCCGCAGTCGCTGCGCGGCAAACGCCAGCAGATCGTCGCGGCCGGGCTTGTTCGGCGTCCCGGCCCAGATGTCGTAGGCGTACTCGCTGGGGATCTGGCTGTTGAAGCGGCTGGTCGCCTCAAGGCTGATGCTCGACTCCGCCAGCGCCGGCGCGGCTTTCAGCCCATCCTGATCACGCACAAAGCGCTGAACATTATCGAAAATGCCCGCGCGAAAGAGCCGCGTAAAATCGCGCTCGGCGGTCTTCCACGAGAAGCGCTGCCCATCGTCCCAGACCTCGGTCGCGACGGCATACAGCGAGTCGCAGGTAAGCTTGAGGTTGCGCTGCTGGCCGATCACCTCGCGCAGCCGGGCGCAGGTCGCGCGCTCGATCTGGGGCCGCTCCTGAAGCCAGGCTACCAGCACGCCCAGCAGCGGATGGCGCTGCTCATGCCGGGCGCATGCCTCAAGCACGATCCGCTGAGCGCGGCGATCATAGACCAGCACATGCAGCGGCGGCGCATCGTCGGTAGCGATCTCGCGAATCGCAAGCTCGATGTCGCCGGCCCAATCGCTGAGCAGCTCGGCCTCGCTGGCGTCAGTCGGCGGCGCGTCTGTCATGCGCGTCACGATCCGCTCACCGCCGGGACCGAGCAGCAAAGCCGCCGCGAGATACAGATCGCCGGTCACGTCGTCGGCCTGAACGTCGAGAAAGATCTGGATCAGATGCGGATGCGCGGCCAGCTCCGGCAGCGGCGAGGCCTGGTAATCCGGCAGCCGCGATGGCGCGCGAACTGTCGCATCCAGCCGCCGCAGCACGGCCCGCGCCCTGGCGATCAGCTGATCCAGATGCGGCGCGATCACCGGGTCGCGCAGCAGCAGCCCGATGCGATCGGCCTGATCCGGCGCCGGCTGAAGCTTTCCGGCGGCGTCAGGCTCCTTGAGTGCGGCCAGCGCCGGCAGATCGGTGATGTCCTGGGCAAACAGCGCACTGCGAGTGGTTCTGGTCACGTCCGCGATCAAGGCCAGATCGGCGCGCTCTGCTGCGCGGGGCAGACAGATCGAGTTGAACTGGCAGCCGTCACACAGCGCGCTCAGGGCAAACGGCAGATCGTCGAGCGCCGCGCTGGCCGCCTGGCTGAGCGGCCCGTCCTCGCCGGCGATCAGTTCCAGCACCAGCGTCTGGTACGGCCCCAGATCGAAGTACAGGTTTTGATCGTGCAGCGTTTCGAAGTCGACGGCGGTCATGCGATGCACCACCGCGCCGACGATGCGGATCAGCGGCAGCTTGGCGCGACGGCACAGGTCGGTCAGCAGCAGCGAGTAGATCGCGACCTGCACCCGGTGCTCCAGGCGCTCCTCGCGGCTGGCCTTGACATCAGCGATCAGCACATGCAGCCGCCCGCGCTTGTCACGAATCGCCTCGATCAGATCTGCCCGGCCCGCTGAGCGCCACTCGCCGATCGTGCCTTCGAGCGCCGCCTGCGTCAAAATCACCGGCTCGCGTCCAACCTGCGCCAGCGCCTCGATCGTGGCCTGCACACCGCCCTTCGACAGATCGACGATCGTATGCTTGCCGCGCAGCGTCTCGACGACCTGGTCCTCGAAGCGCTGGCCCGCCTGCTTGAGCAGCGGCGAGAGCGGACGCACGCGCGCGCCGTAGCGCTCACGTAGCTCACGAGTCGTCTCGGGATGCAGCGTGAAGTACAGGAAGCGCTGGCAAGCGTCTAGGCGGATAAACTGGCTGATGGCGGTCGGGGCTAGCTGCTCGATCATGTGCAGGACCATTCGCGTATGTGTGCTGGGATTGTAGAACGCACGAGCGAGATGGTCAAGCGGAGAACAACAGAACGGAGAACAAACGAACAAAGGAACAAAAGAACAAACGCAAGCACCTCGATTCCCCTTCTCCTATCGGGGGCGCCCTCTGGGCCTGGAGAGGCGGTGGCCGCAGGCCGGGGGTGAGGGCCTGACAAAAGAACAAAGGAACAAAGGAACCAAAGAACAAAACACTGACATCAAAACTCCTTTGTTCCCTTCTTCGCCGGGTGGGCAGTTCCTTTGTTTGCCCACCGGGCCAGAAGTGAGGGCCTGCTCCATTTGCCTGTGTCTGCTACACTTGCAAGCAGTCTGTGAGAGGGAGGCCGAGTAAATCTCTAGTCGGATGGAGATTGCTATGACTCAGCCGCTTGAGTTTCGCTTTGCGCTGACCAAAGAAGAGTTTGTACGTAACGCCCGCTGGTACTACCTGCGTCGTCCATCAACCTGGATCTTTCTTCTGCTCCTGGCGATCTTAGCGATCACGCAGTGGACCGCGTTCAACGTTTCGCCGCTGCTGTTTGTCGTGGCCGCAGGACTGCCGCTGCTCTTGTACGTGACTGTACTCTTTTTGATCGTGCCCTGGATGACGGGCCGTCAGGTTCAGCGCAATGAGCGGCTGCGCGTCGAAATGAATTGGCGCGTCACCGACGACCGCATCGCCGTAAGCACAGTTCACGGTGAGTCGACGATGGATTGGGGCACGTTTCAGCGCGTGGTCGAAACACCGGACGCGTATCTGCTGATCTTCGCGATCAACAAAAACATGTTTCAGATTGTGCCGAAGCGCGCGTTCACGCCGGAGCAGCGCTCTGTTTTCGAGCAGCTGCTGGCACAGAAGTTGAGCGCTCCCCGTGCGGCCTCGGCGTAAGCTTTTGAGGCAGAGCTGGTGCGATCTAAACCTCAAGGAGTGTGTACAATGCATCACAGCCGTCTGTGCGCGATTCTGATCGACTGCGACGAGAGCACGATGGACGATAGTGTGCGCTTTTGGAGCGGCGCGCTCGGCGTTGCTCCGAAGCATCCTGATGATCCGACCGATCCCTACGTTCCGCTGCCGGGCGCAGTCGATGGCCTGCTGCTCGATCTTCAGCGTATCGACGGGCCGAGCCGGATTCATCTCGACTTCGAGACCGACGATGTCGAGGCCGAGGTGCGGCGGCTCGAAGCGCTGGGCGCGACTCGTGAGCGGCAGATCGAGCGCTGGTGGATCATGCGCGATCCCAGCGGCCATCTTTTTTGTGTCGTTCCGCCGCAGAGCGACGATTTTCCAGCCAACGCGCGGCGTTGGGAGTGATTAAGGAGTTTGATCGTGAATACCGAGGAGCTGCGCGCGCTGCAAGCGCCGCTGAAGGATAAATACCGGGAAGCGCCGGAGACTGCGCTGATTACGCTGAAAGCCAAGGGCCAGCTCGGCGACGGCCTGACCTGCCGCATCGAGACGGGCAAAGCGCTGGTCGAGGCTGGTCTACACCCGGCGGCGGGCGGCGATGGTCTCGCGGCTTGCTCCGGCGATATGCTGCTGGAGGCGCTGATCGCGTGTGCCGGCGTGACACTGCGCGCCGTGGCGACGTCGATCGGTGTCGACGTGCGTGGCGGCACTGTCTCTGCCGAGGGCGATCTCGACATGCGCGGCACGCTCTCGGTGGCCAAGGATGCGCCGGTCGGGCTGAAAAACATTCGGCTGCGCTTCGATCTCGACACCGATGCCGAGCCCGAGAAGCTGGACAAGCTGCTGGCGCTGACCGAGCGCTACTGCACGGTGTACCAGACTCTGCGCCAGCCGCCGGAGATGTCGGCGTCGTACACGGTGAGCGGATAAAGAGTTGGGGAGACGGCGAGCAGGACTCTAAACTTATGGGTCGTTGAGCTGTTGAATGCTTACTTGCTGTAATGATAGCGGCATGCAATGATCACGATCTCGGTTGTAGTGGCAGTATAAATGAGACGATGCTCTTCATTGATTCGACGTGACCAGTAACCCGATAACTCAGCCTTGAGTGGTTCGGGTTTGCCAATTCCATCAAAAGGAGAGCGTAGCACATCCTTAATGAGCTGATTGATGCGCTTTACCAGCTTACGATCATGCTCTTGAAACCACTGGTAATCCTCCCATGCAGAGGGAGTAAAGCAAAGCTTCATCCTTCGGAAAGCTCCCTCTGCTGAACATTACCTGCCTGTGCTTCTGCGATCGATTGCCGTAGATGAGCCGCATTTGCTGGATTCACCAGCAAGTACAGAGTTTCCTTCCAGGAGTTGAATTCATCCAGCGATAAAAACACAACCTGCTGTCCAGAATCCGTGACAACGATTGTCGGCTCGGCATCTGCAATCACCTGATCGATGATCTGCTCTAAATTGCGTTTTGCCTCATTCAACGTTATAGCATTCATCTAGCTTCCTTCCTCACGTTTCAAGATCAGTATAGCAAATGTTTCCTACCAACTATCCGCGATTAATTCTATATTCAGAACACGGTTGGGTTCCTGATTCAACAGGTGGAGATGATGCGAGCGAACATGCAGATAATCAATTGCTTGAATCTCTGTGCGCTTCGTCTTTTGGGCCAGAGCAACATCGGCGAAAAGTTGGGTGTGCAGCCGCCGGATTTCTTCTACACTTGCCGCTCGACACGACCTTCACCACTCACGCCAGGAAAAACACGCGTTGTTGCAAGCTGTATAGGAGCACACCATGAGCACCACACCGCCGCAATGGAATACACATCTTTATGCGATCATTCAGCATTCGGCCGAGCCCGGCGTGCTAGTGCTTTCCAACGCACAAGGCTGGACATTGCCCCACGCTCAGGTGGACGGGCGGATCTGGACGCCCGAGCTTGAGCAGGTGATCCTCGCGATTCGCGAAAAACTTGCTCTTGACAGCATTGTTTTGCGCTGCGCCTGGAGCAAGAGCGACCATGAGACGCAGCAGCTGAGCGCGCTCTATGTGCTGGAGCCGCGCGATCGATCATGGACGCCACCCGCCGACGCGCGCTGGATCGGCCGAGAAGCGCTGGACGAGCTGGCGCTTCCTGATCCTGATCTACATACTGCCGTCGTCGCCTACTTCGAGGATCAGGGCGACGAGCTGCGTCCGGCCTGGGATCAGCCGGGCTGGTTTGCGGCGGCGGAGCGCTGGATACACAAGCAGCTCGCGCAGCGCGGCTACCAGCTTAGCGCGCCGGTCGAGCAGGTCAAAAGCTGGGGCCTTTCCTGCGTCTTACGCGCCCGCACTACAGCCGGCGCTATGTATTTTAAGGTTGCATCGCGGCGTGCGCTCTTTGGCGATGAGCCCAGGCTGATGGCTACCCTGGCCGCCGAGCATCCTGGCTACGTCCCGGCACCGCTGGCGATCGATTGGGACCAGAGCTGGATGTTGCTCTCGGATGTCGGGCCGGATCTGCGCCAGACTCCCGAGCGCGAGGCCTGGAAGACCGCGCTGCGACTGCATAGCCAGGTCCAGCAATCATTTGCTGCGCATCCCGAGCGTGTGCTGGCGATCGGCGGCGTCGATCGGCGGCTGGATCGACTGGCGCTTGAGGTTGAGTCGCTGCTGCACAAGCCCGAGGCGCTGGATCGGCTGTCGGATGAGGAGCGGCAGCAGGTTGAGTCGCTGCGGCCGCGTGTCGAGCAGATGTGTCGCGAGCTGGCTGGCGGCGACGTGCCGCAGATGCTGGCGCATGGCGACCTGCATGGCGGCAACATCGCGCTGCACGACGATCGCTATCTGTGCTTCGACTGGACTGACGGCTGTCTGACGCATCCGTTCTTTGATCTGGTGACGATGCTCGAAGATGCGGAGGAGAATCTCGACGCTGAGGCAGCGCTGGATCTCCGTGATGCATACCTTGAGCAGTGGACCAGCTACGCGCCGATCGATCAACTGCGCGAGCTATGGACACTGGCCGAGCCGCTAGGATCGCTGCATCAGGCCGTGAGCTACTACCACATCGTCGAAAGCGTGGAGCCGGCAGCCCGCCGGCCGCTGGCGGGAGCGATCGCCTACTGGCTTCGCCGGGCCTTGCAGAGTTTGCTGTAAGGTGGCCCTGCGGGCAAACAAGGGAACAAAAGCTCTGCGGGTAAACAAAGGAACAAGGAAACAAGGGAACAAAAAGTTACACCAAAGCTGCTTTGTTCGTTTGTTCCTTTGTTCTTTCGTCAGGCCCTCACCCCCGTCGCTTCGCTCCTTCCCCCTTCCCCGAACCTCGGCTGGCTTCAGCCTCGGTTGCCGCAGGCGAGGGGGAATTGCGGTACTTGGGTTTGTTCTTTAGTTCTGTGTTCTGTTGTTCTTTGTTCTTGCGTTAGGTTCCAGGTTCTGGGTTCTAGGTTCTCCCTTTGTTCTTTGTTCTTACGTTACATCGCGTATAATCTAGCGCGACAGGCCACCAGGACGGCTGGCCATGAGCGTCGACGGTGCGATCATTTGCAGCGCCGGCAGGACAAGGAGGAGCAATGGCTTCATCAGGATTGCAGATCGAGAAGTTGGCCGAGGGGCAGGGCGCCTCGCCCAAAGCAGGCGACGTCGTCGTCGTGCACTACACCGGCTGGCTGACCAACGGCAAGAAATTCGATAGCTCAGTTGATCGCGGGCAGCCCTTCGAGTTTGTGCTCGGGCAGGGCATGGTGATTCGGGGCTGGGATGAGGGCGTTGCTCAGCTGCGCGTCGGCGACAAGGCGCGACTTACGCTGTCGCCGGAGTATGGCTATGGCGCGCGTGGCGCCGGCGGCGTGATCCCGCCCAACGCGACTCTGATCTTCGAGGTTGAGCTGCTGGACATTCGCTCACGCGGATAGATCGATCGGCGCTTTAAATCACACAGCCGCGTCTGCTCTCAAGGGCAACGCGGCTGTGTGGTTTCGGGCGGACTAGCCATTATTCGCTTGCTGCTGAGCGGCGGCAAGCTGGTGAAGCAGCCGCAGCACCGGTGCATAGTTGCTACAGGCCTTGAGCGATCGGCTGAAATACTCGTTCGCGCCGTTGGCATTGTCGCTGGAAAGCAGGCCGATGCCCTGGTTCATCAGCAGGCCGGGATGCTCGGGATAGCGCGCGTTCATCTGCGCATAGAGTGGCACGGCCTCGGGGTAGCGACCGCGCCGGGCCAGCTTGTTGGCCTTGGGCAGCGCTTGCAGTCCCACATCGCGGCCGGTTGTCGAGCGCACCTTGATCGCGATCGACCAGGGCAGCCCCAGCAGGAACGGCAGATTGAGCCAGAAAGTTTTACCGAAAACATCCTGGGCACAGCGATCACAGACGCGGCGCTGACTGGAGGAGAAGCCATACACGAAGATCAGAAAATAAAAATAAAACTCGGTGTATGACTTCACCCGGTCGAACATCGAGCACTCGGGACAGGTCGTGTAGGCCGCATCGGGCGCAACTTTCTGGCCCTGCTGATCCAGCAGATGCTCACAGTAATTGCAGTACACGTATGCTGTGCGCTCCAGCTCTGAGACATCGATCACCGCGCCGCATTCGCCGCAGTCTACCGTGCGAAAAGCATACTCGCTGTCTTCTTGTAGCAGCCGCTGATGATGCCGTTCGGCGCTGCGTCGCGACGTGATCTGATCGATCCGGCGCTTGATCGTCTGGACGATCGCAGGCTTGGTGTCGATCACGATCACGTTTTCTTCGAGCATGCCTTTGGGAAACGTGAGTGATGTCTGAGCGGTCTGCGAGAGCATCAGCACCAGTCGCCTGCCAATCGAGTAGGTGCCGAGAATATCGTCATAGGCGAGCGCTTGATCCTTGAGTGTCAAGCCGAATGTGGTCAGGCTGCCTTTGCTGGCAAATATCCCTTGACTCTGGTTGTTGCGGACATAACGAAACTTAAAGTCAAGATCTTGAACGGGCTGCATGAGAAGCTGTACTCCTGAGGCGATCGAAAGGTGCAGCGCGGATTGTAGCACCGAGCGGACTTGGCGGCTAGATGCTGCGGAACCATCGGCGACGGCATGAAGTACTAGCGCGGATCGAGCGGCGCGTGTCGTGCCTGGATATGACAACAAAAACAGGGAGAGCGCTCACTCTCCCTGCTCGTACCGCCGAATCGAATGTATCGATCAGGGCAGGCTGTTGAGATAGGTCCGATGCCGGCTCGAAAACTCGAAGTTGTTGAAGGCATCCCAATTGATCGACCAGGTCATCAGGCCACGGAAGCCGGCGTAGCCGGTGGTGCTGCGCAGCCGGTAGCTGCCGCCGAAGGAGTGCCCTTTGATGACGTAGTCCAGCGCCTTTTGCACCTCGGCCACGGAGGTGAAGCCGTTACCCGCGTTGACGTTAGCCGGCAGCCCGATCGCGACCTGGTCGGGCCGCAGCGCCGGGAAGAAGTTATTGGCATTGCCGGCGACCGGAAAGCCCTGTAGCACCATATCGGCCATCGCGACATGGAAGTCGGCGTTGCCCATGTTGTAGTAGGTGCCATCCAGCGCGCGGATCGGCCCTGAGTTGTAGTGCTGCACATGCAGCAGCGTCAGAATATCGCGCAGCGCATGGATCACCGGCAGATACGCGCCCGCCCGGTTGTCGCACGAGATGCAGTTGCCGCCGTAGAAGGTATAGCCGACCTGCACAAAAAAGGTTTCGGGAGCCATCGTCAACACAAAGCTTGAGCCGATGCGATTGCGCACGCTGCGGATCGCCGCGATGGTATTGACGATCACCGGCGTTGTCGGATTGCGCAGATCGCTATCGCCCTGGTTGAGATAGAGCGAGTGGCCTTCGAAATCGATGTCCATGCCGTCGAAGCCGTAGGTCTGGATGATCGAGGTCATCGAGTTGACGAAGTTATCGCGCGCGGTCGTGGTGGTAAGCTGCACCGTGCCGTTCGCGCCGCCGATCGAGATCAAGACCTTCTTACCGCGGCTCTTGAGATACGCCACATCCGCCTTGAAGGCATCTGCGGTGTAGTTGTAGGGCGTGAAGCCAATCACGCCGGGCGCGCTGCCGGTCGGCTCGGCAAACGAGACGTTGATCACATCGAACGCCGGCGAAACGTTGCGCAGCGGAATAAAGCCGGAGCCATTGTCGAAGTTATGCCAGTAGCCGACGATCACACGCTTGGGCAGGCTGCCGCTCGGCGACGAGGTCGGCGTCGGTCCCGGAGGTGTAGCAGTTGGCGTGCGGATCGGCGTTGGCGTCGCCGTGCGAATCGGGGTGGCCGTCGCCGTACGGATCGGCGTTGGTGTGCGGACCGGCGTGGCGGTAGGGTTCGTGGAGGACTGCGGCTGCCAGAGCGCGGGCACGTTGGGCGGCTCCCAGCCCGTGAGCGAAGTATGCGCCTGGATGCACTTGTAGTCGATGCCGTTGTACGAGGCCAGCTGGTTGACGGCGTAGGCCGTGTTGGGCTGCCAGGCCGGCGCCAGCGCCTGCGTCGGCGTGACGTTCACAAAGAGCAGACTCAGCAGCAGCACGGTACCCAGCAGCGCGCTCACCAGGCGAGTCAACCGATGGGACATGAGCTTCCTCCTTACGCAAGAACAAAGGAACAAAGGAACAACAGAACAAAACGAGAGAACCGAGAACAAAACGAAATAACCAGGAACCAAGACAAGCGAACAAGTGAACAAAACGAAATAACCAAAAATCTTTGTTCCTTTGTTTGCCCGCAGGACCGCAGTGAGGGCCTCCCCACCACAATAGTTTAAAAATAGTCTATTTGGGAGAATGTATCACGCCGGGAGCACGGCTACATCGGCAAAACCACGCAGCTTGCGGGCAGCAAATTGCCGGCAGATAGGCGCGAGATTGCCTAGGCAAGGCTGCTGATCGAGATGAGAGAGTGGAGATTGGCGGGCAACGTAAAGCCGCGCTGTGAGGTTTTGGCTACCCACAGCGCGACCGAGACAAAGAAGCGGAATCTAGGAATAAGGGTCTAGCGGTGTGGTGACGGGATCGATCCACTTGAGCTTCGACAGTGCAGGCAGCACGCTCTGCTCAAGCAGCTCTGCATCAGAGGCAAGGATATGCACCAGCAGATCGTCGATCTCGAACACCAGCATAGCCTCGGTGCTGGTTTCAATCAGCCAGACGGTACGCTGCTCTCCCGCGATCGTTGCCGCAAGCGCCTTGCTCTGCGTCCGGCTCTGGCCACCATTGTTCGACAGGCCAAGCCCGGCCTGGGTGCGCAGATTATAGCGCAGCAGACTGCGTGGCCCCTGGCGCAGCTCGATGGATTTCTCGCCCTGGTGGATTCGATACCTGACTGCCTGGGTCAAACCTGTTTGATCAAGATCGGTTATGGATGCACCGATCGCCGGGTAGAGCTTCGCGGTCCGCTCTTCCTTCGCGAAGGCTGCCGGATCGAAATTACCAACCAGCCGCACTATTTCGATGCCGTCGCTGGTCCACCCC